>JALYYG010000035.1 GCA_030946685.1 Candidatus Dormiibacterota bacterium | reverse complement strand
CGACCCATGTCGACAGTGGCGCCGATGATCAGCAGCACGACAGGTGCCACGAGCGCGAACTCGACGAGGGCCTGTCCCCGGCGCGAACCTACCAAGAGGTTGTCGTCCTGCTCGAGCCGGAGATGGTGATCCGGCCGCCGAAGAGGTTCAGGTCGTTGAAGCCGTAATAGACATAGACGTCGATCTCCGACTGGTAGAGGGGATTCGGAGTGCCTCGACAGTCGACGCTCGTCCCGCAGTACACGGCGACCACAGCCTGGCCGCCGGTCGGGCTCGCGTAGTCGGTGCCGCTGACAAATGGCGGCGCGTGGGCAACCAGGGTCGGACAGGTGATGTTTGTCGTAACCGCGGCGAGGTCGGCGGTGATGAGGTTGCACATCGAGGTCAGCCCGGGGCCGTCGGTCACGGAGGTCTTGCCGGCGACGTACCGAGCCCCATCGCGAGCCGCGTCCGACGTCGCTATCGCGTATCCATATCCCCTTCCCAGCTCCAACACGCCCGCGACCAGAAAAATGAGGATCGGCAGGGCGACGGCGAACTCGACAAGGGCCTGGCCCCGAAACCGCGTTTTAGCCACTCAGCTTCAGGCTCTCCATGACCACCCTGGCAAGGTCTGTCGCGCCACGGGACACTAGCGAGGATGTGTCGCGCTGCAGCACCAGGCCGCCGGCGAGGGTGGCCTCCTCCGGCCTGGAGTCGTCAAAGCCAACAGCGACCGACATCTTCCGACCGAGGATCGACTCGATGGCTGCGCGGTCGAGGGGTGGGTGCGGCACGCGCTGGTTGAGCACCATCTCGATGCGGTGGTCAGGCACGTTCATGATGTCGTGGAACACTGCCAGAGCGCGCCGCGCATCGGTCATCGCTGCGATCTCCGGCGGCACCACGACGACAAGACACTCGGCGCGCTCGATCACCGCAAGAGCAGCCTCGGCCAGCGAAGTCCCAAGGTCGACGACGATGAGGCGCTGCCAGCTGACGACGACGTCGAGGACTCGACCGGTGAGCTCGCCGGTCATCAGGTCAACCTCTTCAGGCCGAAGGGTCCCGGGCAGCACGCCCATGCCCGACCGGTGGTAGACGATGTGCTGGCGCAGCACCCTCTCGAAGTCGTTCGCAGGGGACTTGGCGGCGCTCGCGATCGATCCGGTGGCGATCAGGTCCGAGAACAGGGCGGCGTGCCCGAATGGCGCGGACAGGTCGATCAGCAGGACCTGGCGGGGATAGGTGCGCGCAAGCGCCGCCGCGGTGTTGACGGCCAGCGTCGTCACGCCGGAGCCGCCCTTGGCAGAGAAGAACGCCACGATCGGCGCCGAGGTCCGCGATGCGAGCTGAACCTCCGCGGCTGCCAGCGCTGCCAGCTCCTGGGTCCACAGCCGGTCGAGGGAGGCCGCCACCTTCTCGACATCGGCGCCCAGGCCCTGGACGAGGCTGTCTCGATCCAGCGTCAGAAGCACAGCGTTCGCCAGCCCGTCGATGCGGGTCACGTATCGATCGCCGGCTCGGGGCACCGGAAGAATGACCAGGTCTCCTGGCAGCCTCCGCCGCGTCAACAGCACCCTTCCCGAGCCGTCGGTCAGAGACTGCTCGACGAGACCCGAGGCCAGGAAGATCACCGCGTCGCCGCGCTCACTCCCCAGCTGAAGGTTATCGGCAGCATGCAGGCCCACGACACGCATCCGGCGGGCAAGCGCTCGCAGCGGGCCGTCGGCCAGCTCCCCAAACACGGGCGACATCTCCAGCATTCGCACCCGCAGCTGCAGCGCGGAGGGCGCGTGGTCGGCCTCTGATCCCGCATTCGCGGCGATTTGACCGGTTCCCTCCTCCCGCGGATCCCGGCTCTCGCGAGCCTCGCGGGAACTCAAAGCGCCGATAATGTACCAACGTCCCCCCAGTTCGACTTTCAACATCGCAGTAACGGCTCAGGTATCACGACAGTGTCCGACCTCGAATCAGAGCGCCCTGTCAAGCGTCCGGGAGGCTCGCGAGCCGGCATTCCGCGCTCCCGCCTGGCCACTCGTGTGGATCGCATCCTCAGCGCTGCGCTCGCGGGCGAACCTGAGGTGACGCTCAACATCAAGGCTGCCGAGCTGCTCGGCGACGCAGGTCCCGTTGCGGCGACGATCCGCGATCTCATTCAGCGCGGCGCCCCCGGGGTCATCGGCCAATGGCGGATCGATCAGGCTCTGAGGCCGACCGGCGTCGGAAATGAGATTTTGAACTCGCTGGTCGATCCGGACCCGAGCGTCCGGATCTCCGCCGCCAGGCTGTGCGGGGCTCTCCGAATGACAGACTCCCTGCCCTGGCTTGCGGACTTGATCGGGGACGCCAAGCCGAAGGTGCGGGAGGCCGCCATTCGCGCTCTGGGGGAGCTCGGAGGCAGCCGGGCGGTCGACGTGCTCATGTCGGCCGTGGATCGGCTTCCCCAGCACCGGCTGGCCATCGAATTGGCCCACGCTGCTTCGGATATGGACATCGAGGCCCTGATACGTGAGCCTGCAAGCGTGCAAAGTGCCGTCGTGACCGTCCTGGCGTGCGGCTTGAGGCATGACCGCCTGCGGGTTGGACCCCTGGCCGGGATCGTTCGAGATCGGAGATGGCCACCCAGGGTTCGGTCGGCCGCTTGCCGGGCTCTGGCGATGATCGGCGATCCCGCCACTGTGGCTGGGCTGCAGGTCCTGACCGCTGATCCCGACGCCGAGGTCCGGTTGGCGGCGGCGAAGGCGCTCAGGCGGTTCCGGCCGGCCTCAGGTCAGGCATGAAGCTGTCGGAGCGCTTCGACCGGCGCTATCAGCAGACGCCCCTGGCCACACCCGTGATGCCTGCCGCCCCGTCGCCAAACGGACCGAAGGCCGCGACTGCGGCCCCTGTGGCCGCACCGGCGGCCGTCGTTCCGACGCCGCCTGTTGCGCTCTCAAGCGTGCCGGCGGCGCTGGTCACCGAGTCTGTGGCGAAGCTCAGCCCGACGCTTGCCACGGCCAAGGCTGAGATACACGCCCAGCTCCTCGCCCACCACACCGCACAGATCGACATCAACAACCCCGCTGGGATCAGGCGGCTCCTGCTGCAGCTGACAGAGGAGCATTTCCGTGCCAAGCCGCCCGTGTCCCTGGTCACCGCAGGCGATCGCGAGCGGCTGGTGGAGGTCCTGTACGACGAAGTGGTCGGCCTGGGTCCCCTCGAGGCGCTGCTGCGCGACCCGGACGTCAGCGAGGTCATGGTCAACCGGCCGGAGCAGATTTTCGTCGAGCGACGCGGCAAGATCGAGCTCACGAGCCTTGCTTTCGAGGATGAGGCAAGTCTACGCCGCGTCATCGACCGGATCGTCTCCTCGATCGGGCGCCGCGTGGATGAATCCGAACCGATGTGTGACGCGCGTCTCAAGGATGGCTCGCGTGTCAATGTCGTCATTCCGCCGGTCGCCATCTACGGACCTTGCTTGACGATCCGGAAGTTCGGCCGTGAGGTGCTGAGCCCGGACCAGATCGTCAGCCTCGGGGGAGCGACGCTCGCGATGATGCAGTACCTGGACGCAGCCGTGAAGACGCGTCTGAACATCATCGTTTCGGGTGGTACCGGGTCTGGTAAGACCACATTCCTGAACGTTCTGTCCGGATTCATCCCCGCGACGGATCGCATCGTGACGTGCGAGGACGCCGCGGAGCTTCGCCTGCGCCAGGTTCATGTCATCAGCCTCGAGTCAAAACCGCAGAACGTTGAAGGTCGAGGCGCCATCTCCATCCGCGATCTCGTGCGCAACTGCCTGCGCATGCGGCCTGACCGAATCGTGGTGGGGGAATGCCGTGGACCTGAGGCCCTGGACATGCTCCAGGCGATGAACACAGGACATGACGGCTCGATGAGCACTCTTCACTCCAACAATCCGCGCGACGCCCTGGGTCGCCTGGAGACTCTTGTCCTGCTCGCCGGCACGGAGCTGCCGTCACGAGCGATCCGCAGCCAGATCGCGTCGGCGGTGAACGTGATAGTGCAGACGGAACGGCTCCGCGGCGGAGCGCGAAAGGTGGTCAGCGTGGCCGAGGTCACCGGCATCGTGGACGGCGAGATCACGATGCAGGAACTGTTCGTTTTCTTGCAAACGGGCGTCACAGCAGACGGACGTGCCGTCGGATATCACACGGCCACGGGCGTCCACACGTCATACCTCAAGCACTTTCGCTCCAACGGGGTAGACCTTCCGGATTCCATGTTCCAGCCGGCCACCGCGCCGCCGGCGAGCCGCCAGGCGTGAGGTTGCACTGACCGCCATGGACAACAAGGACATGGACGCGACTCCCGCGGCCGCCTCCGCAGGTCGTGCGCCGAAAGCCGACGTGCTGGATGCAGAGCTGCTCGCAGATTTCGGGCACCAGCTCCGCAACCAGCTGAACGCCATCCTCGGCGCAGCAGGACTGCTGGCGATGACGGCAGCGACCACAGAGGAGCGCGAACTGGCCTCTATCGTCGAAGTGGGGGCGGAGCAGGTGGCCAGGCTCGTGGAGGAGGTCCTCGACGCGGCCATGATCCAGGGCGGCGAGTTCGAGCTCGCGCTTCACCCGTTCGATGTGCGATCGAGCGTCGAGAGCTGCCTCGGGCTCGTCGCGGAGCCGGCGGGCGCAAAAGGGCTCGATCTCTCGTTTCAGGCGGATCCCGACGTTCCGAGCTTCGTCGTGGGAGATTCACGAAGGCTGGAGCAGATCATCCTGGCGTTGCTGCATGGTGCGCTGGATCGCACCGGGCGTGGCGGGATCGGAGTGTTGCTGCAGCGCGAGCTTTTGGGCGAGTTCACCGGTCTGCGCTTCATCGTTCGCGACACCGGCAAGGGCGTGCCGGCAAGGATCCTTCGTCGCGCGTTGGACGGAGTTGAAGATTCACAAGGGCTCGAGCCTGGGGACCGGCTGGCGGTTCTCAGCCTCGCCACGTGCAAGCGCCTGGTCGAGATGATGGACGGCGAACTGCAGGTGGACCAGGGCGGCGTCGAGGCAGGTCCCGATGCCGGCACCCAGTTCGAATTCACAATCCTGGCCGAAGCCCTTCCCGCCCCGGTCGCGACCGCACCCCTCACTTTGGAGGCGATGAAGACGTTGATCGTGGTCGCCGATCCAACAGAACGTCGCGTGATGGCGCTCCAGACTGAGCTTTGGGGAGCGCCCACGACGGCCACGACGCCGGCTGAGGCGCTCGCGCTCGTCCAGGCGGGCCATCCGTTCGACGTGGCTGTGATCGAGCACCGGCGCCCGGCCATCAATGGTCTAGAGGTCTCCGTTTCGCTGCGGGCGCTTCGCGGTCCCGAACTTCTTCCTATCGTGCTGATCGCGGCCGTGGCGCTCGGCGGCGAGGAGGCGGCCGCAGCCGACAGCGGCCTGGTGCAGGCGACGTTGACCAAACCGATCCCTCCGGCCAAGCTGCACGACGTCATCGCCCAGGTTGGAGCCCGGAGGGTCGTGGCGCCGCCGCTCCCCGCGGATGCGATTCCCGGAGCACTGTCAGTGCTCGTGGCCGACGACAACGCTCTGAACCAGAACCTGCTGCGCAGGCTTGTGATGAAACTTGGTCATAAGGTCGACGTCGTCTCCAACGGCCGCGAGGCGGTGGCGGCGGTAGCCCAGGCGCCATACGACGCGGTGCTCATGGATGTGTTGATGCCCGAGATGGATGGTCTCGAGGCGGCCGAGGCGATCTGCCGCCGCTGGCCCCGCGGTACGCGCCCTCGCCTCATCGCGCTGACCGCCCTGGCCGGTCCCGGAGACCAAGAGCGTTGCCTGAAGGCGGGCTTCGACGACTACATGATCAAGCCGGTTCACCTGGAGCAGCTGGCGGAGGCCTTCAAGGTGGCCGCAGGCTGGCGGACCAACCCCTAACACTTATGAGCCCGAGACAACCGCCGCTAATCTAGCGCTGCAGGGTTGGCCGGGGTCCCCCGGCCATGACTTTGTCCCAAACCACTCTGAATCGTGGCCAGGAGAGACTCGTCTCAATAAATCTCATCGATATACCGGAGGGAGAGCGCCGGCCCAGTCCAAGCTCTACAGCGACGGCGTTGGCGATTCAGGGGTCCGCGCGCGAAGCGCCCGGCGATGAGGGGAACCACCCAGCCCTCTCATACTCTCAGGCCGGTTTTCGGGAGGCCCTGGCTTCCAGAAACACCACCATGATGACGATCAGGCCGCCTAGCACCATCAGGCCGCCGAGTATCTCTGCGTCCACTCCATGTGGTTGCGCGATGATCTGGACCATCGCGGAGCCGAAAACAAGGATGTAACTGAGGCCGAGCAGCCTGACTCGAGGCGCGACGCGCTCGTTCTCGCCGCCGCGCCACGGTCGCTTTCCGATGATCAAAAGGTATGCGCCCATCAGGAGCGCGAGCCCGGCCAGGATGAGCGTGATCATCTGGATGAGGGCGATTGTCACCAGCGGGACGCCACCGCCGGCTGCACGTGTTGCCGTCGCATTGCGCCAGATACTAACGGGAGGTTCTTACAATCGTCACTCCGATGCCTCGCACCGAGCCGATCAAGGCCGTCCGCGGAATGCGCGACCTCATGCCCCAGGAGCGCGCCCTCTGGCGCACTGTCGAGAAGGCGGCCGCTCGCGTTGCCAGGAGCTTCGGCTATCAGGAGATCGTCACGCCAATCCTCGAGCATGCTGACCTGATCGAGCGAGTCGGGACGGATACCGACGCCGTCGCCAAAGAGCTCTACCGCTTTGACGACCGCGGCGGTCGCCATCTCGCTCTACGGCCCGAGGCGACCGCAGGCATCGTTCGCGCCTATTTCGAGGGAGGCCTCAACCAAGGACCGCAGCCGTCGCGGCTCTTCCTGATCGGGCCGATGTTCCGGTACGACCGCCCGCAGAAGGGCCGTTATCGCCAGTTCTACCAGTTCGACGTGGAAGCGATCGGTGCGGCGAGTCCCGCGTTTGACGCGGAGATCATTGAGCTCGCGGCCTGCTGGCTGCGTGAGGTGGGCCTGCGCGACCTTGCCTTCGAGCTCAACACGATCGGTGACTCGAAATGCCGTCCCGCATACCTTGAGCTGTTGCGCGCGTACTACCGTCCGTTGAAGGACAAGCTGCACGGCGATTGCCAGCGGCGGCTCGAAACGAACCCGCTCCGTCTGCTCGACTGCAAGGTGCCGCAGTGCCAGCCCTTCAAGGTCAAGGCGCCCCGCATCACCGACCACCTATGTGAGGAGTGCTCGCAGTCCTGGACCGTGGTTCGCAGCCACCTCGACGCCGCGGGAATCGAATATCGATTGAACCCGTACCTCGTGCGCGGCCTCGACTACTACACACGGACGGTATTCGAGATCTATCCAGGAGGCGCGTCCGGCGCTCAGGATGCCCTCGTTGCCGGCGGGCGGTACGACGGGCTGGCCGCGGCGGAGGGTTGGCCGTCGACTCCGGGTGTGGGTTTCGCGGGTGGGCTTGATCGAGTGACGGAGGTTGTGGCGGCGAGTGGGGCGGAGGTGATCGCCGAGCCGGCCGGCGAGGTCGTTGTCCTGGCAGATGCCGGCCTTGACATCGCCGCCGCTGAGGTCGCGCGGATCTGCAGGACCGTGCGCTCGGTTGCCGTGGACTATGAGCCCAAGAGTTTGCGGGCCAAGATGCGATCGGCGAACAAGCTGGGCGCCCGCTGGGTGGTGCTGCTGAGCACTGTTGAGGTTGAGCGTCGTGTCGCGCAGCTGAAGGACATGGCGAGTGGAGATCAGGTCGAGGTTGCCTGGAGCGAGCTTGTGGAGCGCCTTTCGTGAGCGGGTTCACGGCGCCCCACTGCGGCTCCATTCGAGCGTCGGACGCGGGCAGCGAGCTCGAGCTCTACGGGTGGGTGGCGCGCCGTCGCGATCACGGAGGCCTCATCTTCATCGACCTTCGTGACCGCTGGGGAGCGGTACAGGTTGTCTTCAAATCACTCGAGACGCGAGCCCTTGCAACAGACCTTCGCCTCGAGTTTGTCGTGTGTGTAAAAGGCATCGTGGGGCGGCGGCCCGCCGGCTCTGAGAATCCGGTGATGCCAACTGGTGAAATCGAAGTCGTGGCATCGGAGCTTGTGATCATTTCGCGGGCCAAGACGCCTCCCTTTCCGATCGAAGATGACGCAACCGCCGAGGAAACCATTCGTCTCAAGTACCGCTACCTCGACCTCCGGCGGCCCCAGATGCAGCGCATCCTTGAGCTGCGGCACCGGGTCAACAAGATCATTCATGCGTATATGGATGAGCACGAGTTCATCGAGGTCGAAACGCCCCTGCTGGTGAAGGGAACACCGGAAGGAGCCCGCGACTTCATCGTCCCGTCCCGTTTGCACCACGGCGAGTTCTTCGCACTGCCTCAATCGCCCCAACAGCTGAAGCAGCTTCTGATGGTCAGCGGCCTTGGGCGCTACTACCAGATCGCCCGCTGCCTGCGCGATGAGGATTTGCGAGCGGATCGTGCACTCGAGTTCACGCAGCTCGACCTTGAAATGTCCTTCTGTAATGAGGAAGACGTGTTCACTCTCATCGAAGGATTGTGGGCAAAGATCTGGAAGCAGATCCTCGACGTGGACCTGGTGACTCCCTTTCGGCGGCTGGATATGAAGGATGCGCTGCTTCGATACGGGACAGACAAGCCGGACCTGCGATACGAGCTCGAAATCGCGGACTTAAGCGAGGTCCTGGCTCGGACGCAGGCACAGGTCTTCAAAACGGTGCTGGCTGATGGTGGCGTGGTGCGAGGTCTAGCCGTGCCCGGTGGCAAGGATATGCATCGCCGCGACCTGGACGAGCTTTCCACGCTCGCCAGAGGTGCCGGCGCCAGAGGTCTTGCATGGCTGCCAGGTCCACTCGACAAGTTTGTTTCCGCACTGGAGATGGATGGCATCACAAGACTGACCGGGGCTGGACCCGATGACCTGGTCCTAATTGTCGCGGATCGACGACGCCGGACCGAGAAGGTCATGGGCCTCATCAGGCAGCAAGTGGCGCGCAATCGGAAGCTCGTACGAGAAGGCGAGTGGCACTTTCTGTGGGTCTATCCCATGTATCTGTTTGAGGAAGACGACGAAGGCAAGCTCACCTACGGCCATCACCCGTTCACCTCGCCGATGGAGGAGGATCTGGCCTTCATCGATGAGCAACCGTATGACGTGCGAGCCCACGCGTACGACATCGTTTGCAATGGTTACGAGCTGGGCGGCGGGAGCATTCGCATCCACAACCGCGAGCTGCAGGAGCGGGTCTTCGAGATCCTGGGTCACTCGCGCGAATCCATCCGCGAGAGATTCGGCCACCTGCTCGACGCATTCGAGTACGGCGTTCCGCCTCACGGTGGCATTGCACCGGGAATCGATCGCATCGTGATGATGCTCGCCGGCACGGAAAACATCCGCGACGTGATCGCCTTCCCCAAAACGCAGAGTCACCAGGACCTGATGCTCGGCGCTCCGAGCCCGGTCGAGCAGGCGCAGCTGGATGAGCTTCACATTCAGATCAAGCCTTCCACCAAGCCTCCCCGGTAACATGCCCTTGCTTCCAAAGGGGCGCGGGTAACGTGCGTGTTGCCCAATAGACAGCATTTAGGGACCCCGGAGTCCGGTAGCCGACCAAATGCCCGCTTGACGGGACTTGGAGAGCCAAGGCAGGGGACCCACCTGAGCTCGCTCAGGACAACCCACCCCCGCGCCCCGGAGGGAGCGTCCGCCGGGCGCGCGCAGGGCGCATCTTCAAACGGGCGCGCGCAGGGCGCATCTTCAAACGGACGCGCGCAGGGCGCATCTTCAAACGGACGCGCGCAGCGCGAATCTTCAACGTGCTGAAGGTCGTGGCGCCCGGCCTCATCGTCGCGGTCCTCGCCATCCTCGTTATTTCCCAGCTCTTCTATGCCCTGCTGCCCTACAGGCGGCGGGCTTACGTTCCGATCCTGGTCACGACCGCGGCCGGCTTCGTGTTGGGACAGCTGTGGGACTATCTCGGTCTACCGTCGCTCCGCCTGGGCCAGGCCAACATGGCGCCGGCAGTCCCATTCGCGCTTCTGCTTCAGCCGCTGGCGCGATTCGTGCCGCGCCCCGGGCGTGAACCAAAGGACACCACCGAAGCAAAGGATCCCAAGGAACCGAAACGCCCCGCGCCTGACACGTAAGGTCCAGAGCGGGGACACTTAACATGGGGGTTGTTTGCCGGCTCGGGTAAGGGGGTATCCACCAATTGCAGAACTTCATGTGGCTCGCATTCGGGGTCGCCGCCCTCCTGGTGGCGCTGGCCCTGGCGGCCGTCCTGTTCCGGCTGCGTGGGACGCTGGGAGCCGTTGAGGAGCTGCTGACCACGACCAACGAAGAGCTGAAGGAGACTTTGCCCGAGGTGAGACAGACGATCGGCAACGTGAATGACATCACCGCCGGCGTCAATGTGGGGCTGCGGGCCGCCGGAAGCGGAGCATCGTCGGTCGGGCACGGTCTGAAAGCGGCCGCACATGGCGTGAGGGTGGCGGGTAAGAGCCTTGTTCGCTCGGTATTAGGAGGTTAGCAATGTCGGAAGAGAAGGGCGGCGGCGGTTTTGGGTGGTTCATCCTCGGCGGCCTGGTCGGGCTGGCTGCGGGCGCGTACATCGCTTCTGGTCCCGGTCGGGGCCATGTGGACAACCTTCGGAGCAAGACGATCGAGCTGAGCGGCAGTGAGCCGGTGCAGAAGGCGAAGCAGGTGGCGCAGCGGGCGCGCGAGGCTGTGACCGACCCCGACAACCCCGTTGGGAAGGCCATCCAGGATGGCGTCGCGGCGGCGAAGCGCCGGCGCGAAGAGCTCGAGGCTGCCGCAGCGCGCAAGATCCAGTCGGCGACCAACGGCGAAGAAAGCAAGAAAGGATCGGGCGGCTAGGTTGGCCAAGCGCGATCTCGCCGAGCTCAAAATCCCAGCGTCGCCGGACTTCATCCCGGTCGCCAAGAGGGTGGCCACGACGCTGGGAAGCCAATTGGGCCTGAGCCTCGTCGACCTCGACGAGCTGACGATCGCACTCACGCAGGCATGCGACAGCGCCATCGAGGCGGCGAACGACCTCGACGGCCACGCTGACCTCAAGCTGACGTACTTCGCCACCAACCGGGCGCTGGTCGTGGACGTCGACCTCGTGCCAACGGCCGGCAACGCGCTGCCGGCCCCACGGCCGCACCACGAGGCGGACGCCGAGCTGCAGCGGCTCGCTTACGAGATGATCCGTTGCTTCGTGGACGACTTCCGCCCACTCGTCGAGCCCCGGACGGGGCACGTCCGTTTCAGGATGGTCAAATACCTCGCCGGCTGAGAGCGCGGGTGAGGACTGAGGTCCTCCCCCCCGGACCCCCACCCGGGGCTCCTCGCAACGATGGGAGGCGTTTTGAAGTGCGACGCTTGGTGACGGCCGGAATGAATCCGGCCTACCGGCCACGCTGCTAACTGAATAGAAAGTGGGTTCGACGCCTCGTCCTTCCCGCGAGGAGCTGCGGGCGCTACATCGTCGCTACAAGGAGACGACGGACCCCGCTGAGCGCGACCGCATCCGCGCGCAGCTTGTTGATGCTTACCACGACTTCGTCTACTTCCTTGCCCGCAAGTTCCAGAACCGCGGCGAGCCGCTCGACGACATAGTGCAGGTCGGCTACCTCGGCCTGATCAAAGCCATCGAACGCTTCGACCCCGACCTGGGTTTCGAATTCACGACCTTCGCCACCCTGACCGTCGCCGGCGAGATCAAGCGGCACTTCCGCGACAAGGGCACGGCCATCCGCTTTCCACGCCGGCTCCAGGAGCTGCACCAATCGGTCGTGCGCGTCAACGAGGAGATGAAGAATCAGCTCGGTCGCGAGCCGACCGTGTCCGAGGTCGCGGAGCGCCTCGGGGTACCGCCGGAGGATGTGACGGAAGCGATGGAGATGGGCCCCGCTTACATGCCCCTTTCGCTGGATCAGCCAATCGGCTCGGCCGACGGCCAGGAAGGGCGCGTGGTGGCCGAACAGATCGGCACCGTTGATCCGGAGCTGGACCGTGTCGAGATGCGCGACCTCCTCAATCGCGCGATGGTGCACCTGACCCCCCGCGAACGGGCGATCATGGCCATGAGGTTCTATGAGCAGATGTCTCAATCCGAGATCGCGCGCCGGTTGGGCATCAGCCAGATGCACGTCTCGCGTCTGCAGCGGGCGGCGCTGGAGCAGCTGCGGAAGTACGTTCCGCAGGAAGCGATCTCAGAGTAGACGCAGGCATGCCACTTCACGAGTCGCGAGCACCCGCCGAGCCACTCGTGCTCTTCCGCCGTTGGTACCGGGAGGCTGAGCGCGCCGGGGCTCCCCAGCCAGACGCGATGACGCTTGCTACAGCAGGCGCCGGCTGCACACCGTCCGCGCGCATGGTGCTGTTCAAAGGCATCGACGCGGGTGCGTTCCTCTTTTACTCCAACTACGAAAGCCGCAAGGGTCGCGACCTCGCTGCGAACAACCAGGCGGCGCTCGTCTTCTACTGGTCGGTCACGCGCCATCAGGTCCGACTTTCAGGCACCGTCCGGCGGCTTAGCCGCACCGCTTCGCTGGCCTACTTTCACAGCCGGCCGCGCGGCGCGCAGCTTTCGGCGCTGGCCTCGAGGCAGAGCCGAGTCGTGCCCTCGCGAGCCGTGCTCGAACGTGCGGTCGCTGACCTTGATCGTCGTCATCCCGTTGATGTGCCGCTCCCCGCCGATTGGGGCGGGTATGCGCTGCGACCCGCGTGGATCGAGTTCTGGGAGAACCGCGCCGATCGCCTCCATGACCGGCTCCGGTACATTCGCCTGCGGGCAGGCGATTGGCGGGCGGAGCGCCTGGCACCGTAAGCTAGTTCGGCCCCGACATGACCGGGAACGAGATCCGCAAGCGTTTTCTAGAGCATTTCGAGAGCCGGGAGCATCTGGTCCTGCCCAGCGCGCCGCTGGTGCCGCGCGGGGACCCGAGCACGCTCTTCATCTCGGCCGGAATGCAACCGCTCAAACCGTATTACCTCGGTTTGAGCGATCCTCCTGCGCCCAGGTTGACCAGCTCCCAGAACTGTCTGCGCACCGACGACATCGACGAGGTGGGGAAGACCGACCGCCACAACACGTTCTTCGAGATGCTGGGTAACTTTGCGCCTACAGGTGACTACTTCAAGGAGGCCGCGATCCCTCTTGCGTGGGAGCTCGTGACGCAGGGATTCCACATGCCAGACGCGCGGCTGCGTGTCACCATCCACTCCACCGACGATCATGCCTACGACATCTGGGTGAAGCAGCCCGGGCTGTCAAGCGCCCACATCACCAGGCTGGAAGACAACTGGTGGGGCCTGGGCGCCGGGCCCTGCGGCCCTGACTCCGAAATCTGGTGGGATCGGGGCCGGGAGGTGGGGTGCGGCCGTGACGATTGCGTCCCCGACCACTGCGATCGCTTCAGCGAATTCTGGAACCTGGTGTTCCCGCAATACGACCAGCGCGGCCCGATTGCGGGCACGTCTGGCGAAGCGGTTATGCGTGGCGTGGCCGACGGCAGCCTTGTCCCACTGGCCCGTCCGGCGATCGACACCGGGATGGGATTGGAACGGATCGCCTACATCCTCCAGGGCAAGACCAACGTCTTTGAATCCGACCTCCTGAGCCCAATTATCAAGCGCATACGTGACCTGTCAGACAAACAGGTGACTGTGTCGGAACGCATCGTGGCCGACCACGTTCGCGCCGCCTGTTTCGTGATGTTGGAGCACATCACCCCCAGCAATGAGGGACGAGGCTACGTGCTTCGGCGGCTGATTCGCCGCGCGACAGTCCATGCCCGCAGGTTGAACATGCATTCCACACTCGGTGGTTTGGTCACGGACGTTGCCGGCGTCATGGACTTCTATCCGGAGCTGCGCGAGCATGAAAACTCTATTCGCGCCGGCCTCGATTCAGAGGAAACACGATTTCAGAAGACGCTCGAGGAGGGGATGGAGATGTTCGAGCGCATCGCCGCAAAGCACCCGCAAGCAATCCCGGGCAGCGAGGCTTTCAAGCTGCACGATACGTTCGGGCTTCCGATCGACCTGACTCGCGAGCTCGCACAAGAGCGCGCCATCAAGGTGGACGAGGAAGGGTTCAGGGCCGCGATGGCGGGACAGCGCGAGAGGTCCAGGGGCACGATCACCAGGCAGTGGGTCGGGGCCAAGGATCTCCCGAAGACCGAGTTCACGGGATACCACGAGCTCGTCACCGAGAGCACGGTCGCGGCCATCCGCAAGGACGGCAAGGGCGCGGAATTCGCGACGGAGGGCGACCTCGTAGAGGTATTCGTGCAGCGCTCTCCTTTTTATGGGGAGTCCGGCGGTCAGGTCGGCGACACCGGGACGATCACGACCCAGGGCGGCCGGGTGCGGGTCGAAGACACCCAGAGGCCGGCCGACGGAGTCATCGCGCACCTCGGCACCGTGGTCACGGGCGAGGTTAGCATCGGCGAGAAGGCGACAGCTGCGGTCGACGCCGGCCGGCGGCGCCAGATCGCGCGCCACCACTCCGCCACGCATCTCCTCCACAAGGCGCTGCGCGAGACGATCGGCGAGCAGGTCATACAGAAGGGCTCATGGGTTGGGCCCGATCACACGACCTTCGACATCCCCCTCAACCGGGCGGTCACCAGGGATGAGCTGGCTCGAATCAACCGGCGCGTGATGGAGAAGGTGCGCGAGGCCCTGCCTTTCCACGAAAGCCAGAAGCCATATAAGGATGCTGTCGCCCAGGGAGCGATGCACCTGTTCGCGGAGAAGTACGGCGACGTCGTCCGGGTCGTGTGCTTCGGCGATTGGACGTGCGAGCTGTGTGGCGGTACGCACGTGAAGAACAGCGCCGAAGTTGGCACCGCCGTGATCGTGTCCGAGGCAAGCATCGGCTCCGGCCTGCGACGCATCGACATGGTGGTGGGTGAGGCCGCCGACGACCTCGTCCGGCGAGACCGAGACCTGCTGTCCGAGCTGGCCAGATCGATGAACGTCAACCAGGACCAGCTGCCGGATCGCATTCGGACGCTTCGGGAGGCGCTGAAGGAGGCTGAGAGACGGCAGGCGAAGCTGCGCGACGAGCTCCTGGTCGCCCGCGTCAAGGGCAAGGCTGGCGATGGAATGGCCGTCAGGCACGGACGCGTCCCGTTCGTGGCCGAGTCCGTGGAGGCGGCGACCCTGGACGAGCTGGCGGCCTACGCAGACCGCTACCTCGAGGTTGTGAAGTCCGGCGTCGTAACCGTTGTGGCCGGAGACATGTTTGTGATCAAGGTGTCAAAGGACCTTACCTCGGAGTACGATGCCAACCGCCTCAAGGCGCTGTTTGGCACGGGTGGCGGTCCTCCGCACCTCGTTCGCGGCAAGCTCACCGTGCCGGCGGCGGAGGCTTTCAGCCGTCTCGAGGATGCGCTAGGAGCCACGCTCAAGTGACCAAGTTCAAGTTCCTGCGCAAGCGCAGCGATTACTACCGGCACTTCACAGTGCTGGACATCGGCACCGATCTCATCAAGGTGCTGGTGGTGCGGCGCGATGGCCCGGATGGCGAGGTCCTTGGCGTCGGCCGGGAGCCCCAGGCGCCTGCCGCCATGTCCGGCGGCGCGATCGCCGACCTGGAGTCGGTGATTCAGTCATGCAACCGCGCGCTCGAGGCCGCGGAGGACATGGCAAAGACAGTCCCGGGGCAGGTTGTCGTCGGCATCGCAGGAGAGCTGATCAAAGGCTTCTCCTCGACGATCTCGTACCCGCGCGAGAACTCCAAGGCGCGCGTGCGATCCGGCGAGATCTCGACGATGCTGCAGATGGTCCAGCGGCGTGCTCTGCGCGAAGCCCAGCATCTGCTCGAGCTGGAGCGCAGCTACGGTCAGCTCGAGGCCAGGCTCGTCCACTCGTCGATTACCAATGTGAGGGTAGACGGCTACCCGGTCACCAACCCGGTCGGTTTCACGGGCAAGGACCTCGAGGTCACCGTATTCAACACGTTCGCTCCGATGACCCACATCGACGCCATCGATACGGTGGTGCGCGAGCTCGACCTGGAGCTGGCCGCGGCAGTTGCGCAGCCGTACGCCCTCGCTCGCGCCTGCGCGAATGAGGAGACGTGGGCGGAGGGCGGAATCTTTGTCGATATCGGTGGCGGCACCACGGACGTGGCGCTCATCCGAGATGGCGGCGTCGAAGGCACACGCATGTTCAATTTGGGTGGACGCGCGTTCACCCGCCGCCTCGCACTGGCTTTCGGGCTCAGCTACGAGGAGGCCGAGGCCCGCAAGTTACGTCACTCCGAAGGCCTCCTGTCTGCCGAGCAGCATCGCCAGGTCTCCGAGCTGCTGACGGCAGATGCGGAGGTTCTGCTCCAGGGTCTCGCGCTCAGCGTGAAGGAACTATCTCGCGGCGACCGCCTCCCGACGAGCATCTACCTGTGCGGCGGTGGGAGCCTCCTACCGGAGCTGACCCTAGAGATGGTCAAGAACAATTGGGCTACAGGCCTCCCGTTTCCGCGCGAACCCCGAATCCGGCACCTCGTGCCTCCGGACGTGCGCAATGTGACGGACTCCACAGGCCAGCTTTCGAGCCCCCAGGACATCGCCCCGATGGGGCTTGCAAACCACGCGTTAAGGACCGAAGCCGAGGAGCGTGACAACGTCAACACCGTCATGCGCCGGGTCTTAAGCGCTATAAAGGTCTGAAGGGACCCCAGGAGACTTTATAAGCGCCAATGGCAACGAATCCGATTTACGTCGAGACCGAGGAAGAGGTTCCAGAGGTCGTCGAGCGCCTGCGCCGGTTCAACGGCGACGACACGATGCTCGTCCTGCCCATCCGTTCGCGGGTGGGGCAAAGCCGGTTCAACTTCCAGCTGCTTCGCAACTACGCGTCGCGCATGGGCAAGAGGGTCACCGTGGTGTGCGACGACCCGGCAGTTCAGAAGATGGCGTCCGAAAGCGGCTTCCCGGTGTTCGGCGCGGTCGGTGTTCACGGCGAAGGCATCCCCTCGGAACCTGAGGCGTTGCCACCGCCACGGCGCTGGTGGGAGCGCGGTCGAAACGCGCCTATCACCCGTATCGGCATCGCGCCGCCGACCAAGCTCATCACCAAGAGCGCGACCGAGTTGAAGCCCGGGCGATTCCTCCTTTACGTGGCGGCGGCGACTCTCCTGGTAGTTGGGCTGTTCGCCATCACCGTTTATGTACCGTCCGCGTCGGTGACGTTGGTTGCCCAGGCCCAGCCGTTCTCCCAGAAGGCTGTCGAGATCCAGGCACAGCCCGGTAAGCCGCCGATCCGAGTGCGCACGACCGTGATCTCGCGCTCCAACTCGCAGGGCTTCAAGACGACTGGTCTCATCCAGGTCCTCCTTGCGCCCGCGTTCGGAACCGTCGTCTACACCAACAACCTTTCGCAACCGAACTGCCCGCGGGCAGGGTGCACTTCGCCAGGCCTGGTATTGCTCAGGGGCCAACGCCTGGACGACACACAGGACAGCATCGTTTTTGCACAAACCACCAACACCTATCAGGGCGGCGTCCTGGTGCCATGGTCGGGGCCAAACGGACCCGGCACGGCGCAAGCGAGTGTGATCGCCGTCACCCCTGGCGTCACAGGCAACGTGGGGAGCGGCGTGATCACGAAAATCGAGAGCAACCCCTACGACCCTGGCCTGAGCGTGACCAATCCTCAGGCCACGAGTGGGGGCACTGACGCCTCATCAAAGCCAGTGATGACAGTGTCCGATTTCGACGCTGCGCGGGCGGTTCTGGAACAGGAGCTCCGTCAGGCAATCGCGCAGCAGATCGTGGCGGCAGGAAAGCCCAGCGAGAAGCTCAGCGATTCGATGATCTTTGGCCCGCCGGCGTTCAGCACCGACCACCAGCCGGCCGACAGCGTGGCCGCTTTCAATGGGACCATGACGCTGCAGGGAGAAGGAGACTTCTACGTCGACGCGGATGTTCACAAAGCGTTCGAGACCTACCTCGCGCAACGTGTCCCTAACAACCAGCAGCTGCTCACCGACAGCGCGATCCAGGTCGACTACAGACTTCTCAGCGCCACGAAGGGTGGCAACCTCACGTTCGTCGGCGACACCTCGGCCTTTGTCGCGCCAAAGCTCGACATGGACAAGATCCGTTCGCAGATTGTCGGGCGCCCCCTGGCACAGGCCAGATTCTTTCTGCAGAGCTTGAACGTGAAGTCGTTGAGCATCAAAGAGCAGCCGATCGCGCTGCCGCTGATGCCGCTCCTCGGCAGCCGTATCTCGATCCACTACGTTGTCGAGCAGGGCGCTGTGCCGTCTCTGACCACGCCGACCACTTCGCCCGCTCCGACCGCATCGCCCTGACGAAGGGATTGAGGATCCTCGCCATCGACCCCGGGTCAAAGCGGGTGGGCCTCGCTCTCAGCGATCCCACGGCCACCATCGCGCAGGCGCTGGCGACGATTCCCGCCATGCCGGCCGACACACTGGCGACACGGCTCGCGCAGATCGCGCAAACCTGCGATGCGGCCCGGATCGTGGTCGGGCTACCTCGGCGCCTCGACGGCTCGCGAGGCCCGGAGGCGATGGCCGCGCAGGACCTCGCCGACGCCGTCCGAAAGGCGTCCGGCCTGCCCGTGGAGCTCGTCGATGAGCGACTGACCTCCGTGGCGGCAGAACGATCTCTCATCGCGGGCGGCGTTCGGCGCGACAAGAGGCGGCTCAGCGTGGACCGCGTGGCTGCGACGCTGATGCTTCAGGCCCACCTGGACCGGCGGCGTGCCGGCTGAAGATCTTTCGCCGCCCCACCCCATAACGCTCATCGACGAGACAGGCCGAGAGCGCCAGTTTCAGCTCCACGACGCGTTCGACCACGAGGGCGCCACCTATTACCTCGTCGAGGACATCGACGACCCTTCCCAGGTCCTGTTGCTGCGTGAGTCGGCTGGTGCCCTGGAAACGGTGGAGGGGGAGGATTTCCAGCGGGTGATCTCGGCGTTGGAGGAGGACCAGGTCGAGTGAAACGACTGGCTGTGGTGGTGGTCCTGATTGCCGTCCTGGGCTTCGGAACCTCACGCGGCCTGGACTGGTGGAACTACAACGTGAACACTCCCGTGTCCTCCACCAGCCAGCCCGTCGTGTTTGTGATCGACCCGGGCGAACTTCCGAGCCAGGTCAGCGCGGATCTTTACACGCAGCGCCTGATCAGGGATCGCAACGCGTTCGACCTGTACCTGAGGTTCACCGGCGTGGGATCGAGCTTCGAAGCCGGCTCGTTCCTGCTCAACCGCAACATGACCGTGGCACAGATCGTCGATGCCCTCCAACACGGCAAGTCAACCCAGGTTTCGGTCACCTTCCCGGAGGGGTTCCCCCTTCGCGAACAGGCCAAGCGTGTGCAGAAGTCGGGACTCGGGACGGCCGCTGACTATCTTGCGATCGCCGCCGAGCCCTCGTGGTCGGCGTCCTACGATTTTCTCGCCTCTCGGCCCGCAAAGGCCAACCCGCCGTTGGAGGGCTATCTGTTCCCGGACACGTACCTCGTCAATCCTGGCGACATCCACGGCCTCATCAAGGCGCAGCTGGATCAGTTCGGCAGCGTGTTCACTGCGACACTTCGAGCGCAGATCGCAAAGAGCACGCCAAACCGGCCGGTCGAGACGGTGGAATCGATCGTCATCCTGGCCTCCATGGTCGATCGCGAGGCCAACACGAGCACCGACCGCGGCAATGTATGCAGCGTTTACTACAACCGTTTAACGCGGAACATGGCGCTAGGCGTCGACGCCACCTTGTTGTATGCCCTGGGACGGTTGAGTCCTGAGCCGACCGCCGCCGAGCTCAGCCTCAACTCCCCTTACAACTCGCGCACACATGTCGGCCTGCCGCCAGGGCCGATCAGCAACCCGGGCAAGGCGGCATTGCTTGCGTGCATCAATCCACCGCGGACCAACTACCTCTATTACTTCACGGACAGACAGGGAGTGACCCATTTCGAAACCAACCAGCAGGATTTCGAGCGCGACATCCAGACCTACGGGTTGAGCGGCAGCTGAAGGTCTATCTTCTCGGTCACGGAATCGCCTACTCGCGCAGCCCGGCGATGCACAGTGCGGCATTCCGCGCCCTGAATCTCGACTGGACCTACGAGCTGCTGGACGTCTCCTCCCGGGAGCTGCCCTCCGCAGTCGACCTGCTCAGGGCGAACGATGTCGCGGGCGCCAACGTGACAATTCCCCACAAGCTGGCCGTGATGGACTGCCTCGACGGGCTCGATGCCGACGCCATGCGGGCGCATGCCGTCAACACCATCGTTCGGGAAGGCGGGCGGTTGGTCGGCTCCAACAGCGACGTGGCTGGGATCAGGTCAGCGATGTCAGAGGTGGAGCTGCAACCGAGAGGCGCCAGCGTGGTCATCCTGGGCGGCGGGGGATCGGCCAGGGCCGCGGCCGTCGCCCTGGAAGGCGCGCACCTGACCTTCGTGTCCAGACACCCGGAGAATGACGACCTTCCCGGCCGGGTCATCGCCTGGAGCGATCGGGCGCTGCCCGGCCTCGTACGGTCCGCGGACCTACTTCTGAACGCAACCCCTCTCGGCCGCAGGGAGGAGATGCCGATCCACCCGGCCGCGCTGCCCAAAGACGGCGCAGTGATCGACCTGGTGTACGTGACGGGCGGCACCCCCCTGGTGCGCAAGGCGCGATCTCTGGGGCTTCGCGCCGCAGACGGGTGGAGCGTGCTCCTGGCGCAGGGCGCTCGCTCGTTCGAAGTCTGGACCGGACGCCCCGCCCCGCTGAATGCCATGCGAGAGACTCTCAAGCCATGAATTTGATCCTGTTTTCGATCGGCTGGGGCATTGTCGGAGCGACAGCCGGGTGGTTCGTGCGCTGGGGATCCGTCCGTCTTGCACGCCTGGAGGGCCTCGAGCCGGACGACTTGAGCTGGCAGGTCTTCGGCCCGTCAATCCTCGCGGCTGTGCTGTTTGGCGTGTTCGCCCTCCATTTCGGGCCACTTCCAAGGCTGTTTGAGCGGAGCGTGTTCATCCTCGTCCTGGTGCAGGTCATCTTCTTCGACTTCGAGCACCGGCTGATCCTCGATCGAGTCATGTTCCCGTCGATGGCCCTCGCCTTCTTGGTGAGCCTGTTCGGCCACCCCTGGTGGACGAATCTCGCTGCAGGACTCGGTGCAGGCCTCCTCTTTCTTGCCCTTGCCATGGCCGGCTCGGCGATCTTCAAGGCCGAGGCGCTCGGTTTCGGCGATGTCAAGCTCGCGACATTCATGGGCCTGCTCCTAGGCCCACTGTCGACTGCGCAGGCCGTGTTCTACGGTGTGTTCATGGCAGGCCTCGTATCGATCGGGATAATCGTCTGGCATCGCTCTCTCAAGGGAACGATCGCTTACGGGCCATATCTGGCCGCGGGCGCGCTCATCGTCCTCTTCCTGCTCCCCTGACCCGCCCCGCCAAGCGACAATAGGCGCCGATGACTGGTGAGCTGCTGCCCGGGGAGAACCTCATCCTCAAAGATCACCCGCACTGGATAGTGGTCGTCAAGTACCTCGTGGTGCCGGTGGCGCTGGTCGTGGTGGTGCTGATCGCCGACCTCACCCTCCTCCTGGACAACTACAACTCCCTCCCTGAGCACTTTCGGACCTATCTGACCCTGGGCGTGATTGCTATCGCCGGACTCTGGCTCATCGTGGTGTGGATCCGATGGCAGTCGACCAGCTATACGCTCACCGATCAGCGCATCAAGATCGAGAGCGGGGTGTTCGGCCGGCAGTCGAAGATGATCCCGATCGACAGGGTCCAGGACTGCACCACCAAGCAGTCGCTGATCGGTCGGATGCTCGGCTACGGCCGCGTCGAGGTCGATGCTGCCGGAGCTCAGGGGGCCGAGGTGCTCGACCACCTGCCGAACCCCGGCGTTTTCCGAGACCAGGTGTTCGTGCAGTCCGAGAGGCGCCGCAGCGGGGCGCCCGCCGTTCAACCTCATCCGAGCGGCATCTGAGGTCCGCGCTGGCGCTTATCGGCTTCATGGGCTGCGGCAAGTCGGTGGTCGGCGTGCTGGTGGCCCAACGCGCCGGCGCACTGTTCCATGACCTCGACTTCGTGATCGAAAACGAGGCGGGGATGCCGATCTCCGAAATCTTCGCAACGCGAGGCGAGGCGGCCTTTCGAGCCATGGAGTCGCGTCTTCTGCCGGAGGTGCTCAAGCCCGGCGAGGTGGTTGCTCTCGGCGGCGGCGCGCCTCTGGACGAGTCCAACTGGCGGTTGATCCAGGAGCGTTCGACCACCGTTTTCCTCGATTGCGGGTTCAAGACGATCTGGAACCGAATCCACGGCACGAAGAACAGGCCGCTGGTGGCCGGCAAGTCCCGGGCCGAGCTCGAGGCGCTGCTTGAGCAGCGGCGACCGCGCTACCAGGAAGCGGTGCATCGTGTCAATGGAGACCGCCCGGCGGACATCATCGCCGACGAGATAGTGCAGCTTTGGTCCGACTGATAATCGAGGCGCCGGCGGGGAGCTACCCGGTCGTGATCGGGAGCAACATTCAACGCGAGCTGCGCGGCGCCGTCGCGCGCCTGGACCCAACGGCTGCGGCGATCGTCACCGACGCCAATGTCCTGCCGCTGGCCAAGAAGGTGGCCAGGGTCGTCAAGCGGGCTGGGGTCAAGACTCCGATCCACGTGATTCGCCCGAGCGAAAGGTCGAAGTCGATGGCCGCCCTGGGCGAGGTGCTCGCCTTCCTGGAACGACAGAAGGTCGACCGGGCGGGCTGCGTGATCGCGGTGGGGGGCGGGACCGTAGGCGACCTTGCGGGCTTTGCGGCGGCGATCTGGCAGCGCGGGATCCGCGTGGTCCAGGTGCCGACGACGCTGCTGGCGATGGTGGACTCGAGCATCGGAGGCAAGACCGGAGTCAACGGGTTGCGATCCAAAAATGCGATCGGCGCTTTCTGGCAGCCGGCCGCTGTGGTCGCGGACCTCGCCTTCCTCGAAAGCCTGCCGCCGGTCAGTTACAGGGACGCGTTCGCCGAGGTTGTAAAGTACGCCGTTGCCATGGACCATGGCCTGTTCGAGCTGCTGTTGAAGGCGCGCGACCGTCTCGTCTCTGGCGACCGTGCGGCACTCGAGCGTGTGGTCTTCCAATGCGTCATGGCCAAGGCACTGGTAGTTGCCAAGGATGAGCGCGAGCAGGGACCGCGCGCGATCCTTAACTACGGCCACACGGCGGGACACGCGCTCGAGGCCGCGAGCGGGTTTCGTATCTCCCACGGCCGAGCCGTGGCATTTGGCATGCGAATTGCCGCACGGATCGCGCTGTCAATGGACCTGTGCAGTAAGCGGCTCGTAGAGTCCCAGGACGCGATGCTGGCGGCTTACGGTTTGCCCGACAGCCCACCAAGGGTCGACCTTGCGCGAGTGCTGGCGGCGATTCCTCGCGACAAGAAAGCCCGGCGGGGGAAGGTGGCCTGGGTGATGCCGCGCCGGCTTGGGCATGCAGAGCCCGGCCACGCCGTGCCGTCGGCGATCGTGCGGCGAATATTGCGCAGGGCTCTGGCGTGAAACGCATCGTCATCGTCAATGGCCCGAATCTGAATCTGCTCGGAAAGCGAGAGCCACGCATCTACGGCACTCGCACGCACGCCGACCTCGTCAAGACGGTTCGCGCGAAGGCCCGCAGGCTCGGGGTCGAGGTCCTTGTTTTTCAGAGCAACCACGAAGGCGAGATGATCGACTTTCTGCAGAAGGAGGCGCCGGACTCTTTGGGCATTGTGATCAACCCGGGAGCCCTGTCCCACTACTCGCTTGCCCTCTTCGATTGCCTGCAGTCTCTTGCCGTTCCGACAGTGGAGGTTCATCTCTCCAACATTCACGCCCGCGAAGAATTCCGGTCGAAGAGCGTCACCGGTCGCGCCGCCACGGGCGTGATCACCGGGCTCGGCTTCTCGGGCTACCTCCTCGCCATGGAGTTCCTGGCCGAGGCGCGATCAGTAGGGCCTAACGTACCCGCCGCCCCTGCGCGATGATTTCGACCAGTGACTTCCGCAATGGAACGATGTTCGAGATGGACGGGCAGCTTCTCAGCGTGGTCAGCGTGGAGCACATCAAGCTTGCTCGCGCAGGCGCGGTGATCAAGGCAAAGCTCCGCAACCTGCTGACCGGCTCGATCTTCGAGCACAGCTTCCGCAGCGGAGACAAGTACAAGACCGTCCGCATCGACAAGAAGGAAGCCACCTACCTGTATGCCGACGGCACCCACCACTACTTCATGGACACGCAGACATACGACCAGGTACCGGTCGACGAGGACATGGTCGAGTCGGTGCTGCCGCTGCTCAAGGAGGGAAGTCCCGCGTACCTGCTGCGTTACCAGGACAAGCTCATCGGCGTGGAGCTCCCGATCAACGTGGAGCTCAGGGTGGTCGACACGGATCCCGGGTTCAAGGGCGACACGGTTTCAGGTGCGACCAAGCCGGCCACGCTCGAAACCGGAGCCAAGATCCAGGTCCCGCTTTTCATCCAACCCGGCGACCTGATCAGAGTCGACACACGCACCCACAGCTATATGGAGCGCGCATGAATGAAAAGTCATGGCCGGGGGAACCCCGGCCGACCCTGGGGCGCTGGCTAAAGGGGACACCGGCCAACCCTGCCCCGCTGGATAGAAGGGGAACCCCGGCCACCCCTGCCACGCTAGCTCGAAACGGGCCCTGCGCACGCGTCTACGGGTAGACTGCCACGCATGGGACAGAACGGCGCCCTTGGCGCGGTCCGTGTGGCGAACGAGGTCATTGCCAGCATCGCCGCGCTCGCGGCATGCGAGGTCGAAGGGGTCGCCGGGATGGATGAGACAGCCGCCCGCCACTTCGGAGACTGGGTGCGTCGCCAGACGGCGCACCGCGGGGTCCGGGTGCAGGTCGAGGCGGATCGCTCCATTCATCTGGAGGTGTTCATCACAGTCGAGTCGGAGGGCAAGCTCGCGGAGGTGGCCAGCGCAGTCCAGGCCAACGTTGTCGAGGCAACGGAGCGCATGCTCGGTCTGGAAGTGGGGGAGGTCAACGTTTTCGTCTCAAGCGTCGCATTCGCGAGCTAGTGGTTCCACGAGGCTGTCTGTCCCGGCCGCCCTGCGTCAAGCCCCTCACCCCTAGCCCTCCCCCCTCGCGGGGTGAGGGAGGGCAGGTTTGGACTTAATTGATTGGGTAAGCGCCATCAAGCCAGGGAGCTGGCGCTCAAGGTCCTGTTTCAGCTGGAGAGCTCAGGCGACGATCCCGAAGAGGTGCTGCAGTATCACGCCGCGGAAGGAGCTGCCACCAGCGACGTGGCGAACTTTGCAGGTCAGCTCGTCCGCGGAGTGATCGTCAATCGCGACAAGCTCGACGCCATCCTGAGCGAAACCTCCGAGCACTGGAAGTTGGATCAGATGGCGAAGGTGGACCGTATCGTGCTGCGCATCGCCGTGTACGAGATCACGATCGACCGGCACGTGCCGACCAAGGCCGCCATCAACGAATCGATCGAGTTGGCGAAGACCTTCTCAGGCGAGGAGGCCGGCCGTTTCGTGAACGGCATTCTCGGCCGGGTCGCTGCAAGCGTGACATGAGCGCGGGCAAAACCTCAACCGCAAGCATCGAAGAGGTGCTCGCCCGCCTGGAGAGCACGATCTCCCAGCTGGCGGACGGCACGGCGCCGCTGGATGAGCTCGTCGCCGCCCATCAACGGGC
This sequence comes from Candidatus Dormiibacterota bacterium, assembly GCA_030946685.1. GTDB lineage: Bacteria > Chloroflexota > Dormibacteria > Dormibacterales > Dormibacteraceae > Palsa-872. The sequence continues at coordinate 86,621 of JALYYG010000035.1, read as the reverse complement.
TGCCGCCCTGCTGACCGAAGCGCAGGAGCGCCTGGACGCCCTGAAGGCCCGCGCCGACCGACTCGTCGCCGCCCTCAAGGAATGAAGTACCTGCTCGCGCCGCTCGTGGCCTGGACGATCGCCCAGACGGCCAAGGTGATCCTCTACTCATACCGAGAGCAGCGTTTGAATCTGCGCGTGCTCGCGGTGACAGGCGGGATGCCCAGCAGCCACAGCGCCATCGTCATGGGCCTGACCACCGCGATCGGTAAATATTCGGGACTCACTTCCCCCCAGTTCGCGATCGCGCTTATCTTCTCGTTCGTGGTCATGTACGACGCCGCCGGATTGCGGCGCGCTGCCGGCCGCCAGGCGGCGATCCTCAATCGGCTCGTTGAGGACCTGGTCCATATGCGGGGCGTGCAAGAGCAGAAGCTGCGAGAGCTGTTGGGCCACACACCCGTTGAGGTGCTCGTCGGCGCAGTCCTCGGCGTGGCGGCGGGGCTGATCCTTTAACTGTGACGCGCCTTGACGTGCTGGTCACAAAAAGCGGCATGGCCGAGTCGCGCGAGCGGGCACAGGCGTTGATCATCGCCGGTAAGGTGCGCGTCGCGGGTGAAACCGTTCGACGCCCGGATCGCTCGGTCAGCGACGATGCTTCGATCTCGATCGAGGATGGCCCCGGTTACGCAAGCCGAGGCGCCCTGAAGCTCGCTCCAGCGCTGACGACGTTCGGGGTGGACCCCGCAGGGCTGGTCTGCGCCGACATCGGCGCCTCAACGGGTGGCTTCACCGACGTGCTCCTGCGGCGCGGAGCCGCCAAGGTTTACGCCATCGACGTCGGGCGCGGCCTTCTGCACTGGCGATTGCGCCAGGACCCAAGGGTGGTGGTCATCGAGCGGGTCAACGCCCGCGAGCTGGAGGCCTTTCCGGAGCCGGTGAGCCTGATCGTGGTCGACGTCTCCTTCATCGGGCTGGAGAAGGTGCTTCCGGCCCTGCGCCGCGCAGCGCCTGGCGCAGGGGTGGTCGCGTTGTTCAAGCCGCAGTTCCAGGTCGACCGCTCCGAGGTGGGGAAGGGCGGGATCGTCCGAGACCAGGTTGCCATCGATGCAGCGCTCGCGAGACTTCGAAGCTGGTGCGCCGGCAATGGTTACGTGGTGCACGCTGATGTGGCGTCCGAGCTGCCTGGCGCCGACGGCAACCGCGAGATCTTTTTGGACCTCAGACCGGATTCCGATCAATGAGTGCCCTCGTCAAGGGAGCGCCGGTGCGCAACGTTTGCATCCTTCATGGACCCCGCGCCGAAAGGACGGTGGTCGACGCCACAATCAACGCGCTCAAGGATCGGAAGGTCCACTGCTGGGAGGCCGACAGAGATGGTCCTGTCGGGGCGGTCACCCGCCGGCTGAAGGAAACCCACCTGGTGGTGACGCTCGGCGGCGATGGCACCTTTCTCGCCGGAGCGAGATTGGCTGCTCCGCGAGGCATACCGCTGCTTGGAGTCAACCTTGGCCGTCTTGGGTTCCTTACCGAGCTCGAGGCAGAGCAAGTCGATGACGGTTTGGCCCGCTTCATAGAGGGCGATTACCGACTCGAGGAGCGGACCATCCTGCAGGTGAACCTGCGCCGCGACAGCAAGAACCTCGTGCGCGCGATCGGCCTCAACGAGGTGGTCGTGAATCGTGCCCGCGAGGCACGCATGCTCCGGGTGGAGATCGACGTCGGCGGCCAGGCGGTCGGCATCATCGACGCCGACGGGGTCATGGTCGCCACAGCTACAGGATCCACCGCTTATGCGCTCGCCAGCGGCGGCCCCATTCTCGAGCCGACGCTCCGCGACCTCGTGCTCGTGCCCATGAATCCCTTTGCGCTGACCGTCCGGCCCATCGTGCTGCCACCAGGCCAGGACATCAGCCTCGCGATCGTACGCGGGCCCGCCGAGATGCGCGTCGATGGAGCGCGGCGAGGCCGCTCGGTGGAGACGGGAGACACGCTGGTTTGCGGCTCGCATCCGCGGCGTCTCAAGGTCGTCCGCTTCAGTCCACCTGAAAGGTTCTACCGTCGGCTCGGCGACAAGCTCGGATGGGGGCGTCCGCTCGTCCCCATGAAGTGATGCTGCGGGAGCTCAGGGTCCGGGACCTGGCCCTCGTCGCGGAGTCTCGCGTGCGGTTCGGCCCCGGCTTGAACCTGCTCACCGGCGAAACAGGGAGCGGCAAGTCGCTCATCGTGGACGCCGTCGGCCTCACCGTTGGTGGTCGGGGCGGGGCAGATCAGGTCCGGCATGGCGCCGAGCGGGCGACCGTTGAGGGGGTCTTCGAGTCTGGAGGCAATTCCCTCGTACTCCAGCGGGAGCTCGGCAAGCGCGGCGCCGCACGCATCGACGGCCGTCCAGCCAACCCCAGCCAGCTGCGCGAGCTTGGCCGCGGCCTGGTCGCGCTGCACGGCCAGCACGAGCACCATGCGCTGCTCGACACGGACACGCAGACCGAGCTGCTGGACGGCTATGCCGGGGCGGTTGAGCTGCGAGCCGCAGTCGCCGCCGTGCATTCGGCGTGGGCCGCGGCAGTGAGCACGCTGAGCGACCTGGAGAGGCTCCGTTCCCGGGGGCAGCGGGAGCAGGAATATCTACGCTGGCAGCTCGAAGAGCTGCGCGCAGCGGACCCCCGTCCGGGTGAGGACGCGGAGCTGGCTGCCGAGCGCTCCGCCGTCCGTCACGCCGCGCGTCTTGCCGAGCTGAGCCAAGAGTCGGGTGCGGCTCTTCGCGAGGATGGTGTCGCCCGTGCCGCGGCGGCGCTTGGTGCCGCGGCTGGGCTCGACCCGCGCCTGAACGAGCAGGCGGCTCGTCTGAAAGCGCTCGAGAGCGAGGTCGCCGATGTTGCTGTGGAGATCCGCCTCTACGAGGAACTGCTTGACTCGGATCCTGGCAGGCTCGAGGTAATCGAGTCGCGGCTGGCGGTGCTCGATGCCATCAAGCGGAAGCACGGAGGAAGCCTGGAGGCCGCGATCGCGGAACGTGTGCGTCTAGAAAATCAGATCGGTGCGACACAGGACCTTGACGCGGCAGTGGTTGCAGCCGAGGAGGATCGCGATCGATGCCGCGCCGATCTCGAAGCGGCGGCCGGCCGCTTGACCAAAGCCCGAGTCGGCGCCGCGCGACGAATGCAGAATGCGGTGGCCGCCGAGCTTACCGGCCTGCGGCTCGAGGGCGCTCGATTCGAGATCGAGCTGCGGGCGCGATCGGAAATCGGGCCGGATGGCGCCGAGGCGGCTGAGATGATGTTTTCCGCCAACCCGGGAGAGCCGATCGCGGCGCTGGCCCGCGTCGCGTCGGGCGGCGAGCTGGCCCGGCTCATGCTGGCGATCAAGACCGTCGGGGCAGACGCCGACCGTCTCCCCACGCTTGTTTTCGACGAAGTCGATGCCGGCATCGGCGGAGAGGCCGCAATCCAGGTCGGGCTGCGTCTGAAAGCACTGGGCGCCCGGCACCAGGTCCTGGTCGTCACGCACCTGGCGCAGATCGCTTCCTTCGCCGACCACCACCTGGTGGTCGAGAAAACTCCAGGCGTGGACGGGCGCAACGTAGTCACGGTGCGGGAGTTGAGCTCTGATGCGGAACGGGCGCAAGAGCTGGCACGCATGATGAGCGGCGGCATCACTCCCAAGGCGCTGGCGCGAGCCCGCGAGCTCCTCGACGAGGCGCGGCGCTGACAGTGGCGCGCGGCAAGCCGTTCACAGGCCCTGACGACAGGCGCATCAAGCGAGCCCTTTGCATCGCCGCGCACCCCGACGATGTCGAGTTCTACTGCGGTGGCACTGTCTTGAAGATGACTCGCCGCGGGGTCGTGGTCGACCTCGTGCTCGCGACCTCCGGCGACAAGGGCGCACGTGATGCGACAAAATCGCGCGCCAAGGTGGCGCGCATTCGCGAACGCGAGCAGGAAGCAGCGGCGGCGTTGTTGGGCGTCACGCGCGTTCGATTCCTGCGCCATCCCGACGCCGAGCTGGTGGAGAGTCTCGAGCTGCGAGAGGAATTCGTGCGTGAGATCCGCACCACGAGGCCCGACGTGCTTCTGACCTTTGACCCCAACGTCGCGTACCGCTACCACCCCGACCACCGCGTCGTGGGTCGCGTGGCCCTTGACGCGGCATGGCCGAGCGCGCGAGACCCGCTTACTTTCCCCGATGCGGGCCCGCCACATGAGACGGCGGAGACTTGGTGCTTTGCGGGTATCAACCCGACGCTCGAGGTCGACGGGGCCGACGTTCTCAACACCAAGATCGATGCTCGGCTGGCGCACGCGAGCCAGACGGGCAGTGCAGCAGCCCTGAGGCACAGGTGGCGAGCGATCGGCGGGGCCGAAAGGTTCCACCAGGTAGACCTGCGATAGAAGAATAAGAGGGAACCCAGATGGTTCCCTCTGATCGCCGGGCGCTCCGCGCGCGGACCCGGCCCTGAATCCCCTAACCAACGTCGCCGTCGGCATAGGACTGGGCCGGCGCTCTCTTCCGGCATATCGTTGGGATTAGTTCCGGATTAGTCTCCCCCAGCGACGATTTCAAGTGGTTACAGACAAAGTCATGGCCGCGGAGACCCCGGGCCAACCCTGCAACGCTAGGGATCGTTCCACCACGTCGGGAGATGCGCAAGTCGCATTGGCCACTATCCTTACCGGTCGTGGAACCGCCTTTGGCTGGGCCGCGCCTCGACGTCAAGACGCCGGTGTTCGAAGGACCGCTCGAGCTCTTGCTGGCGCTGGTCGAGCGTGAGGAGGTCGACATCTTCGAGGTGTCGCTGGCCAGGGTCACAGACAGCTATCTCATCGAGCTGGCTGGTCGTGATGTCGCCGACCCCAGCGAGATGGCGGAGTTCTTGTGGATGGCTGCGCGGTTGCTCCTTCTGAAGTCCATCCGCCTGCTGCCAGGTGAGCCGCCTACGGACGAGGAGACGGAGCTCCTCGGCTGGGAAGAGGATGTGCGACAGCGCCTGGACGAGTATCGCGCGTACAAGGAGATGGCCCAAGGCCTGATGACAAGGGCGGAACAGGAGCCCTTCGCATTTCCTCCGCCGGCGCGGCCGATCGATGCGGCGGGGCAAGAGGAGCCGCTTGAGGTCGAGCTGCTCGTGGTTGCCTTCAACAGCGTCCTCGCACGAATCCCGCCGCGGCCGCTTGTCGTCACAGGCCGGACATGGACCCTGGAGGAGAAGCTGGACGCGATCACGGCCAGACTGCGGCGCGGCTCGATTGAGCTCCTTGAGCTGATCCTCGAATCGGAAGACCGCCTCGAGGCGGTGGTCACATTTGTCGCGGTGCTCGAGCTGCTGAGGCGATCTGCGATAAGCGTCCGTCAGAAAGAACGTTTCGGGCCGATCCACATCGAAGCCAGGAACATGCCAGTTGAGTGACCTGTCCGCCACGCTGGAGGCGATCCTCTTCAGCTCCAACCGGCCGCTGAAGCTGCGCGAGCTGCAGCAGGCGGCGGGCGGCGACCGAACTGCCGTCGAGCATGCTCTCGACGAGCTCAAGGAATCGCTCGAGGGACGCGGCGTGATGCTGATGCGGCATCACGACGAGCTAAACCTCACCACCCGCCCCGCATACGCAGCAGCCGTTCGCCGCGCCCTTCGACCCGAGGTATCAGGCAAGCTGTCGCCAGCTGCGTACGAAACCCTTGCGATTGTTGCGTACCAGCAGCCGGTGCCGCGCTCCCGTATCGAGGAGGTCCGCGGAGTCAACTGCGAGAGCGTGCTGACCAACCTTGAGCTGCGCGATCTGATCACCGAGGTGGGCCGCGGCAGCGGGCCCGGACTGCCCAAGCTCTACGGCACCACGATGAGGTTCCTGCAGGTGATGGGTCTCGAGTCGCTGAATCACCTACCCACGCCACGACTCGACCGCTCGGAGGTGGGGCCATCCCCGACGAATCCCTGAAAGGGGGGGCGCGCAGGGGGAAGGCCTCCGGCCGGCCGCCGCACACGGAGGGAGTCCCCCCGCCTCAAGAGCGTTTGAATCGTTTTCTAGCGAGGGCGGGGGTCGCCAGCCGCCGCGCGGCCGACGAGCTGATCTCATCGGGGTCGGTGCGGGTGAACGGCGAGCGCCCGCCACCTTCGGGCGTCCTCATCGACCCGAGCACGGACCAGGTCACTGTGGACGGTCGGGTCGTCAAGCCCGTGACCAAGCATCGCTACGTGGTCCTCAATAAGCCGCTCGGGGTGATCACCACAGCGAGGGACGAATCTGCAAGGACTACGGTTCTCGATGTGGTTGGGGAGCAAGGACAGAACGGTCACCGGCTCTTCCCGGTCGGACGGCTCGATGCGGACACCTCCGGATTGCTGCTTCTTACGGATGATGGTGAGCTCGCGTTTCGTCTCACGCATCCCCGCTACAAGGTCTCCAAGGAGTACGTCGTGGTCGTGATCGGAAGCCCGAGCGCGGCCGACCTCGATGCGCTCCGTACGGGTGTGAAGCTCGAGGAGGGTGTGACAGCTCCGGCTGAAGTGGACGCGCTCGGCGTCACCCCTGGCAGCCGTGACTCGGTCCTGGCTGACCTGCGGATAGTGATTCGAGAGGGCCGTCATCGCCAGGTCCGCCGCATGGTGCACGCGACCGGCCACAAGGTGCATTCGCTTCGCCGTACCGCCTTCGGACCGTTGAGGCTGGGCCGGCTGAAGACAGGCGGCTGGCGCGTCCTTGGCGAGGCAGAGGTCGCCGCGCTGCGCCGCGCCGTCAGCATCGTCCCCACTTGATCATCGCTAGATGATCATCGCGATCGACGGCGGAGTGGCTTCCGGGAAGTCGGCGGTGGGACGTCGCGTCGCTGAGGCGCTCGGACTGCCCTTCGTGGACAGCGGTCTCATGTATCGCGCCGTGACGAAGCAGGCCGCCGCGCGCGGCATCGATCCGGACGATTCGCAAGCTCTCACCGAGCTGGCGCGGTCAGTCGACCTGAAGATCGATGGAGAACGGGTCTGGGCTGATGGTGTCGAGCTGACAGAGGGAATCTACGAAGCCGATCACTCAGATGCGCTGCCCAGGGTATCGGCCATCCCGGGCGTGCGCGATGCGCTCGTGGCGCAGCAGAGACGCCTCGGCGCCGGCGGAGTCGTGATGGCGGGTCGGGACATCGGCACCGTCGTGTTCCCGGACGCCAACCACAAATTCTTTCTGACCGCCAGCCTCGACGAGAAAGTGCGTCGGAGGGCGACCCAGTACCAGAAGCGCGGCGAGCGCGTGGACGAGGATGCCATGCGCCGAGAGGTGGAAAACCGCGATCGCGTGGATACGCAGCGCGCTGTCGCTCCCCTGCGGCCGGCGCCGGATGCCGTCATCATCGAGACCGACCGGCTCGACGTCGACCATGTCGTCGACCTCATCCTTCAATACGTGGGCCGGCAGCGACAGGCGCGATGACCTACGCGGCGCTGCGCTGGTTGATGCGCACAATGACCCGGACGTATCTGGTCGGGCTGTTCCGGGTGGTGGGAGTCGAGAACGTACCCAGGAAGGGTCCGCTGATGATTTGCCCAAGCCACTCGGGGACCCTCGACCCGCCGCTGGTGCCGGCCTTCACCCCGAGGGGCGACACCTGGAACATGGCCAAGTCGGAGTACTTCAGAGGCGGCTTCATAGAGCTCGCGTTCCGTCAGTACCACGCATTTCCAGTGGTCCGGCATTCGGCGGACCGAAACGCGCTTCGCCGATCGTTCGACCTCCTCAAGGCAGGCAACGCGCTGATCATCTATCCGGAGGGCACCCGGGTCGAGTCCGGAGTCCTCGCCAAGCCTGAGCCTGGCGCCGGCTTCATCGCACAGAAGGCCGGTTGTCCTGTAATGCCCGTCGGGCTGACAGGGACGCGGGAATGTTTGCCCAAAGGCGCGCACTGGCCGCGCCGCGTCCCGGTCAGCATCATTTTCGGTAAGCCGTTCCTGGTCGCGTCCAAGCGTCCGGACGGTTCGCGGGTCTCGCATCAAGAGGCCGCCGACGCGATCATGCTCGAGATCGCGGAGCTGCTTCCCGATCACCAGCGGGGAGAGTTCAGCGACCTACCATCACTACGCAGGCGCCTGGCGGGGGTGACGCGTCCTCTGTAGCTAACGCTGCAGGGTTGGCCGGGTCCCCCCGGCCATGACTTTGTTTCCCTAACTCCTAATCGTGGCGTTGAGATACCAGTTCTTAATAGATCCAAGCCCGGGAAGGAGAGAAGTCGCGCCGGCGAAGCCGCCGCGTCGATGAGAAAAAACCGACTGGTTTCCTCTTATGCGTCTAGTTGATTGCCGGCCTTGCCCAGTCGTCCTCGGTGAGGCTGCCGAGGGCCGGGTTGAAGCAGGCGTCGAACGCCTCCTTCAACGTCTGGGGCGTGAGCCGCGGCGATTCCTGCCGGTAGTTGGCCAGGTCCACCAGCCGGGCGATCAGCGCGCGAGGGTGCGATCCGCGCAAAGGCTTCTTGCCGTAGAGGTTGTTGAGGAGGTAGCCGATTGCCTTCTCATCAAAACTGACGCCTTGCCTGTCGCATTCATATCTGAGGATCCGGCCGAAAGCCTCAGGCGAGGGATTGCCGACGCCGATCTTGTAGGCCATGCGGCGCAGGAAGGCCTCGTCCACCAGCTCGGTGGGCGAGAGGTTGGTGGAGAAGACGACCTGGCAAAGGAACGGAAGCTCGATCTTGCGACCCGAGGCGGAGAGGTCTAGGTAGTCGACCTTCTTCTCCATCGGGACGATGAAGCGGTTGAGAAGGCGCATCGGCGGCACCTCTTGCCGTCCGAAGTCGTCGATTACGAACACTCCGGCATTGGCTTTCCACTGCAGTGGCGCTTCGTAGTAGCGGTTCGAAGCGTCGTACGTCAGGTCGAGCTGTTGCAGCTTGAGCTCACCGCCGGCCACTACCACCGGGCGCTCCACTTTGACCAGGCGCCTGTCGATTGGTTGCTCACCCTCGGCGATCTTGTGGTAAACGGGGTCGATGACGCGGATGATCTCGTCGCCCACCGAGACCGCGTGCGGGATCTCGATCGGGGCGCCCATGAGGAGCGCCATGCGCTCGGTGATTGTGCTCTTGCCGTTACCCGGAGCGCCGAAGATAAAAAGTGAGGCGCGCGAGACCATGGCGCCGCCGATCTGATCGATGACGTGCTGTTCGAGCTCCAACGTCCCCAGTGCCTTCTTGAGCGAGGAGTCCGTCACGTTGGCCTTACCGGTGACCTGTGAGCGGACAAGCGATAGGTAGTCTTCAAAGTTGATCGGGCAAGGACCGAGGTACCTGGTCTGCACCGCCGACATCTCTGCTGCCCGCTGCCTGCCGGCGCTGGAGACCGTGTAGTTCATGCGGACGGGGATCGGCCGGCCCTCGACGGCAGGGTCGTTCGAGAAACCCAGGGTGTCCATCAGCTGAGTCTTCTGGAACTCTTCGATGAGCGGCTGCAGGGTCTCGAAGGGGAGGCCCAGCCGGGTCTCGAGGGCGGCGCCGCTCAGCTGGTCGGCGAACGCCAGCGTGCGAAGCAGCAGGCTGGCGACCAGGTCCCGCCTGACGTGCAGGTCTTCGATTCGCTTGGGTGCTTCGATCGCCCCGGTCTGCATCGCGCGCAAATATAGCAACCGGCGCTCGGTTAGGCCCTCGCCAAGCATGCGATCGTTTCGCCCACCCCACCCGCTTGTCGCCGGACCTGGCGCACCCTCTCATGCCTAGCACTCGTAGAATCGGAGACTGCGGTGCCGGAATACGCAGCTCTCGACCTCGAGACGACCGGTCTCGACCCGGCCCGAGACCGAGTGATCGAGGTCGGCGCGGTCGCCTTCACGCCCGATCGTGTGAGCGCAACCATGGAGCGCCTGGTCGACCCGGGTCGCGCGGTGCCCGATACGGTCCTGCGACTGACCGGGATCAAACAGGAAGAGCTGCGGGGCGCGGCGAGCGCCGACCACGCGCTGCATGAGCTGTCCGAATTCCTGCGCGACCGGCAGCCGGTCGGACATGGCGCGCGCCTCGACGTCGACTTCCTGACCGCGGCCGGGCTCTGGGATCCGGCCCATGAGATCCTCGACACCCTCGATTTGGCGCGCATCCTGCTCCCGGCCGCCGCGAGTCACAGCCTCCCGATGCTCGCCGTTGAGCTGGGCTTCTCACAGCCGAGGCCGCACCGTGCCCTCGACGACGCCGACGCCACGCGGCAGCTGCTTCTGCGGCTGCGCGAAGAGGCCGCGGCTTTCGACGATGGGCTGAAGGAGTCAATGCTGGCCCTGGTCGCGCCCTACGAATGGTCGATTGCGCGGTTCTTCGCCGAATCACTCACCGCGCCGAACCCGGACCCGCTGCCGGCATCAGCTGCTCGCGTCCATGCGCCTCGCGCCGGCAAATCCACGAGCCAACCTCCAGACGACCCCGGCCTTGTCGCGGCGCTGCTGGGACCGGAGGGCCCGCTCGCTGGAGCTCTACCGGGGTACGAGCATCGCGAGCCGCAGCTGCAGATGCTGCTTGCCGTCGCCCAGATCCAGGGCCGTGGCGGGTCGTTGGTGGTGGAGGCGGGCACGGGCACCGGCAAGAGCCTGGCCTACCTCGTGCCGTCGATCGCACGGGCGGTCCGCCACAGTGAGCACGTCGTCGTTTCTACCAATACGCACACACTGCAGGAGCAGCTCATAGGCAAGGATCTGCCCGCCTTGCGCGAGTGGCTGCCATGGGACTTCACGGCGTGCTTGCTCAAGGGGCGATCGAACTACGTGTCGCTGCGCCGTTGGCGGCGGTACCTGGCTGAGGTTTGCCGTGATGCAGAGGAACTGCGCTTCAAGCTCAAAGCCCTCGTGTGGCTGCACTCGACTGAGAGTGGCGACCGCTCGGAGCTGAGGCTTCACGGCAGGGAAGAGGTCATGTGGGCGAGGATCGCTTCGGACCCGCTGGACTGCGTCGGCATCCACTGCACCAAAGAGGACTGCTACGTGCACCGCGCCCGCGCCGAGGCGGAGGCCGCGGACCTTGTCGTCATCAACCACGCCTTACTGCTGGCCGATGCGGAGGTGGGGGGTGGGTTGCTGCCTCCGTTCGATCACCTGGTCATCGACGAAGCGCATCACCTGGAGGAAGCGGCGACGAGGGGTCTACGCCAGGAGGTCGATGGGCCTGGTCTGGTGGCTCTGCTGGAACGTCTGGCGCAACCTTCGGCCGCGGCAGGAACCCGGACCGACGGATTGCTCGAGGAGCTTCGCCGCCAGCCACACCTTGGCGCATCGGGCGAGGCCCTCGCCGAAGCCGTGCCGTTGACGCTATCCGCTGCTCAACGGGTCCGCGAGCTGTTCGAGTACGCCGTCTCATGGGTTGGAGCGCGACTCAACGATGGGGAACGCCGGGACGACTCGCTGCGGCTGACGGCGCTCCTGCGCGAAGACCAGGGCTGGCCGGAGGTTCGCGTGGCGGGCGAAAACGCGGCGACCGCGCTGGCCGTCCTGGACGGCGTGCTGCGGCGCGCGGTGACTGGCGCGCGTGATTGGCTCGGCGGCGCCGAACCCGACCAGGGCGTGAGGGAGCTCGAGATCATCCGCGGCCGGCTGCACATCGCGGGCGAGCTCCTCGGTCAAGCCCTGCTGACGCCTGATCCCAACCGGGTCTACTGGTTCACGCTCTTTTCGCGCACCGACAATCTGGTACTCCGCGCGGCTCCCATCAACGTGGGCACATTGCTCCGCCACCGCGTCTACACCGAGCGCCGCTCGACTGTCTTCACCTCGGCGACCCTGGCCGTCGGAGGGACTTTCGACTACTTCCGCTCGCGTGTTGGACTCGGCCGTGAAGCCGAAGAGCTCATCCTCCCGTCGCCGTTCGACTTCCTGCACCAGGCCCTGGTCTGCCTACCCACCGACCTGCCCGGGCCCGAGCACGAGGACTTCGATCGCGGTGTCGAGGAGGTCGTGGCAGCGGTCGCGCGCCGGGTTGGCGGCCGCACCCTGGTGCTCTTCACGTCGCACCGGCAGCTTCGCGACGTCCACGCGGCCCTGAAGCACAGGGTCGACCTCGATGAGGTGCTGATCCTCGGTCAGGGGATCGACGGCCAGCGGCGCCATGTGCTCAAGTCGTTCGAGGAGGCCGACAGGCCGCTACTCCTCGGAACGGCGAGCTTCTGGGAGGGCATCGACGTGCCAGGCGAGCGGCTCAGCTGCGTGATCATGGTGCGGCTACCGTTCCCGGTGCCGACCGAGCCTGTGTATGCAGCTCGAGCAGAGCAAGTTCGGGACGCTTTCGCGCAGCTCGCCCTGCCGCAAGCGGCGCTCAGGCTGAAGCAGGGTTTCGGCAGGTTGATCCGAAGGTCGACCGACCGTGGGGCGGTCGTGATCCTGGACAACCGCATCCTCGGCCGGGATTACGGCAAGGCCTTTCTCGACGTCCTGCCTCCGGCCTCGCGCTTCGTCGGCCCGGCGAATGAAATCGCCGACCAAGTAGGGGAATGGCTTGATGTCAAGACACCCTCCCTGGTCGCCGGGGAGGGGTGGGGAGAGGGCGTGGAGCAAGCAGCTAGCGAGTCGTGAGGGACGCGTGAACACCCTCTTCGTGGTGGGAACGCCCATCGGCAACCTCGAGGACACGACTGCGCGGGCGGTGCGGATTCTGGGTGAGGTGGGGGCGATCGCGGCCGAGGACACACGCATCACCGCTCGGCTGCTCGCGCGCCACGGAATCCGAAAGCCACTCATCAGCTACCGCGCGCCAGTGGAGCGCCGCGGTCTGCCTCGTGTGCTCTCGGCGCTCGACGAGCATGACGTCGCCCTTGTCAGCGACGCCGGCACGCCGACCCTGTCGGACCCAGGCCAGGCGCTGGTCGACGCAGCCTGGGCGGCAGGCCACACGGTGGTGCCCATCCCGGGGCCGAGCGCCGTCACGGCGGGCCTGTCGATCGCAGGCTACGGCGGCCCCGGATTCACGTTCCTCGGCTACCTGCCACGCAAGCCAGGGGACATGCGCCGCCTGCTCGGCACCCTCGCGGACGATCCGCGTCCGGCTGTCGCGTTCGACTCGCCACATCGGGTCCGAAAATCGCTCGCCCTCATCGCCGAGGTGCTGCCCGAACGACAGCTGACCGTGGCGCGTGAGCTCACCAAGCTGCATGAACAGGTGCTCCGCGGAACCGCGGGCGAGGTGAGCGCCGCGCTCGGCGACAACGTGCGTGGGGAGATTACGCTGATCCTCTCCGGTGTCAGAACGAAAACGTGAACGCATTCTTGTCGCGGTCGCGTGGCCCTACGCAAGCGGTCCGCGACACCTGGGCCACGTGGCCGGGTTCGGCGTGCCGTCCGACGTCTTCGCGCGCTATCAGCGCTTACGCGGCAACGACGTGCTCATGGTCAGCGGCACCGACGATCACGGCACGCCGATCACAACCGAGGCCGACCGCGAAGGCATCACGCCCGCGGAGATAGTCAAGCGCTATCACGGGGTCATCGTCGACGACCTGAAGAACCTCGGCCTGACTTACGACCTTTTCACCCAGACCTCCACCGCAAATCACCACCGTGTCGTCCAGGAAATTTTCAGGAAGCTCTACGAGAAGGGGTACGTCGTCGTGCGCAAGCAGATGGGCGCCATCTCGCCAAGCACAGGTCGCACTCTTCCCGATCGCTACCTGGAGGGCACCTGCCCAATCTGCGGGTTCAAGGAGGCACGCGGGGACCAGTGCGACAACTGCGGCAATCAGCTTGACCCGACAGATCTGATAAATCCACGCTCGAAGATCAACGGCGAGGTGCCAGATTTTCGGGAGACCGAGCACTTCTATCTGGAGCTCCCTCTGTTCGCGGACCAGTTGCGCGAGTGGATCTCGAAACAAGAGCACTGGCGGCCGAACGTTCGCGCGTTCGCCGCCAACTTCGTTGCTGACTTGAAGCCGCGAGCCATCACCCGGGATATCGATTGGGGCGTGCCGATCCCGTTGCCGGATTGGAAAGACCGTGAGATGAAGCGTCTTTATGTTTGGTTCGATGCCGTCATCGGCTACCTGTCGGCGAGCATCGAGTGGGCCCAGGTGCACGACGACCCTGAAGCCTGGAAGCGCTGGTGGCAGGACCCCGAGGCACGTGGGTACTACTTCATGGGGAAGGACAACATCACATTCCATACAGTGATCTGGCCCTCGATCCTCCTGGGAGCCGGAGACCTCGCCCTCCCCTACGACGTCGTCTCGAGCGAGTTTCTGACCATGGAGGGCAAGAAGCTCAGTCACAGTAGAGGCCACCAGATCTTCGTGGGCGATTTCCTGTCTCGATACGACCCCGACCCGTTGCGCTACTACCTGACCATTGCCGGACCAGAAACGCAGGACACGGACTTCACGTGGGCGGAGTTCGTGCGTCGCAACAACGACGAGCTGGTGGGCACGTGGGGCAACCTCGTCCATCGAACTCTGGTGAACGCACACCGCAACTTCGGCGAGGTTCCCTTTGAAGGCGAGCTCACGGCGCGAGATCGCGAGGTACTGGCCGCCGTGGAAGCTGGGTTCGATTCCGTGGGTGCGCTGTACGGCGCCGCGCGGTTCAAGGCCGGAGTGACCGAAGCCATGCGCCTGGCCGCGCTGGTGAACCAGTACCTGGGTGAGGAGCAGCCGTGGCACTCCATCAAGACCGATCGTTCGCGCGCAGGTTCTGTGCTGCATGTCGCCCTGAGGTGCGTCGACAACCTGAAGCTGATGTTCACGCCGGTGCTGCCGTTCACCGGCCAGAGGCTTCACGAGCTGCTCGGCCACGACGGGGTCATCGCCCCGCAGCCAGAGGTTCGCGAGTATTCGGAAAATGGATACGCCCACACGGTCCTCGCCGGCGAGTATCCCCACGATCCGATTTGGAAGCCGACTGGACTGGATGCGGGCCAGAAGCTGCGCGAGCCGCGAGCGCTCTTCAAGAAGCTTGACGAAAAGGTGATCGACGAAGAGCTGCAGCGGATGGAAGGGGCGTCGCAGTAACGCTCAACTTCGTCGACACGCACCTCCATCTCGAGGAGCTCGGGGACTCGGCCGAGGTGTTGGCCCAGGCGGCGTCGGCTGGCGTGACTCGGCTGGTGGCGATGGGCGTGGACCTGCGACGGAGCCGTCTCGCGCTCGACCTATCCCGGCGATACACAGAGGTGTGGGCGGGAGTCGGGCATCATCCGACGGAGGCAGACGACCCGAGAATTGAAGACCTGCGCGCGCTTGCCGACGATCCGAGGGTGGTGGCGATCGGCGAGGTTGGTCTTGACTTCGAGCAACCGGACAGCCAGTCACGAGGCGTGCAGGTCAAGCGCTTGCATGAGCTGTGTGAGCTTGCGGTCGAGCTCGACCTGCCGGTCTCGATTCACAATCGCGGTGCCGCGGCCGACGTCCTGGAGATCATCGGTGCCCACGGAGGCCTCCGCGGCGTCATGCACTACTTCGCCCTGGAGTGGGAGTGGGCGCAGCGGTTCCTCGACCTGGGGTTCTTCCTTGGGTTCACCGGGCTTGTCACCCGGCCGAGCCGCCACACCCTTCGCGATGTCGTCAGGCAGTGTCCCGCCGACCGCCTTCTGCTGGAGACAGACTCGCCCTACGGCAACGCGCACAAGCGGATGGGCGTGCCTAACCGCCCCGCTTACCTGATCGATACGGCAGAGCTCGTTGCGGAACTGAGGGGCATAAGCCTCGAGGACCTTGCTGACCTGGAGTGCTCGAACGCGCTCGCGCTGTTCGGCAGGATGACTTGATCGATCCCGCCGACCCGGAACAGCTGGCTCGGCTGCTGAAGAGGCACCGCATCGAGCTCAGGCGGAGGTTGGGCCAGAACTTCCTGGTTGACCCCGCCATCCGGGAAGCCGTGGCTGAGGCGGCCGGAAGCTCGTCCCGGGACGAGGTCGTGGAGGTGGGTGCCGGCGTCGGGACGCTGACGATCGCCCTGGCCGAACGCCACCGCCGCGTGATCGCGGTCGAGCTCGATCACAGGCTCATTCCCGCGCTGCGCGAGGTGGTCGACGGCCGCGACCGTGTCGAGGTATTGGAAGGCGACATCCTCAAAATCGACATCGGTGAGCTTTACCCGAACGGGGGAGAGGTCATCGCCGGCAACATCCCCTACAACCTCACGGGAGCCTTGATCCGCAAGCTCCTCGACCGCCCACCCCGACCCCGCCGCCTCTCGCTGGTCGTCCAGAAGGAGGTCGCCGAGCGATGGACCGCGTCAAGCGGCGCCAGCCTTGCCACCATCGCAGTCCAGGTTTTTGCCGTCGCCCGACTCGGCTTCACGATCCCGGCCTCGGCGTTCACGCCTACACCGGGTGTTGACTCGGCTCTCGTGGTGCTCGAGGTCCGCGAAAAGCCCGCGGTGAACGTCGCGGACATGGATGCATTCTTCCGCCTCGTCGAAGCCGTCTTCCAGTTCCGGCGCAAGCAGCTTGGCGGAGCGCTGGGTCGAATTGCTGGCGTCGGCAGCGAGGCCGCGGCGTCGCGCCTGCGTGAAGTCGGCGTCAATCCAGAAAGGCGCGCCCAGACACTGAGCCTCAAGGAATGGGAACTCGTGTATGAACAATTTGCTGGGTAACGCCGGCCCCACCGGCCACGCTATGGCGTGCCCGCCCTCCCCGGCGAGCGGGCAGGGGAACGCCCGGGCTAGCCGCCCGGGCTAGTATCCAGACCCGCGATGGCCGATCCCTTCAAGGCCGATCCCTTCAAGTTCGATGTCGAGAGTCCAGGTGGCTTTCGAGCCGTGCTGCGCAACACCACCTTTCGGAACATATGGTTCGCGCAGCTTGCCGCGCAGCTGGCGGACAAGTTCCTCCTCTTCTCGCTGATCATCCTCGCGTACGACATCTCGGGAGGAAGCACCCCGGTTGCGGTCACTTTGCTCACGTACACGGTGCCCGCTGTGCTGTTCGCTCCGCCGGCGGGGGTGATTGCGGACCGCGTCGATCGCAAGCAGATCATGCTGTGGTGCAACCTCGGGCGCGCCGGCGTCGTTGCGCTCATCCCGCTGGCCGCCCTTGTTCCGCAGCTGCGGGGCGATTTCTCCCACCTGCTGCTGATCACGCTCATCTTCTCCGCAGTCGGTCAGCTTTTTGGTCCAGCCGAGGCGGCGGTGATTCCGACCATCCTGCCCCGCTCGGCCCTCATCACCGCCAACTCGATGGCCCTGCTCACCATGGTCTTGACCCTCGTCGTCGGCGGCGCCCTGGCGCCCATCGTCTCTCGCATCGACCTGTACGCGCCCTACTGGCTCGCGACCGTGCTCCTCGTGGTGGCCGGCACCTTCATCTTCGCATCGGACATCCCCCGTCTCGTGCCGACCACCGAGCCGCCGGTGGCGGCCAGCCGTAGCCGATTCCGCCGGATGCTGATCGATATAAAGGAAGGCATCGATGCGCTACGCGCATCAAGGGGGCTGATGCTGGCCTTCGGCCAGGTGAGCATTGCCGTCCTCGTGCTGTTCATGCTCTTCGCACTCGCGCCGGCTTATGTGAACCACGTCATCGGGATCGCGCCCCAGGACAGTTACGTCATACTCGGGCCGGCGACCGGGGGGGCAATCCTGAGCGCAGTGCTGCTCGGACAGTTCGTCCGTAACATCGACAGGTCGCGGCTCCTTTTCGGGTCGCTGATTGCAAACGGGCTGACCTTGGTGGCCCTCGCCGCGGTGCCGCAGGCGATGACCGAAATGCCCGACCTCCGAGTTCACACACGCCTCACCGGAGCGGCGTTCAGCCTGCTCCTCGGCATCGAGTTCGGAGCGATCATGATCCCCGCGATCACGTACCTGATGGAGACCACCAGCGACAGGATCCGCGGGCGCATCTTCGCCCTCCTCTACATGGTCATCAACGGAGTGACCGCGTTGCCAGTCCTCGCGGCGGCAGCGTTATCCGACACGATCGGCACCGCGCATGTGATCGGAGGCCTCGGCGTGCTCCTTGTCATCGGTGGGGTGGCCATCTTCATCGTCGGCCGGCCCGCCACCGCATCACCACCACCGTGATCGCGGCGAGCCCGATCAGCACCAGTCCTCCGATTCCGATCGCGCGAAGGATCGCTGCGATCAGTGGCAGGTTGTTGCCCAGCAAGTAGCCGGCCGCTCCGATGGCGACGGCCCAGCCGAGGGCGCCCAGGGCGCTGAAGAATTGGAACCGCCAGAACGGCATGCGGGCCATGCCCGCGAGCATCGATCCCCAGGTTCGAAGCCCCAGGACGAAACGAGCTGCGAGGACTGCCTTGTCGCCGTGGCGGGCGAAGAACAGCTCGGATCGAGCGATGTGCTCGGGCCCGATCCGAAAGATGCTCCCGAAGCGTTCCACGAACGGCCGCCCGCCTTTGAATCCGAGGTAGTAGCCGACGTTGGCTCCGGCGACAGCGCCGGTGAAGCCGAACAGGATCACGAGGACGATGCTGTGGTGTCGTGCCGCGGCCCAGGCTGCAGCGGCAAGCAGCAACGCCTCTCCGGGAAACGGAACGCCTGCGCTCTCGATGAGGATGCCTAGCCCCGCGGCCGGATACCCGAGGGCGTCGACGATGGCAGCTGTATTCATCGGACTCCCTCTCCCCGTCCGGGGGGAGGGTCGGGGCGCAGGGCGGAAGCGCGATTCAACCGCTCATATACTGGACGACCCCATGCCCGAGTACGGCGACCACGAGTCGAGCCAGGACCCGTTGCACGTGTTGCGGCACTCGACAGCTCACCTCCTCGCCGCAGCCGTGACCGAGCTGTACCCAGACGCCAGGTATGGCATCGGGCCGCCCGTGCAGGACGGCTTCTACTACGACTTCGCTTTCAGCCGGCCTGTGTCGGAGTCGGATCTCGGCGCCATCGAATCGCGCATGCGGCGTATCGCGCAAGAGGACAGGCAATTCGTGCACGAGACGATGACTCGTTCGCAGGCGTTGGTGGAGTTTCAGAGGCGCGGCCAGGACTACAAGATCGAGCTGATCAATGACAAGGTCGAGGGCGACGAGGTCAGCCTGTACCGCACGGGTGAATTCCTCGACCTATGCCGCGGGCCGCACATCAAGTCCACCAAGGACCTCAAGGCTTTCAAGCTGCTGCGCGTTGCGGGCGCCTACTGGCGGGGGGACGAGAAACAGCCTCAGCTAACCAGGATCTACGGCACCGCATGGTCTTCCGCCAAGGAGCTCGAGGAGCACCTGACGTTCCTCGAAGAAGCGGAGAAGCGCGATCACAAGAAGCTTGGCAAGGACTTGAAGCTCTTCATGGTCGATGAGCGCGTGGGTGCCGGGCTGCCCCTATGGCTGCCGGCAGGGGCCACGATCCGCCGCGAGCTCGAGCGCTTCATCGTGGACGAGGAGCTTGCGCGGGGCTATCTGCACGTGAGGACTCCTGATGTGGCGCGCCTCGACCTGTACAGGCAAAGCGGCCACGCGCAGCTTTACGCCGACAACATGTACCCCCCGATGCGCTTCGAGGATGGCGAGGAGCTCGAGCTCCGGCCGGTGAACTGCCCGCACCACATCGTCGTCTTCCAATCAGAGCTGCGCAGCTACCGGGACTTGCCGATGCGAATCGCGGAAATAGGCAACAACTGGCGATACGAGCGCTCCGGCACGCTCATCGGCCTCAATCGGGTGCGGGCTTTCGCGCTGAACGACGCGCACATCTTCTGCACTCCGGAGCAGCTGATGGGCGAGGTAAAAGGGGCGATCGACCTGGCGCTGTACTTCTCGGAAGTGCTCGGCATCGACGAGTTCTCATATCGCCTCTCGGCGCGCGACGACGTCAAGGACAAGTGGCTGGGCACCGAAGAGCAGTGGCAGCGGGCCCAGGCAGCGCTCATTGAGGCGCTCGAATCGATGGGCCAGACCTACGAGTTGGCGGCAGGAGAAGCGGCCTTCTATGGTCCGAAGATCGACTTCCAGGTCAGGGACGCCCACCGCCGTGAGTTCACCAACTCGACGGTGCAGGTCGACTTCCAGCTCCCGGAGCGATTCGATCTCGAGTACGTGGCCGAGGACGGCACGCGGCAGCGTCCGGTGATGGTCCACCGCGGGGCGGCGGGTTCCATGGAGCGGCTGTTCAGCTACCTGATCGAGCGCTACGTGGGCGCCTTTCCGACCTGGCTTCATCCTGTGCAGGTCGTCGTTGTCCCGATCACCGATGCGCAGCACGACTACGCGCACGCCGTCGCGGGCATCCTGCGCAAGGCGAGGCTGCGGGTCGAGGTCGACGACCGCCCTGAGCGGATGCAGCGCAAGATCCGCGACGCCCAGGCGCGCAAGGTGCCCTACATGGCGATCACCGGCGCTCGTGAAGCCGAGACTGGGCACGTCAACATCAGGGATCGCACGGGCAAACAGATCGACTCAGCGTTGGAATCGTTTGCAAGCATGGTCGCGACCGAAGTCGCCGAGCGCAGGCGCTAAGTGAGCTTGGAACCTGGCACGGGGTCGACGCGGTCGCCCTCATCGACCGCCTCGTAATCTGCCTCCGGCTCGCCGTCGCCGGTCGCCTCTGGCACCCCATCTCCGGTGCCAGAGGCCAATTCGGCGTCCAAGTAAGCCCCCTTATCGGACAACTCACTTACGACGGGTTCTGAACTGCCATTTCGCACTCCCATCGATGAAGGCAACGCTACTTTGCGCATCGGGTTACGTTTCCGGTACCATCCTCCAACTGAAGCAGGGGACCGACCCTCACCCACAGAGCGCTGCTCGAATGGGTACGGAAAGGCGGATGGCCTCGGCTGTCCGTTTTACTTTTTTTGTGTGGAGGACGAAGACAACACTGAATTTGACCGAGGTAACGTCTCATCTCGTTTAAGGAGCTAAGGATCAACGATCAGATCCGCAGCTCCGAAGTGCGGCTGATCGATGACCAGAACAACCAGCTCGGGGTGCTCTCCCTCGAGGCCGCTCTGCGCATCGCAAGCGAGAAGGGACTCGACCTTGTAGAGGTGGCCCCGCAGGCAAGCCCGCCTGTCTGCCGGCTGATGGACTACGGACGCTTCAAGTTCGAGACCATCAAGCGGGAGAAGGACCAGCGGCGCAAGCAAAATGTCATCAAGCTCAAGGAGATGAAGCTTCGGCCGAAGGTGGCGGAGCACGATTTCCAGACCAAGTTCAAAGGTTTGAAGCAGTTCCTCGAAGCAGGCGAAAAGGTGAAAGTGACGATCATGTTCAGAGGTCGCGAGATGGTCCACCAGGACATCGGGAGAAGGATTCTCGATCGGGTGGCGGACGACGCACGGCCGTTCGCTGTCGTCGAACGCGCGCCGCTGCTCGAAGGCAAGAACCTGTTCATGATCCTCGCACCAACCCGCCAGGCAGCTACGGCCGCAGCTGCCAACGCAGCCACACAAACAGCCCCGAGGGAGACCGCCACCAGTGCCTAAGATCAAGACCCGCAAGGGCTTCGCCAAGAGGATCCGCGTCACGAAGACCGGCAAGCTCATGCGCGCGAGTGCCTGGAAGAGCCACATGCTCGAGCACAAGTCCCAGAAGCGCAAGCGCAACTACGAGAACGAGCAGCCGGTGGCGAAAGCGGACCGAAAAGAAGTGCGGCGAGCGTTGGGAATCTAAATATGGCAAGGGTCAAGCGTGGAGTTCCCGCACATCGGCGGCACAAGGCGATCCTCGATCGCGCCAAGGGATTTCGGCTCTCCAAGAAGCTCCTCTTCCGCCCCGCAAACGAGGCGGTCCTGCACGCGCTCGCATATGCGTTCCGTGACAGGCGGCGACGCAAGCGCGAGATGCGGCAGCTCTGGATCGCCCGCATCAACGCCGCCTCGCGGCAATCGGGGCTGCCTTACAGCAAGCTCATGCACGGCCTTCGCCAGGCCGGAGTGGAGATCGACCGCAAGGTGCTGGCTGACCTGGCCGTGCGCGACAGCGGTTCCTTTGCCCGGCTGGTGGAGGTTGCTAAGAAAAGCCTCTGACCGGCCGATAACGAGCCCGGAGAACGAGGTCGTTCGCAGGTTGCGGCGCCTCGCCCGCCGGCGCGAGCCAGGCTTCGCCCTCCTGGAGGGTCCGCGCGTGGTCGCCGAGGCCGCCGGTGCCGGTGTCGAGCTCGATGTCCTCGCGGTCCGGGAAGGAGACGACTTCGCGGCGGACGCGCTACGACGCGTCACGCTGACGCGAGAGCTGTTCCGATCCATAAGCCAGACGGTGACGCCGCAGGGCGTCGTCGCCATCGCGAAGGTCCGCGAATCGACCGCAAGCGAGGCTATCGCGGCCGCACGGAACGGACGCTGGCCACTGGTCGTGCTGGACCGCGTGCAGGATCCCGGCAACGTCGGTGCGATCTGCCGGACGGCGGCGGCTGCGGGAGCACCGGCGCTGGCGGTGTTGGACGGGTGCGCCGATCCCTTCGGAGCCAAGTCGGTGCGTGCGTCAGCGGGAAACGTGTTCAGGCTGACTGTCGCCCGGGCGGCCTGGAACGACCTGGCGGGCCTGGACGGCTATGGAGCCGCGGCCGCCGGCGGCAACCCGCTCTCACAATCGCCGATAGAGAATGCAGGCATGATCGTGCTCGGCAGTGAAGCTCACGGGCTCTCGCACTCAAAGCTCAAGCTGGTGACAATCCCGTTGGCGCACGGCGTCGAATCCCTCAACGTGGCAGCCGCCGCGGCGGTTCTTCTATTCGAAGTGCGCCGGAGGCGAGCGGCATGAGCGATTCAGCCGAGTTGACCAAGGAGGCCCTGGCCGCCATCGCAAAGGCGCGGAGTGAGGGCGAGCTCGAGACGATCTCGCTCGATTACCTGGGCCGCAAGAGCGGCCAGGTGACCCGCTTGCTGTCGGGCATCGGCCGGCTGGATCCCGCGGAACGGGCCGCGCTGGGCCAGGCTGCCAATGAAGCCAAACGCACCATCGAGGCCGCCCTTGCCGCCCGGCGGGCGGAGCTGGAAGGAGCGCGGCTGGCGGACATCGCCGAGACGGAGGCCATCGACATTACGTTCCCGGGCCCAACTCTCGGTCGCGGCCACATCCACGTCCTCACGCAGGTGCAGCGGCAGATCGAGACGGTGCTGGAGAGCCTCGGCTACCAGGTCGAGCTGGGCCCTGAGGTCGAGACCGAGTGGTACAACTTCGAAGCTCTGAACATCTCAGCGGGCCATCCCGCGCGCGAGAACTGGGATTCCTTTTACTTCACCCCCGAGCTGCTCCTGCGGGCGCACACCTCACCTGTGCAGATCCGCGCGATGCAGCGCATCAAGGAACCGCCCATCTACATCATCACGCCCGGCCGGTGTTACCGGCGCGACGCGCCCGAAGCGACGCGCCTGCCGTATTTCAGCCAGGTCGAGGGTCTCGCGGTCGACCGTGGCCTGACGGTGGGTGACATGAAGGGCACGCTGCTGTACATGATCCAGTCGCTGTACGGCAAGGAGCGGAAGGTGCGGGTCCGGCCCAGCTACTTCCCATTCACTGAACCGAGCTTCGAGTTCGACGTGACATGTGGCATTTGTGGTGGGACCGGCTGCAAGAGCTGCAGGCACAAGGGCTGGCTGGAAGTCGGCGGGTGCGGGATGGTGCATCCGCAGGTCCTGCGAAACGGGGGCATCGACCCCGAGCAGTGGAATGGCTACGCATGGGGCTTCGGCATCGAACGGATGGCCATGCTCAAGCACGACGTCGACGACATCCGCCTCTTCTACGAGTCAGACCTCCGCTTCCTGGATCAGTTTTAGTCATGAAGATCAGCTACGAATGGCTGTCCGACTTCGTCAACCTTGACGGCGTCGCACCCAAAGACGCTGCCGAGGTGCTCACCCGCCTGGGCGTCGAGGTTGAGTCGCTGACTCTGATCGACCTGTCCGAGATCGTTGTCGGCAAGGTGCTCGAGCAGATCCCGCACCCGAAGTCCCGCAATCCTCTTTGGGTGCACCAAGTGGACCTCGGCGACCACGTGGAGCAGATCATCGCTGGTGCTCCGAACGCCGTCGCAGGCTCACTGGTGCCTGTGGCGCTGCCAGGCACCACTGTGCCGAACGGCAAGCTGGTCAAGGACCTGAACATCGCCGGTTACAAGGCCAGAGGCATGCTCTGTTCGGCGGAGGAGCTTCTGCTGGGGGACGATCACTCCGGCATCCTCATCCTCGAGGCTGGCAAGCCGGGCGATCCCTTGACGTCCGTCATTCCGAGCCAGGCGATCATGGAGGCCGAGGTGACGTCCAACCGGCCCGACTGCATGGGCCACCTGGGCGTGGCGCGCGAGCTGGCAGCGGGCCTCGACCGACCCATGGAGCGAGACTTCATGCCCGCCTTCACCGGGACGGCGGACCCGGCAGGCCGGGGGCTGCTTAAGGTCTCGATCGACGATCCCGACCTCTGCGCTCGCTACATCGGAGCGGTGATCAGCGGAGTCAGGGTCGGCCCAAGTCCCGACTGGCTTCAGCGGCGCCTGCGCGCCTGCGGCGTGCGACCGATCAACAACGTCGTCGACATCACCAACTACGTGCTGCTCGAGTACGGGCAGCCTCTGCACGTATTCGATCTGGCCAAGCTGACAGGCTCAAAGAAGGGCGGGTTGCCTGAGATCCACGCGCGCCGCGCGCACGCGGGCGAGGCGCTGCGCTGCCTGGACGGGGTGGATCGGCAGCTCACCAGCGACATGCTGGTGATCGCGGACGGCCGGCAGCCAGTCGCGATCGCCGGCATCATCGGCGGCGACGAGAGCTCCGTAACAGACGGAACCACTGACATCGTGCTCGAGGCGGCCACATTCACCGGTCCGAGCGTGCGGCAGACAGCGCGAGAGTTCGGGATCCGGACAGAAGCGTCGGCGCGGTTCGAGAAGGGCCTTCCCGCGGAGCTCGCGCTGGCCGGAGCGCGGCGCGCCGCGTCGCTGATCGCCGAGCTGGCCGGAGGCCGAGTCCATCGCGAATGGGCTGACGAGTATCCCCGCCATCAAGAGCCGGTACGGATCAGATTTCGTCCAGCGCTGGTGGACGAAGTTCTCGGCGTCCACGTGCCGCTCGAAGAGGCCGAGTCGATTCTCAAGCGGCTCAACTTCCACGTGCGGGCGCTCGAGGACGGCGATTGGGACGTGCTGCCCCCGGTCTTTCGACTCGACGTCACGATTCCCGAAGACCTTGTCGAGGAGGTTGGGCGTGTGTACGGGTACGATCGAGTTCCGCCGACCCTGCCGGGACGCCGCCACGAAACGTGGACCCCTTCGGTGCCCAGCCTGGGCAGGCGCCTGGACTCGGCACGCGAGGTACTTGCCGGCGCCGGGTTCACCGAGACGTGGAACCCAGCACTGGTTTCGGGTCGTGAGCTGGAGAGCCTCCGGGTCCATGCGCACGCGATGCGCGTCTCCAATGCGCTGAGCGACGACATGGACACCCTTCGCACGTCGCTCGTGCCGTCGCTTGTCCGCGTCGTCGCGCTCAACCGCGATCGTGGGCGCGTTGACGTTCGGGTGTACGAGATGGCGAGCGCGTTTCTGGCGCCGGTGGGCGACAAGACAGAACAGCCGCAGGAGCCGCTGCGCCTTGGGGCTGTGTCCAGCGCCGGCGGCGATCCTGAGGCCGGTCGCCTGGCTTTTTACGCCATGAAATCAGTCCTTGACGCCTGCCTTTTGGCGCTCGGTTCTCCGGACTGCACCTACCAGCGCGCTGCGGCCGAGCTCTTCCATCCTGGGCGCTGCGCCGCGGTGGTCATGGATGGAAGGCAGCTGGGTTACATCGGCGAGCTGCATCCGACCGTGGTCGCGGGCGCGAAGTTGGAGGGCCGGCTGGTGGCGATCGAGATCGACCTCGAACCGGTGCTCACCGCCTCCCGCATTCCCCGAGCCCAGCCTCTGCCCCGGTTCCCATCGATCGAGCGGGACCTGGCGGTCGTCGTCGAAGACCACATCGCGGCCGCCGCCCTTCAAGCCACAATCAAGGAGGCAGGAGGGGCGTTCTTGGAACATGCGCGCGCGTTCGACGAATACCATGGTCCGCAAGTTCCCCAAGGGCACAAGAGCATCGCGTTCACCTTGACTTTCCGCAGCCCCGAGCGCACCCTGACGGACGCCGAAGTGGACAGGGTCATGGCGGAGATCAGACTGAGCCTGGAGAGGCGACATCGGGCGAGGTTTCGCGAATGAACTGGCTCGATGCCCTTCCGATCGTGCTCGTCATCGCTTATGTCGCGCTTGGTTTCTTCACCGGCGTTCTCCGCAGGCTCATCGGCCTAATCGCCCTCTACCTCGCGTTCGTGGGTGCCACGAACATGGGCCTTCAAGCCGGCGGCATCCTGCAGCAGTCATCCAGCCTCGAGACGCCTGACGCGCGGATTTACGGCTTCTTCGGCATCGTCATCGCCGTCATCCTCATCGTCGAGGGGGCGGCACAGCTCGCGAGCAGCCAGATCCAAATCGGACCGCTCGTCTTTAACCGCGTCCTCGGAGTGGCCATCGGCCTGGTGACCGCGCTGATGCTGTCGGTTCTGATCACCAGCGAGCTGGCGGCTGCGGGCAACCCCTTCGGCGGTGGAGCGCTCGACCCGCTGCAGCAGGGGATCCGCGGCAGCGTCCGCGGTTCCCACATCGCCGCGCCCCTGGTGACCGCAATCGGTAAGCCGATCGTGACCATCTTCCAGCTCGCGCTGCCTGGTGACCCTCAGATCTACTTCAGTCAAAGCCCGGTCCCAGTCAGCTAGCTTCGGAGATGAGTTCGGAGTTCTTCGAGCGCCTGCGTGAGCGGGCGGTGGAGATCCACGTCGAAGATCATCTGCGGTCGCGTTTGACGAATGGCGACAACCTGCGCGTGAAACTGGGCCTCGACCCCACAGCTCCCGACCTACACGTCGGTCATCTTGTCGTTCTCGACGCGCTCCGCGCCTTCCAGGATGACGGCCACGTCGTGGTGCTCATCGTGGGTGACTACACGGCGCTGATCGGCGATCCGAGCGGGCGCTCGGAAACGCGGCCTATTCTGAGCCGCGATCAGATCGACGCCAACGCGAAGACCTACCTCGACCAGATCTACCTCGTCCTCGACCGCGAGCGAACAGAGGTGCACAGCAACTCGGAGTGGCTTGGCACGATGGCCGCGGCCGACGTGCTGCGACTGATGGGGAAGGCCACGTTGCAGCAGGTCCTTCAACGCGAGGACTTCGCCGATCGACTCAAGGCGGGCACCCCGATCGGGGCGCACGAGGTCCTCTACCCGTTCAACCAGGCTTACGACTCCGTCGCCGTCCGCGCCGACGTCGAGATCGGCGGGACCGACCAGCTATTCAACCTCCTGTTCGGCCGCGACATCCAGAAGGCCTATGGGCACGAGCCGCAGGACGTGATTGTGTTTCCGCTTCTCGAGGGAACGGACGGGGTCCAGAAGATGAGCAAGTCGCTCGGCAACTACATTGGGATCAGCGAGCCTCCGGAGGAGATCTACGGCAAGACGATGTCGATCCCCGACTCACTCATCGAGAAATATCTGCGGCTCGTGTCGGGCTTGCGTGCGACTGAGCTCGAGGTCGCGCTGGCGCTGAAGCCGCGCGACGCGAAGGCGGCGCTCGCGCGGCAGTTGGTGAAGCGATTGCATGGGGAGGAGGCGGCGAGACGGGCAGAGGCAGATTTCGAGGTCAAGTTTCGAAAGCGCGAGATTCCCGAAGACATGGCCGACCTGGCTGTCAGCGATCCGGCTGATCTCGTTGCGGCGCTCATTGAATCCGGATTCGCAAAGAGCCGCGGCGATGCGCGGCGCCTGATCGAGCAAGGCGGTGTGCGTGTCAATGGCAAGAAGGCGATCCTGGAGAACAAGCTGAAGGAAGGCGACGTCCTGCAGGCGGGCAAAAGAAATTTCGTTCGAATCCGCGTGAGATAGAATCACCGAAAGAATGTTCGGAGCGCGACACTAGTGTCCGGCCACTCGAAATGGGCGGGCATCAAGCACAAGAAGGCGATCGTCGACGCCAAGCGCGGCCAGGCCTTCACCCGTGCCAGTCGCGAGATCCTGATCGCCGCCAAGGAGGGAGGCGGGAACGTCGACGGCAACTTCCGGCTCCGCCTCGCAGTGCAAAAGGCTCGCGAGATCAACATGCCGACCGACAAGATCCAGAACGCAATCAAGCGCGGCACGGGCGAGCTCGCGGGCGAGCGGCTCGAGGAGGTTCGGTACGAGGGCTATGGCCCCGTGGGCGTTGCCGTCATGGTCGACGCCTTCACGGACAACCGCAACCGCACCTCGGCCTCGATCCGGCACCGTTTCTCCAAGTTCGGCGGGAACCTGGGCGAATCGAACTCGGTCGGATGGATGTTCGAGCGCAAGGGCGTTATCTCGGCCAATGCAGGCAAGAACGACCCCGAAGAGGTCGGCCTCACAGCGATCGAGGCGGGCGCCGACGATGTACAGGTTGACGGTAAGTCGGTCGAGATCACCACCCCGCCGGCTGCTTTCGAGAAGGTCAAGGCGGCGGTTGAGGCTCTGGGGGTCACGATCGACAACGCCGAGATCACCATGCAGCCCAAGCAGACGGTCGCTGTCGGCGAGGACAAGGCTGCCGCGGTTCTCAGGCTTATGGAGTCGTTGGAGGAGGACGACGACGTCCAGCAGGTCTACGCAAACTTTGACATTCCAACCAACGTCCTCGAACGCGTCTCAGCACAGGTATGAATGAAATCAATTGACAGGTCGCAAGTAGGCCGGATTCACTCCGGCCGTCACCCAGACGTTCAATTCCAAACACCTCTCAGTCGTGCCGAGGCGATACCCAAGGAGGGGGTTCGTGGCGGAGGACCTCAGTCCTCACCCGCGCTTGGATTGATCCTCGGGATCGATCCCGGCCTGGCGGGAACCGGTTTTGCCATGCTCTCCGGCTCCAATCTGGTTCTGTCGTGCAGCACGCTGATCACGACACCCGGGCGCGATGGTGCGAGGTTGCTCGCGATCACCAATCATCTGCGCGGTTTGCTTTCCGACAACCCCCCGGCCGAGGCTTCGCTCGAGGAGCTTTTCATGGGCCGCAATGCCACGAGCGCGATCGGCGTCGCCCAGGCGCGGGGTGCCATCCTTGCCGTCCTAGAGGAGTGCGGCGTGCCGGTCTTCGAGTACAAGCCGAGCCAGGTCAAGATGGTCCTCACCGGGTATGGCAACGCAAACAAGGCACAGGTCGCGCGCATGCTTGGCGCCCAGGTGAACGTGCCCGAAGGTCGCGTCGACGCGCATGGGATGGATGCCATCGCGATCGCGGTATGTCACGCGCGGAGCCGCCGGCTGTCGTCGGTTGCGCGATGATCGCGCACCTCAGCGGCGTAGTGCGGCGCGCGGGACCAGACTTCGTCGTTCTCGACGTCGGAGGCGTGGGCTACCTCGTCAGCGTGAGTACCACGACGCGGCAGAAGCTCCCTGCGCCTGGCGGCGAGTACGAGCTGCACATCCACACTGTCGTACGCGAGGACCAGCTCGCCCTCTACGGGTTCGCCTCGGTGGAGGAGCTGGAGCTTTTCGAGATGCTGATCCAGGTCGACGGAGTCGGCCCCAAGGTCGGGCTCAACATCCTGAGCGCGGCGAGCCTCGAGATCCTCAAGCGCGCGATTGTCAGCGAGGATCCGGCCCCCATCCGCCGAGCCAACGGAGTGGGCGCCCGCACCGCGGCCAAGGTGATCATCGAGCTGAAGCCAAGGCTTGACGCGATTGCGGAGGTGGAGGTGATCCCGCGAGCGACCGCCCTCGCCGGCAATGGCGTGGTGCCCAAGGCGGTGGAGTCCGCGCTGCGCAACCTCGGCTTCTCGTCTCAAGAGGCGCGCAACGGTCTTGAGTCGGTGGACTGGAAGTCAACACCATCCACGCAAGAGGCGCTGGCTGTGGCGCTCAAAGCGCTCGGTAGGAAGTGACCGGGAAAGCCGGAGTGCCGCCGCGCGACGATCCCGTCCTTGACGCGCGCGCCGACGACGATCAGTTCGACCTCACGCTACGCCCGCGCTTGCTGTCCGAGTACGTCGGCCAGGAGCAGGTGCGGCAAAACCTGAGCATCCTGCTCGAGGCGGCACGACGCCGAGGCGAGCCAGTCGAGCACGTTCTCCTTAGCGGGCCGCCGGGGCTCGGCAAGACGACGCTTGCGCACATCATCGCCAACGAGCTCGGGGTCGCCATCAAGGTGAGCTCTGGGCCAGCGATCGATCACCAGGGCGCGCTGGGGTCGATCCTCCTGAACCTCAACACCCGCGACGTCTTCTTCATTGACGAGATCCACCGGCTCAGCAGCGTGGTCGAAGAATCGCTCTATCCGGCTCTGGAGGATTTCCGCTTTGACGCCGTGCTCGGCAAGGGTGTCGGCGCGAGCGCGGCGACGCTGCCCCTGCCGCATTTCACCTGTGTCGGGGCCACCACCCGCCAGGGGCTGCTCAGCGGTCCGCTTCGAGACCGCTTCGGCGCGGTGTACAGGCTCGACTTCTACACCAAAGCCGAGCTTGAAAGTATCCTGCGCCGGTCAGCGCGCATCCTCGACATCGAGATCCACGAGGACGCGGTGGCAGAGATCGCACGTCGCGCGCGAGGAACTCCGAGAATCGCCAATCGTCTCCTGCGCCGCGTGCGGGACTACGCGCAGGTCCGAGGCGACGGCCGCGCGACTGCAGCAACCACCAAGCAAGCGCTCGCAATGCTCGACATCGATGAGATCGGGCTCGAGCCGCTCGACCGCCAGCTCCTTGAGACCTTGATCACTAAGTTCAAAGGCGGCCCGGTCGGACTTGACACCATCGCCACGTCGTTGTCGGAGGAGCCTGAGACGATCGAGGACGTGCACGAGCCGTACCTCATCCAGATCGGCTTTCTGGCCCGGACCTCGAGGGGCCGCGTCGCCACCGAGCTCGCCTACCGGCACCTGGGGCTGGTCCCGCCCGACCCAGGGCCACAGCAGACCCGCCTGCTGTAGATGCCGGACGTAGGACGGCTGGCGCGCGAAGCGGCGATAAGGATGGGCCTTACTGATCGCTTCTGGTCTTTGGCGTGCTGTTGGCCGTGATCGGGGGAGGCCTGATGCTCTTCGGTCGGTTCCATCTGCCGGGCGGTTTCACGTTTCGAAGCGGAGGCGTGACCGTCTACATTCCGATCGCCACCAGCATCATCCTGTCCATCGTGCTGACCGTGGTCCTGAACGTGATCTTTCGGCAGCGCTAGGTTCGGCTTACAGCCGGACCATGCTCCTCCCACGCTTTGCGGGGAGGCACGGCCAGGCCAGAGCGTGGCCGGGTGGGGAAGCACGCATCGCGTGGTGGCCGGAACGTAAACTTCACGGGCTGTGCAGTTAGTCCTCAGCTGGCCCGTGCGGCTGATCATCGTGGCGATCCTGATGTTCTCCGTTTTCGTCGACGGGGCCGGTTACATCTACCGGATCGTGAACCACTATCCCCTCACCGGCAACGTGCCCGGGCTGCCCCCTAACTTCGGTAACTGGCAGGTCTACATCCACCGAGGCCTCGACCTGGCCGGTGGGACACACATCGACTACCAGCTGACCAACTTTCCGCCTGGCCAGTCACGCGCGGACGTGCAGCAGCGAACCATCAACGTGATCTCCAAGCGCGTCAATTCGCTGGGGGTCAACGAGCCTGAGATCCGCGGGGGCGGCAGCAGCAACGACAGGATCACGGTGGACCTGGCCGGGGTCACGGCCGATCAAGCCCAGAAGACCATCGGGCGTATCACCAAGCTCGTATATACGAAATGGGTGGCGGACGCGAAGTCGACGACGGGTCCTCACCCGGGATTCAAGCCCGCGTTCACCGGATTGACCGGCGACGACATCCAGAGCGCCAATGCGGCCATCGACCAGAATGGCATCAGCTGGGTCGTCAACGTCACCTTCACGCAGAACGGAGCGACGGTGTTCGACAAGCTCACCCGCGATAACGTCGCCGCCTGCCAGATAGATCCCACGACCGGGACGGCTTGCGCGGGGAGGTACCTGACGATATGGCTCGACCTCACGCAGAAGGACATCGATAACTGGGACGATCCGTCCTACCAGGCCAAGCTAATGACGCAGTACAACGCGGCCTGCCTGCCGTCGGCCACGGTTCAGTGCGGCAAGTTTCTCGTCGACCCCGTCACGCAAACGGAGATCGCAGGTGGGAACGCCCAGATCTCGGGCCAGTTCACCCAATCGAGCGCGCAGGACCTCGCGACAGGCATCAGTGCCGGGTCTCTGCCGGTCGACCTTGTCGTCCTCGCCGTCACGCAGGTCGGCTCGACGCTCGGCGCCGAGTCGGTGAAGCTCAGCCTGGCCGCGGGCCTGCTGGGACTCTCGATCGTGGTCCTTTTCATGATCGTGTACTACCGCGTGCCCGGCGTGCTGGCGAGCATCGCCCTGCTCTTCTACGCGGGCGCCGTCCTGGCCGTCTTCAAATGGGTGCCGGTCACGCTCACGCTCGCGGGCATCACAGGTTTCATCCTGTCCGTGGGCATGGCCGTCGACGCCAACGTCCTGATCTTCGAGCGTTTCAAAGAAGAGGTCAGGTCCGGTCGAACCATCCCGGCGGCGGTCGATGCGGCAGTCCGCCGCGCCTGGCCGGCCATCCGGGATTCCAACTCATCGACCTTTATCACCTGCGTGATCCTCGGCTTCGTCGGGCCGCCGCAGGTCCAGGGCTTCGCCATCACTCTCGCCATCGGTGTGGTCGCCAGCCTGATCTCATCGATCATCGTCACCCACAACCTGCTCGCGATCGTCCTGACGTCCAGTAGCTTCAGGCGGCCCGGCCTGCTGGGGGTCGACCGTGCTTGAGTCGTCCGAGGAGGTCGCGGCCGCGCAAGATGAGGTGGTAGCGCAAGAAATTGCGCAAGGCGTCACGGTCGAGCCGGTCAAGGAGACGCCACGACCGGAACCTCGCTTGAGGAAGCTTGATTTCGTCAGCCGCCGCAACTGGTTCTTCCTCGTCTCGCTCATCATCATCATCCCGGGCATCATCTCGATGGCGCGACCCGGGGGCGGCTTCCTGCTCGGGATCGACTTCGCCGGTGGAACGGAGTTCACTCTCAAATTCGCTGAGAATCCGGGCATTCTGCAGGTGGAGAACGCTGTTGCGAGCGAGAACATCCACGGCACCGTCATACCGGCCGGCAACACCGGTGAATACATAATTCGAGGCGTACCGCTGTCGCCTGCACAGCAGAGCGCTGTCGTCGATCACCTGAGGAGCAAGCTCGGTTCGGTCACCGTGCAGTCCGTGCTCGAGGTAGGCGGGACCATCGCCGGTGAGACGATCGGCCGCGCGCTGCTTGCCGTGGTCACCGCATCCGTTGCGATTCTGCTCCTGCTGGCCGCTCGATTCCATAACGTGCCCGGCGGCTGGCGTGCCGGCTTCCAGTTCGGCGGCTCTGCACTTGCGGCGCTTCTCCATGACGTGTTCCTGTTGACCGGTGTGTTCTCGATCCTCGGCAAGGTTTTCGGCCTTCGCATCGGCGAGATTGACAGCCTCTTCGTGACCGCCGTCCTCACCGTCGTGGGCTTCTCAGTCCACGACACGATCGTCGTCTTCGACCGGATTCGCGAAAACCTACGCGTCAGCCAGCGGCTCTCCTTCGAGCAGGTCGTCAACCTCAGCATCATGCAGACGGCGGCGCGATCGATCATTACGAGCTTCACAGTCGTGCTCGTGCTGGCGGCGATCCTCATCTCCGGCGGCGACACACTGAAGGGTTTCGCGCTGGCACTCATGATCGGCATCGTCTCGGGCACCTACAGCTCGATCTTCAACGCCGCTCCACTGCTGGTCGTGTGGCGGAAACTGCAGCCCGTCCGATGAACGGGTGTCGATCTGGCGATCTCACCCGTGAGGACGACTCGGTTGCAAGGCGTGGTGGCGTAAGCATTCCTTGAGGGGTCCCCGCTTCGTGGTAGCGGGGCATACCCCGAAGTAAACTCGGGCTTCCACTCCACCACATACATGCCACGTGCAGACATGACGGTTGTCAGCGACAGACCGCACGTTCCAGCTATCTTTGAATTAGGTAGCCTGAACATGCCGACATGGCCCATATCGTCCATCACAGAGCTGATCGAACCCACGCTCAATCACATGGGTTACGAGCTGTACTCACTCGAGCAGTCAGGGCAGTCGGGTCGAACCCTACGCATCTCGATCGACCACGCAGAGCCGATCACCATCGAAGATTGCGAGCGGGTCAGCCGAGTCGCCGGTCCGCTGGTCGACCACTCGAATCTCATTGATGGGCCGTACAACCTCGAGGTGTCGTCGCCGGGCGCGGAACGCCCTCTGCACGCTCCTGTCGACTACGAGCGTTTCAACGGCAAGCGGGTCAACATCCGCTATCGGAGTGGTGATGCCGACACGGTGGTTGAGGGTCAGCTGGTCGCCGTTGACGCCGCCGGGATAGCCGTGCAGGCGCGGGGCGCTCGAGGTCGCGCACCAGTCGTTTTGCACATTGCATGGAGTGACGTTGTCGCGGGCAGGCTCGCGGTCACACTCTGAGCCGTCCACGGAGAGCCTCGCCGAGGCCCTGACAGCGCTGTGCGCTGAAGTGGGCATTCCCTTCGAGGAGATGCTGCACACAGTCGAAGCAGCTCTCGCGGTCGCGTACGCGCGCGCTTTCAGCCCGGCGGGTGATGTCACCGTGAAGCTGGACACGAAAACCGGCGCGCTCGAGGTACGCAGCCGGGTGGTGCGCGACGACGGCAGCGAGATGGTGGAGATGCTTCCAGCCGAGGACTTCAAGCGGATGGCCGCCCAGACCGCGAAGCATGCGGTGCTGCGGCACATCCACGATCTCGAGCGCGACAAGGTGCTTCGCGACGTCGCCGAGCACAGGGGCGAGCTGGCCAGCGGCATCGTGGACCGCATCGAGATGGGCACCGTCTATGTGGATCTGGGTCGGGCCGAGGGCGTGATGCCACCGGAAGAGCAGATCCCCGGCGAGCAGCTGCAGCCAGGGCGTCCTGTGCTGGTGGTGATCATGGACGCCCAGCGGAACGCCCGCCAGGCGCAGGTCCGAGTGTCGCGAGGCGCGCGGATGTTCGTCCATCGGCTTCTTGAGGCCGAGGTGCCCGAGATCAAGGCGGGCACGGTCCAGGTGCGCGGGATCGCACGGGAACCCGGCTTGCGTACGAAAGTCGCAGTCTCCTCCAGCCGACCGGGCCTTGACCCGGTGGGGGCCTGTGTCGGCCCAAAGGGTGTGCGCCACCGCGCGATTCTCAGCGAACTGGCGACCGAGCACGTCGATATCGTTCCGTGGTCGGACGACCCGGAAGCATTCGTGGCTGCGTCGCTCGGCCCGGCCAAAGCCGAGTCTGTGAGCATCGACCGCCTGACCCGGACCGCCACCGTCCTGGTGCCGAGCACCCAGCTTTCGCTGGCTATTGGGCGGGATGGCCAGAACGCACGGCTCGCGGCCAAGCTGACCGGCTTCCGCATCGACATCAAGGCGAGCGACGCGGATGGAGAGGGCACTGCCGAAGCCGCGACATGAGCCCGCGCGCACCTGCGTCGCCTGCCGCCTGGAAGCCGGCAAGCGAGCACTGGTGCGAATCGTCCGTCGAGCCGATGGCGGCGCCGCCGTGGACAGGAGCGGCCATGCGTCCGGCCGGGGAGCCTACCTCCACGCAGATCCGGGATGCCTAGAGATTGCCCGCAAAAGAAAGGCGTTGGAGCGAGCTCTGAAAACCATCGTTTCACCGGACATCTGGAACGAATTGCTCGGGTAAATACCTGCAGTTGAGCAGTAGGCCGGATTCATTCCGGCCGTCACTTATGCCCCGTCCAAGCGCCTCCACGCACGGCGTGACACCGGTGGGGGCACCGCGGGGGAGGACTGCTTCCCCCGCGCTATCGGCATAATCAGTAGTTCCGCATGAAGGCACACGAACTCGCACGCGAACTCGGGATCAGCCAAAAGGAGCTGGTGAACTTCCTCCAGCAGAGGCGGCTGACGCGTAATGCCGCCGCGCCGCTGGCGCCGGGCGCGATCGAGGCCGCCCGATCGGCGTTCAAGCCGGCGTCGGTGGCGGTCAAGATCGAGCCCAACGGCGACCGCCGCGTCGTGCTGCCGCCGACCCTGTCGGTCAAGGATCTCGCCGAGAAGCTCTCAGTCAGCCCGGTCGAGGTGATCAAGAAGCTCATGGCGTCAAAGATCCTGGCCACCATCAACCAGGTCATCGACTACGCCACGGCCGAGATCGTCGCCGACGAATTCGGGTTCACTGTCGAGCCGGTGAAGAGCGAGGACGTGGTCACTGTCGAGTCCGCTGAGGGAGAGGCTGTCGTCACGACCTCCCGCGAGGAGCTGTTCTCGCTTGCCAACGAGGACCCGAGCAAGCTGGTCCCACGCCCACCGATCGTCACCGTGTTGGGTCACGTCGACCATGGCAAGACCTCGATCCTCGACGCCATCCGCAAGACTCGCGTCGCGGCCAGTGAGGCCGGCGGCATCACGCAGCGCATCGGCGCGTACAAGATCGAGACCGCCGACGGTCATCCTGTCGTCTTTGTCGACACTCCAGGCCACGAGGCTTTCACGGCGATGCGTGCGCGGGGGGCGCAGGTCACCGACCTGGTGGTGCTCGTTGTCGCAGCAGACGATGGAGTCAAGCCGCAGACCGTTGAGGCCATCCAGCATGCCCGAGCTGCCAAGGTCCCGATCATCGTCGCGATCAACAAGATGGACAAGGAAGGGGCCAACCCCGACCGCGTCCACCAGGAGCTTGCCGCGCAGGGCATCGTCACCCGCCATTACGGCGGTGAGCACGAGTGCGTCCACCTGAGTGCGAAGACAGGACAGGGCATCGACGACCTGCTCACGACGATCGTGCTGTCGTCCGACATCCTCGAGCTCAAGGCCAACCCAGACCGAAATGCGATCGGCACCGTGGTCGACGCCCACCTCGAGCGTGGACGAGGCCCCGTCGCGACAGTGCTGGTGCAGGCTGGAACGCTGAGAGTCGGCGACGACTTCGTCTGCGGCCATATCTACGGCCGCGTGCGGGCGCTCGCGGACGACAGGGGCCAAAGCGTGACCGAGGCGCCGCCTGCGACTCCCGTGGTGGTCTCAGGCATGAGCGAGGTTCCGCAGGCCGGCGACATCTTCCAGGTCGTCGGCTCCGAGAAAGCGGCTCGGCAGATAGCACTGACCAAGCTCACCGAAAAGCGCACCCAGGAAGCGGCCAGGGATTTCGCCCCGCGGATCACGCTCGAAGAACTGGCGCGGCGCGCCAAGGAGGGCGAGGTCAAGGAGCTCAGCCTGGTCGTCAAGGCAGACGCGCAGGGCACGCTGGAAGCTGTGCTCAGCGCCCTGCAGAAGATCGAGGACCCCGTGGTGGCGATCAAGATCGTCGGGCAGGGAGTGGGGGCGGTCAGCGACTCGGACCTGCTGCTGGCCGGCGTATCCAACGCGATCATCGTCTGTTTCAACCTCAAGGCCACGCCAACTGCGGTGGCCGCCGCTGAGCGGGCGAAGGTCGAGGTGCGCTATTACGACGTCATCTACAAGCTGACCGAGGACGTCGAGCGCGCCGCCAAGGGCATGCGCGAGCCGACGTACCGCCAGATCCGCGAGGGCAAGGTCGAGGTCATCACCCCGATCAAGATTCCGCGGCTCGGCGTCATCGCCGGCTCCCGCGTTGTCGAAGGCAAGGTGAGCCGGGGTGGATGGGTCAAGCTGATGCGGGGGAAAGAGCAGATCTTCGAAGGGAGGATCAACTCGTTGAAGCACTTCAAGGAGGACGTGCGCGAGATGCCCGCCGGCCAGGAGTGCGGCATCGGACTCGAAGGATTCGAGGCATTCGAACCCGGTGACGTGATGGAGACGTACCGCCTCGAGCGGGAAGAAATCTAAGCAAGGCGTGTCTTGCTGAAAGCGGAGGTCGTAATGACCAGCTACCGCGCCGACCAGGTCGGCGAGCAGGTGCGCGAGGAGATCATGTCAATCATCCGCCGCGATCTCAAGGATCCACGGATCGGGTTCGTGAGCATCACCGCGGTGCGCATGTCGCCTGACCTGCGACAAGCTCGCGTCCGGGTCAGCGTGCTAGGCAACCCGGAGGAGAAGAAGGCGTCGATCGCCGGCCTGGTGTCCGCCAAAGGCCTGATCCGCCACGAGCTCGGCCGCCGGCTGCAGAACCTAAAATTTTCGCCCGATCTGCGATTCGAGATCGACCCTTCGATCGAATACAGCGTCCACATAGCGGAGCTGCTCAAAGAGGTCCTGCCTCCCACCCTCAGTGGAGACGTCCCCCCTACAGAAGGTCAGGAGGATCAGTCATAGCCACCGCCAAGTCCAGGACGTCTCACCTCTACGACGAGATCAAGGAGCTCATCGACGCCAACCAGGAGATACTGATCTTCGGTCACAAAGACGCGGATGGCGACACCCTGGGCTGCAGCCTGGCGTTCGCCGAGGCTCTGCGTTCGGCAGGAAAACAGGTTTGGGTGCTCATACCGCCGCCGGTGCCGGAGATGTACACGTTCCTGCCCGGCTTTAACGAGATCCAGGAAGAGCCCCCCCGCGGGATCGACCCGCAGCTAGCGTTCTTCTTCGACTCCGGCAACCTCGAGCGTTCTGGTGCCAGCGTGAAACGCATCGCGTCGCATGCGACCATCGTCAACGTCGACCACCACCCGTCGAACTCACGCTTCGGGGACGTCAACGTCATCGACCCTGATGCCTCGGCGGTCGGACAAATGGTGATTCAGATGCTCGACTACTTCGGATTTCCCATCACGCCGACCATCGCCACCAACCTGTACGTCGCGCTGCTGACCGATACAGGCGGTTTCCGGCATGAGAACACAACGCCGCAAGCGCTCGAGGACGCCGCAAGGCTTGCACGCCTCGGCGCCGATCCGGGGCATATCGCAACCCTCGTCTACAAGATGCGGCCCGAGACGACGCTGAAGCTGAACGGCCTGGCGCTCGCGACGATGCGCGTCGAGCTGGAGGGCAGGTTGGCGTGGGCGGAGGTGACGCGCCGAATGCTGCGCGAGGCGGGGGCGGTCATGGCTGAGTCGGAGGGCATCATCGATACGCTCAACAGCATCGCGGGATTGGAGCTCGCCATCCTGTTCAAGGAGGTCAGCGGCGAGTTGACCAAGATCAGCGTGCGCAGCAGGGGAGGGGTGGACGCCGCTGCGATGTGTGCGGTCTTTGGCGGCGGGGGCCACATCCGGGCGGCCGGAGCCGAGATTGAAAAGTCGATGGACGAGGCCGTGAAGCTCGTTCTTGCAACCGCCAAGGAGGCGATCGTTGCCGCCTCGTCGAAGAGCTGACCTGACCGGTTTTGCAACTGGCGTTCTGAACGTTGACAAAGGCGCCGGAGAGACGTCGTTCGCCGTCGTCAGCCGTCTACGCCGGCTGACCGGCGCCAACCGGGTCGGTCACGCAGGCACGCTCGACCCGCTGGCCACCGGTGTGCTCCCGATCCTCTTCGAGTCCGCTACGCGCCTCGCCGAGTTCGCCCTTCGGCTTCCGAAGACCTACGTTGCGGAGATCCACCTGGGCTTCTCGACCGCGACCGACGATGCCGAGGCCGAGCGCGAGCCCGTTGGAGATCCCAGCGCGCTAATGGCGACGGACATCGTCGCGGCGCTGGAGTCCTTCTCCGGGCGCATCCTCCAGGAGCCGCCCGCTTTTTCCGCCGTCAAAGTCGACGGCAAGCGCGCGTACAAGCTCGCACGACGGGGTGAAGAGCCCCGGCCGCACGCCCGTGAGGTTGAGGTCTACGAAGCCCGCGTGCTCGACTACAGCGCTGGTGCCGACGCAATGGTGCGGGTCGAGATCCGGTGCAGCAGCGGAACGTACCTTCGCTCCATCGCGCGGGACCTCGGCCGGCGGCTCGGCGTGGGCGGCTACCTGGGGAGGCTGGTCCGCACGGCGTATGGTCTGCTGGCCATCGAATCGGCGATCAAGTTGGAAGCGTTGACCACGGCGGAGGAGGTGCGCAGCCACCTGCTTCCGGCCGAAGTCATACTGCCGGAGATGGAGCGGGTCCGGCTCAACGTGGAGCAGGAGGCGATGGTCAGGCAGGGTCGGTCGGTGCGAGTTCTGCCCGAGCCTGGTCCGGGCTTGATCAGGGCCCACGACGTGGGTGGCCGCTTGATCGCCCTGGGCCATGCCGACCCGCTTCGCCGGACCTTCGTGCCTGAGAAGGTGTTGACCTGAAGGTTCATCTCGGGCTCCCCTCGAGCCCGATCGGGGCGGTAACCCTAACCATCGGGAGCTTCGACGGCGTGCACCTCGGGCACGTCGACGTGATCAAACGCACGGTTGCCGCCGCGATCGCGGACGGAGCCCAGCCGGCGCTCATAACCTTCGAACCTCACCCGCGTTGCGTTCTCGACCCGGCCAACTGCCCGCCGTCGATAACGACGCTGCAGGAGAAGCTCGCGCTGGTCGAGTCGTTGGGTATCGAGCAAGCGATAGTGATCCGTTTCGATCGTGCGCTTGCCGGTCTGTCACCCCAAGAGTTCACCGATCTTCTCGCGGGCGCGATGGATGTGCGTCGTTGGGTGGTCGGATTTGATTTTGCGTTCGGCCGCGAGCGCCGCGGCAACGCCGGCTGGTTGCGAGCGAATGGGCATACGGTCGACGTGGTGCCCCCTTTCACCTTGAACGGGAAGGAGTTGCACAGCTCAGACGTGAGGCGGCTCGTCACCCTCGGTGAGATGGAGGAGGTGACCCGGTTGTTGGGGCGTGAGTACTCGATGGCCGGTCCTGTCGAAGCCGGCGACAAGGTTGGGCGGCGCCTCGGCTTTCCGACGGCCAATATCGCGATCGAGCCTAACAAGCTGGTTCCGGCATTGGGCGCTTACGCAGGGAGAGCGTTCGCGCAGGAAGGCAAGTTCATCGCTGCGCTCTCTGTGGGCTACCGACCAACGTTTGGTGGCACTCAGCTTCGCGTCGAAGCGTTCCTGCTCGACTTCGAAGGGGACCTCTACCAGCAGCGAATGGAGCTCAGGTTCGTTCGCTACCTGCACGCTGACATCACGTTCCCCACCACCGACGAGCTTGTGCAACAGCTGCGTCACGACGTGGGGGACACGCGGCGGATCGTCAAGGCTTGAGCCGCGTCGTTGTCATCGGCGGCGGCTTTGCCGGCTACTGTGCCGCGCTGGCCGCCCGGCGCGCGGGCGCGGAGGTGACAGTGGTGGCGCGCGCGCCCGGCGCCACGGCACTGTATGCGGGCGCGATGGAGGTCGTGGACGACCTCGACTCCATCCTCAAGACCGAGCCGCACCATCCGTTCACCCGCCTCGGGCTCGACGCCGTCCGCCTGTCGACTGAGCTCGACACGGCGATCCAGGCGTTGCATCTTGCGCTCGACAGGGGCGGCCTCAAGTTCGAGGGCGGCTGGCGTACCGGCGGCATTTACGCGGACATTCACGGACTGGCACGGCCCGGCAACCTGGTGCCCGCCACCGTCGCAGGTGGCGAGCTGCGCGCGCTGGCAGGTCGCCGGGTGGCGGTCGTCGGGGTGCCGCAGGTGGGCGACTACGACGCCGCGTCGACGGCGCAGGCGTTGAAGGAGCTCCATGGCATCCAGGCATTCGCCGAGGACGTGTCGATCGCTGATCTGCCGGCGTCGGCGTCTCTCACAGACCTTTACGGACGCAGAGCGCCGACCTTGGCCAGGGCCCGCTCGGCTTCCTCCGCATATCCACCCGGTTTCACCGGTTTACCTGCCGACAGCTTCGAGCTGCTCGCCTCCCCACCGTCGCCCCATGGCTGGCGCCTGCAGCAGACGATCGGCCTGGGGGCTGTGAGGGCCGAGATCAGGTCGTTCGATCAGGGCGGGGGACGGATCACGGCCGCGCGCGCAGTAGACCGAGCCTTTCGCGCCGATGCTTTCGTCCTTGCCACAGGGCATCACATCGGCGGTGGGATTCGCGGTGGTCGCCAGGCCGCCGAGCCTCTGCTTGGACTTGGCGTCTTCCACGATGGCCGCCTTGCGAATTCCGGCGGCGTGCGCCTCCGCCACCTCGAGTACCTGGATGCCGCGGCGGAGATGCGAAGGGGCCTGATGACGGACGGTCGGTTGCGTCCGCTGGACGGGGAAGGGGGCGTCCGGTTCGAGAACCTGTTCGCCGCCGGCGCGGTGCTAGGAGGGTACGACTACGCCGGCGCATGCGGGTTCGGTGTCCCGCTGCTCACGGGTTGGCTCGCCGGCGGATTCGCGGCTAAAGCCGTATGAGGGAAGACCGGACTGTTTTCCCTCATCGCGCGTGCGGCTTCGCCGCAGGCGCTGCTCCCATTCCCGGGATTGGATTAATTGAATTGATTTCTCCCAGTCGCGCTTTGGTATCTCTGGGACGAGACAAAGTCGCGGCCGGGGAAACCCCGGCCGCCCCTACGACGCTGGTGCTGGTCCTGTGAGAGCGGAGATCGAGAAGATCGTTGGGGCGGCTGCCCTTGATGAGCGCGCGGTGCGCGATCTCTGGCCGCTTGGGCTCATGGAGGAGCGCGATGGCGCCCAGC
This sequence comes from Candidatus Dormiibacterota bacterium, assembly GCA_030946685.1. Taxonomy (GTDB): domain Bacteria; phylum Chloroflexota; class Dormibacteria; order Dormibacterales; family Dormibacteraceae; genus Palsa-872. The sequence continues at coordinate 44,309 of JALYYG010000035.1, read as the reverse complement.
GACCCAAGGTCCTCGTCGCGCGGCCGTCCGGGCGCGAGCAGGTGACCGCCGTCGTGCGCTGGGCTGCGGCGAACGACGTCGGCGTCAGCCCGATGGGCGGAGCCACCGGCGTGTGCGGCGCCCTCGCCCCCCGGGCCGGGGACCTGGTCCTTGACATGGGCGCGTTCGACCGGATCCTCACCCTCGACGAGACCAACCTGGTCTGCCGGTGCGAATCAGGGGTGAACGGCATGGTGCTTGAGAAGCACCTGAATGAGCGCGGTCTGACGCTCGGGCACTTTCCAAGCTCTCTGCCGGGGACCACGGTCGGCGGCTTGCTCGCGACGCGATCGTCCGGCCAGGAGTCGAGTCGCTACGGGAGTATCGAGGACATGGTGTTGGGCCTGGCGGTCGTGCTTCCGGACGGCACCTTCGCCGCTCCCCGACCCGGCCCCAGGTCCGCCGTGGGTCCCGCCCTGCACCAGCTCTGGCTCGGCTCGGAGGGCGCACTCGGAGTCATCTTGGGGGCGGAGCTGCGCGTGCATCGTCTGCCTGAGGTGGTCGTTGGGCGAGGGTACGCATTCCGCGACCTCGCGGCGGGCCTCGAAGCCATGCGAGCTGTCATGCAGTCGGGCATAAGGCCTCTTGTCATGCGGCTCTACGACCCCGAGGACACAGTCTTCAACAGCTACGACGTGCCCGCCGACGGGTGCGTGCTCGTGGTCGCCACAGCCGGACTGGCCGAGGTCGCGAATGCGGAGGCGAACGCGGTCAGGGGGTTCGCCGGCGACGCCACGGACCTCGGGGACGAACCATGGCTCCGCTGGGAAAGTCATCGATTCAGCCTTTCCGCCGAGCGCCTCAAGGCGCTCCTCGATCCGCCCGGCGCTTATGTCGACACGATCGAGCTGGCTGCGCCGTGGACTGTGCTCCCAAACCTTCACGCCCGGGTCAAGTCCGCAATAGCCGTCGGGGGGTTGGCGTTATGCCATTTCAGCCATGCATATCAGCAGGGCTGCTGCGCCTACTTCTCGTTCGGTGGCTCCGCAGACACCGAGGCAGAGGCCCGTGCCGCATACGGCCGGGCATGGGAGGGTGCGATGACCGCGGCGCTTGAGTTGGGGGCGACCATAAGCCATCACCACGGCACGGGCCAGGTGCGTGCGCGCTGGGTCGCGAACGAGATGGGTGGTTGGATGCACGTCTGGCGGGCGGTCAGGGAGGGGATCGACCCCAAGGGGACCATGAACCCTCGCGCGCTTGGGGGCACACCATAGGCGCGCGGCCGGGCGCTCCAGTCCTGTTCATAGTCAATCCCGCCTCGGCGGCGGGGCGTGCAGGACGTGAGTGGTCCGCGATCACCGGTTGGCTGTCTACCAGCGGCCTCCCGTATGAGGCCACCCTGACCACGCGCCCGCTCGAAGCGACTGAGATCGCACAGCGCGCGGTGAGGGAATCGCGCCCGGTCGTTGTCGCCGTGGGCGGCGACGGCACCCTGAACGAGGTGCTCAACGGCTTCTTCCACAATGGCGCGCCAATCCCGACCACAAGCAAGCTGGCCATGCTCCCCGTGGGTACAGGCGGCGACTTCCGGCGCACGCTCAGGATCCCGCTCGATGTCAAGGAGGCTATCGAGGTCATCCAGACGGGCACGCCTCGACGGCTGGATGCAGGGTGCGTGACCTACGCAGCCCACGATGGTTCGACGGCACTACGCCACTTCATCAACATCGCCGACGCCGGGCTTGGCGGCGAGGTCGTTTACAAAGTCAACAAGGGTTCCAAGCGGCTTGGTGGAGCGGCCACGTTCACGCTGACGTCAGGTCTGACACTCCTCGGATGGAAGAACAAACCTATGACCGTGGTCGTCGACGGTAATTCCCTTCAACTTGTGGCGCAGCAAGTCGTGGTCGCCAATTGCCAGTACTTCGGAGGTGGTATGCGGATGGCGCCTTCGGCGAAGCCAACCGATGGCGTTTTCGACGTGATCCTGTGGGGCGACCTCGGTAAGCTCGAGACCGCTCGCCAGATGAGTAACATCCGCAAGGGTACCCACTTGGATCAACGCAATCCCAAGATTCAGCTGCTCTACGGCAAACGCATCGCGGTCTCATCGACCGAACCGGTACGCATCGACCTCGACGGTGAGCAGGTCGGGATGCTGCCTGCGCTCTTCGAGATTCAGCCGGGCGCGATCGAGTTCATCGCGCCGGTGTGACAAAGGGGGTCATCGCGAGCCCGCATCGCCTTGCCAGCGAAGCGGGAGCCCAGATTCTCGGCGACGGTGGCAACGCGATCGATGCTGCCATCGCGGCCGACGCGGTCCTGTGTGTGGTGTACCCGCACATGACCTCGGTCGGGGGCGACCTGATGGCGCTCGTGTGGCCGGCGGATGCATCGTCACCTGTTGGCCTCATCGGTGCCGGTCGTTCGGGCGAGCTCGCCACCATCGACGCGGTCCGGTCGCGCGGTCACGAAACGATGCCTGAGAGAGGGGTGCTGAGCGTGACGGTGCCCGGGACTGTCGACGCCTGGGGCCGCCTGATCGAGAGATATGGGACGCTCGGGATGGCGCCTGTCCTGGAGGCGGCAGCAGCTCTCGCCCGCGACGGCTTTGTCATAACCGAACGCCTGTCGGCGTTCCTCAAAGACAGCGCGGACCTGCTCGGACGCGAGCCCGCCGCCCACGAGCTTTACCCGCCGATGGACGGTGGCATGCTGCTGCGCAATCCAGACCTGGCCTCCGTGTTGAACGACTTGGGGCGCGCCGGCCTCAACGGCTTCTACAGGGGAGAGATCGGAGCCGCCATCTCAGATGCCATCACAAAGCGTGACGGCCTTGTCACCGCCCGCGACCTCGCCGTGCACCGCTCAGAGTGGGTCGCTCCTCTGACTGTCGGGTACCAGGGTCTCACTGTCTACGAGCTGCCACCGCCGACCCAGGGCCTCGCCGCGCTGGCAATGCTCGCCAGGCTGGACCGATTGGCACGCCAGGAGCTCGAACCCGGCCGCGATTTCGTGATCGCGTTCAAAGGAATCCGCGATGCTTGCTATTCGCTGCGAGACCGCTATATCACCGACCCCGACTTCGCCAAGGCGCCGCTGAAGCCGTTCCTCGATCCACTCCAAGCGACCGCAGGTGGTGGGCAAGAGGGTGGGCAAGACGGTCGCGATGGCGGCGACACCGTCTATCTCTGCGCGGCGGACGAGCACGGCAACCTGGTGTCGCTGATCCAGAGCGTTGCATACGGCTTCGGCTCGGGCATCGTCGCGGAGGGCACCGGGATGCTGCTTCAGAACCGTGGCTGCTATTTCAAGCTGGACCGCGCGCACGTGAACCGGTTGGAGCCGGGCAAGCGCACCATGCACACTCTCATCCCGGCGATGGCCGCGCGCGGCGGCAGGCCGTGGGCGATCTTCGGATCCATGGGCGGCGAAGGCCAGCCACAGCTGCAGACCCAGGTCCTCATCAACCTCGTCGACCACGGACTCGAGCCGGCCGAGGCGGTTGCGCGCCCGCGGGTCCGCGTTCGGGCGGACGGCGAAACGGTCTCGGTCGAGGCTGACTACCCCGACGCCGGAGAGCTGGCGCGCTCGGGCCTCCGCGTCGAGTTGATGCCGCCAAAGCACCATACGCTCGGGCACGCGCAAGCGATTGTGATCGACGGCGCTGGTTCGTGGCGGGCGGGAGCGGACCCACGTTCGGATGGCTCTGTCGCCGTGTCCCGCTAAAACGGGTCAACCTCGACTGCGCGCAAGCGGCGTCGAGGAGGGGCCTTATTGATCGCGGTATAATTCATATTCGGTTTGGCAACAGAGACTGAAGTCAAAGGCAAGCTGATCGCGGAGCACAGGCGCACTGACAAAGACACGGGTTCTCCCGAAGTCCAGATTGCGCTCTCCACCTCTCGCATCCGGGAGCTCACCGAGCACCTGAAGACGCACGCCAAGGACCATCACTCGCGCCGCGGCCTACTCCTCCTGGTTGGCAAGCAACGGCGTCTGCTGAACTACCTGAGGGACACCGACATCGAGCGCTACCGGGCGCTGGTCGGCAAGCTCGGGATCAGGAGATAGCCGGGCAGGGCACAAGCCCAGCCGATTAAGTCAATCGGGAGGACTCCACGCTGGTCGCGCGGGGTCAGCTCTTAGAAGCTCTCGCTGAGGTGAAGACCTGGGCCGCAGCTGCTAGGAACCTGACCCAGGGACGCACCTCGGGGAAGTCCTCCCAAATGGAGGTTTTCGCGTGGCAATTGTCACCAAGAACGTAGAGGTCGCCGGGAGGCGCCTGTCGATCGAGACCGGCCGGGTGGCCGAACAAGCGAACGGCGCAGTGGTGCTCCGGCAGGGCGACTCCGTCGTACTCAGCACGGCGGTGATGTCGAAGGACCCTCGCGAGGGGGTCGACTTCTTCCCGCTCACCTGTGACTACGAGGAGAAGCTTTACGCCGCCGGCAAGATCCCCGGCGCGTTCATGCGCCGCGAGGGCCGGCCGAGTGAGACGGCGATCCTCGCTTCACGCCTGACGGACCGACCGCTGCGCCCCCTGTTCCCGGATGGGTTTCGGCTGGACATCCAGGTGGTGTCGACAGTGCTCTCCGTGGACCAGGAGAACGACCCGACCATCCTGAGCATCAACGGGGCGTCGACCGCTCTTGTGATCTCCGACATCCCATGGGCAGGCCCCGTCGGCGCTGTGAAGATGGGCTTCCTGGATGGCGCCCTGGTCGTGAACCCGCCAATGTCACGAATGGCAGATTCAGACCTCGACCTGACCGTCGCAGGGACTTCCGACGCCATTCTCATGGTGGAGGCGGGCGCCAAGGGCGTCACAGAGCAAATGGTGGTCGAGGCCCTGGCGACGGCTCACGAAGCGATCAAGCAGCTGTGCGCCGCTCAGAACGAGCTGCAACAGCAGATCGGCAAGCCCAAGCGCGAGTACACACCGGCTTCGCACCCGGAGCAGGTGGTCGAAGTCGTGAGCGAGTACCTGGCTCTGAGGCTCGACAAGGCAGCGTTCAATCCTGACAAGGCGGCGCGCGAAGCCAGCACCGACGAGCTCCGAAAGAAGACGATCGCGGACCTGGGCGAGCGCTTCCCCGAGCACGTCGACATCCTCGGCAAGCTCTTTGACAAGAAGCTGAAGGACCGGGTTCGCGAGCGCATAGTCGATGAAGGCGTGCGCCTCGACGGCCGCGGTCTCAAGGACGTGCGGGAGATAACTGTCGAGGTCGGCGTGCTCCCCCGCACTCACGGCTCCGGGCTGTTCACCCGCGGCCAAACCCAGGCGCTGACCGTTGCGACCCTGGGCTCGATGTCCGACCAGCAGAAGCTTGACGGCCTGTCGCTCGAGGAGTTCAAGCGTTATATGCACCATTACAACTTCCCGCCGTTCTCAGTTGGTGAGGCGCGCCCACTGCGCGGCCCCGGCCGGCGGGAGATAGGCCACGGTGCGCTCGCGGAGCGGGCGCTGCTCGCGGTGATCCCGTCCGTCGACGAGTGGCCCTACACCATGAGGCTGGTCTCCGAGATCCTCAGCTCCAACGGCTCGACGTCGATGGCGTCGGTCTGCGGCTCGACTCTCGCGCTGATGGATGCCGGCGTGCCGATCAAGGCGCCAGTCGCCGGCATAGCGATGGGCCTCGTCACACGGGACGGCAAGTTCGCGGTGTTGACCGACATCCAGGGGGTCGAGGACAACCTGGGCGACATGGACTTCAAGGTCGCCGGAACCAAGGACGGCATCACCGCGCTCCAGATGGACATCAAGATCAAGGGACTGCCCCACGAAGTCCTCGCCCAGGCGCTCGAGCAAGCCCGCGAGGCACGTCTTTTCGTGCTGGACAAGATGCTTGCGGTGCTGCCACGGCCACGTGTCGAGCTCAGCGAGTACGCGCCGCGCATCACCACGATCCAGATCAACCCGGACAAGATCCGCGACATCATCGGCCCGGGAGGCAAGATGATCCGCAAGATCACCGAGGAGACAGGAGCCCAGATCGACGTCGAGGACGATGGGCGCGTGTTCATCGCGGCGGTCGACCAGGAGGGCGGAAAGAGGGCCATCGACTGGATCAAGGGCCTGACCGACGAGGTGGAGGTCGGCAAGATCTACAAGGGCAAAGTGGTTCGCATCATGCCGTTCGGCGCCTTCGTCGAGGTGCTTCCGAACCAGGACGGCCTGGTCCACATTTCCAAGCTGACGGACCATCGGGTCGAGAGGGTGGAAGAGGTCTGCAACGTCGGCGACGAGATCGTCGTCAAGGCTGTGGAGATCGACAGCCAGGGACGCCTCAACCTGAGCCGGCAGGCAGCGATCGAGGAGCTGACGGCCAAGGGTCTGCCGATCGAGGAGCAGATCGACAAGGAAGCCATGGCTGTTGCCCTTGCATCTCCGCCGCCGCCGCCCCGCGAGGGTGGCTTCAGCGGCGGGCGGGACCGTGGAGGTCGGAACGGCGGCGGCGGCGGCCGAAACCGCCGCTAGCTGAATGGCAGGGCCGATTCGCGTTGCGGTCGCCGGTCACCGCGGCAAGGTCGGCTCCATCATCGTCGCTGCACTCCAGGCCGAGCCGGGGATCGAGTACGTCGGCGGCGTCGGCAGCGGTGATGACATGGCCGCCTTCGTGCATGAGAAGCGGCCGCAGGCCTTTGTCGATTTCACCAGTCCCTCGGCCGCCCTGCACAACGCTTTGGTCGCCGTGGCCGCAGGTGCGGCGCCAGTGGTCGGCACGACAGGCATCCCTTCAGACGGGGTGGACAAGCTCGAGGTGGCGTGCAGGGAGATGGGACTGGGTGGGATCGTCGCCCCGAACTTTGCAGTCGGCGCTGTGCTGATGATTTACCTTGCCGAAATCGCTTCCCCACATTTCGAGGGTGCGGAAATCGTCGAGATGCACCATGCGGCCAAGGTCGACGCCCCATCGGGTACCGCGCTGTCGACGGCAAAGCGCCTGGCCGCACGACGCGGCAACAAGCCTTTTGCCCACAAGAAGGCGGAGAAGGAAACGCTGGCCGGCACGCGAGGTGGGGAAGAGGGTGGAGTCGCCGTGCACAGCATCCGGCTGCCCGGCTTCGTCGCCGACCAGGAAGTGATCTTCGGCTTGCCGGGCCAGACACTGACCATCGCGCATCGCACCACGAGCCGAGACGCCTACGTACCAGGAGTGCTTCTTGCTATCCGCCGCATCACGAGCGAACCGCGCTTCTATCGGGGGCTCGACCAGCTGCTTGGACTCAGCGTGGATCAGTAGCCGATTTCTGATGGATCGAATTAAACTGACGTCGTGCCCACCTCCAAGCGTTTAAACGTTGCCGTCGTCGGCGCCACGGGCATGGTCGGACAGGCGATGCTGTCGATCCTCGCCGAGCGATATTTCCCTGCTGAGCGGGTCAAAGCCCTCGCGTCCGAACGCTCGAAGGGCCTGACGGTGCGCTACAACGGAAGCTCGATAACCATTGAGCCCATCGACGAGAATGCGTTCAAAGGCGTTGACGTCGCCCTCTTCGCGGCGAGCACGGACATCGCGCTCATATACGCACCGATCGCAGTCGAGTCAGGCGCCCTGGTCATTGACAACAGCTCAGCCTGGCGCATGAAGGACAACGTGCCGTTGGTCGTCCCCGAGGTGAACCCCGAGGATATCCGCGACAACGAGGGCATCATCGCAAACCCAAACTGCTGCGCAGTTCCGCTGACTGTCGTGCTGAACCCGCTGAAGAAAGCGGTCGGCGTCGAGCGTGTGCTCGTCTCCACATACCAGTCCGCGTCGGGGGCCGGGCGGGCCCTGGTGGAGGAGCTCGAGGATCAGACCAAAGCCATCGCGGCCGGCACAGAGCCCCCGGTGGTTGTGTACCCGTACCAGCTTGCATACAACGTGGTCCCGGGAGGCTGGCGTCCGGAGCTCGGCGGCTACAACGAGGAGGAGGTCAAGATCGTCAACGAGACGCGCAAGATCCTCCACATGGCGGACCTCCCCATCACGGCGACGTGCGTGCGGGTGCCTGTGCCCGTCGGGCATGGCGAATCTGTGTTTCTCGAAACCAGGGACAAGATCACTGCCGACGACGCGCGCACGCTGTTTGCCACGGCACCAGGCGTGATAGTCGAAGACGATCCGCACGCGAAGCTCTACCCGACACCACACCACGTCGCAGGAAAGGACGAGGTGTATGTTGGCCGCATTCGCAATGACCCATCGTCCGATCACGGCCTCGCCCTATGGCTGGTCTCGGACAACCTGCGTAAAGGCGCCGCGCTCAATGCGGTCCAGATCGCCGAGCATGCGCTCGAAATGGGGGTAATCACCCCATGAATCTGCGCCTTCGGCGGGTTCGATTGATGGGGACCCCCCAATGAACGTGGGAGCACGTTGCCGGAGCTGTTGCTGCACGTCAGTTGACGCCCGGAGTGAATCCGGGCTTCCTCTCCACCTGGTTAGGAGAATGAGATGAATAGAGAGATTGGCCGGCTGCTCACTGCGATGGCGACTCCGTTCAAGGCCGACGGCTCGGTTGACTACGAAGCTGCAGAAAAGCTCGCAGCGTTGCTCACAGCAGATGGATCGGATGGCGTAGTCGTCTCGGGAACCACCGGCGAGTCACCGACGCTCAGCGACGACGAGAAGATCGAGCTTGTCAAGGCAATCAAGAAGGCGATCCCGAGCAAGACGGTGGTCTCCGGCACGGGTAGCAACGACACTCATCACTCGGTCAAGCTCTCGGAGCGAGCGATGAAAGCCGGTGCCGACGCCCTCCTTGCGGTCGTGCCGTACTACAACAAACCGCCCCAGGAGGGTATGTACCAGCACTTCAAGGCCATCTCGGCGGTCGGGCCCACGATCATGTACAACATCCAGGGCCGCACGGCGATCAACATGTCCGCGGCCACGACGCTTCGATGCGCGCAACTCCCAGGCATCGTCGGGGTCAAGGAGGCCAGTGGCGACCTGGACCAAATCGGCCTGGTCTGCGCCGGCAAGCCCGACGGTTTTCATGTTTGGAGCGGCGATGACAGCTGGACTCTTCCGGTCCTGGCGGTCGGCGGATACGGCGTCATCTGCGTCGTGTCACACATTGCGGGCCGATCGATGAAGAGGATGATCGAAGCCCAAGCCAGGGGCGAGAATGAGGTTGCGCGGAAGATCCACCTGGGACTTCTGCCGGTCATCAAATCGTTGATGACGACAGCGGCCAACCCGGTGCCGATCAAATCGGTGCTCAACGCAATGGGCTTTCCGGCTGGCCCGTTCCGGCTCCCATTGGTCCCGCTGACGAAGGATCAGCTCGAGGCGGTGATGCTCACCGTCCGGACGGCGGGGGACCTGGTCACGTTCAAAGCAGGCGTCAAAGTCGCTTAGCCCTGTTTCGGAGCTGAATCAGCTCCACGACGAGGTCCGCGCCTGCACCAAATGCGGGCTCCACGCGACGAGAACCCAGGCGGTGCCTGGGATCGGACCTTGCCCGGCCGACATCATGATCGTGGGAGAGGCGCCTGGCTTTAACGAGGATCGACAGGGCGAGCCGTTCGTGGGCGCGGCCGGGAAGCTGTTGGACACTCTGCTCGCACGCATCGGCCTGAGCCGCGCCGACGTTTACATCACCAACGTGCTCAAATGCCGGCCACCCCAGAACCGCGACCCCATGCCGAACGAGGCCGAGGCTTGCTCGCCCTACCTGGCGCGCCAGCTCGGCCTCATCCGGCCGAAGGTCGTCCTCATCCTCGGCCGCCACGCGCTCGAGCGGCTGATGCCCGGCCAGGGCTCGATCTCGCGCATCCACGGCAGTCTCGTGAAGCGGGGTGACGTCGCGTACGTCCCGCTGTTCCATCCGGCGGCGGCGCTCCACAACGGAGCCCTAGTGGCCGACCTGGAGCGGGATTTCGACCGAGTCAAGGTGTACCTGGACAAGCTCCTGGCTCCGCCGCCCCCACCCGAGCCCGCACCCGTGCCACGACAGGAAGCCGAGCAGCTCCGTCTGCTGTGACCGCTCCGCGCCTTCGATACCTGCCGCTCGGCGGCCTCGGCGAGGTCGGCATCAACATGTGGGCGCTGGAATGGGAAAAGCAGGTCCTCGTCGTCGACGCGGGCCTGATGTTTCCTCAGGAGGACATGCTCGGCATCGACCTTGTCCTTCCCGACATCTCGTACCTCATCGACAGGAAAAAGGACGTGCTCGGCATTTTCCTGAGTCATGGGCACGAGGACCACATCGGCGGCTTGCCGTACGTCTTGAAGAAGCTCGATGTCCCGGTCTACGGGACTCGGCTCACGCTCGGCCTCGTCAAACCCAAACTGAAGGAGCATCGCATCCTCCGCGAGGCCGACCTGCGCGAAGTGCGAGTGGGGGACTCCGTCCAGCTGGGGCCGTTCCGCGTCGAGACGGTGGCCGTATGCCATTCAATCCCGGACGCCGTCGCGCTGGCGATCGAGACGCCCGTCGGCCGGGTGGTCTACACCAGTGACTTCAAACTTGACGAGGCGCCGCCGGACGGCCTGCCGACAAACATGGCGCGCTTCAGGACGCTTGGCGACCAGGGCGTGCTTCTGCTGCTCAGCGACTCGACCAACTCTGAGCGTGGTGGACGTTCGGGGTCGGAACGCGATCTGCATGCGCCATTCGAGCGGATCTTCGGTGAAGCTCCTGGGCGCATCGTCGTCGCCAATTTCGCATCCAACATCCATCGTATCCAGCACCTCGTGCGGATGGCAGGACAGTTCGACCGAAGGGTGGCTGTGGTCGGGCGCAGCCTTCAGACGAACTTCAAGACCGCGCGCGAGCTAGGTTTCTTGAAGGTTCCGGATGGACTCACTATCAAACTCGAGGACACCGACCGCGTTTCTCCATCGAAGCTCCTCCTGCTTACAGCGGGAAGCCAGGGCGAGCCGATGTCTGCGCTCGCCCGGTTCGCCGCGCAGCGTCATCCGTTCGTCAATGTGCTCAAGGGTGACTGGGTCGTGATATCGGCCCGCCCGATTCCCGGCAACGAGCGCATGGTCCATCAGACTGTCAACAACCTGTACCGCCACGGGGCGCGCGTGTTCTACTCCGAGGTCGGCAACGTCCATGTGACTGGTCACGCGCAGAGGGAGGAGCTGCGCGACATGCTCGACGCCGTGCGGCCTCGCTACTTCATCCCAGTGCACGGCGAGTACCGCCAGCTCCTCCAGCACGCGGAGATCGCCCGCGAGGCCGGACTCGATGAGGATCGCATCGTTGTCGTCGAAGACGGCGAAGCCGTGGAGCTCGATGCGACATCAATCAAAAGGGCCGCGAAGGTGAGCACCGGGCTCGTGTTCGTGGATGGGCTTGGAGTGGGAGACGTCGAGCAGGTCGTTCTGCGCGATCGCAAGCACCTTGCCGAAGACGGAATCCTGGTTGTGACCCTGACTGTCGAGCGTGAGTCGGGCGTCGTGCGCGCTGGGCCCGACCTCATATCGAGGGGCGTGATCGAGCCTGAGCTGTCGTCCAAGCTGATGGCCGATGCACGCTCTGCCGTGATGGCCAGCATCGCGCGTTTCGCCGACACTCATGCGGATGTGAACATACTCAAAGAGGCGATCCACGACGCCGTTTCGCAAACCGTCTACAAAAAGACGAGGCGGCGTCCGATGGTGATCCCCATCGTGCTCGAAATATGAGAGGGAACCCAGATGGTTCCTTCTCATCGGCGGGCGCTTCGCGCGCGCACCCGGCCCTGAATTTCCAGACAACGGCAGCGTCGGCATCTGACTGGTCCGGCGCTCTCTTTCCGGCCTATCGATGGGATTTTTTCTAATGACTACTCCCCGCGTTGCTTGGAGGTCGCTAGATGGAGATAAAGGCGCGGCCAGGGAGACCCTGGCCGCCCCTGCCAAGTTAGGTTTGACTTAATGAAGCTGCCGCCGCTGGCGCTGGTTGCGCCAAGTCTCTGTCCTCGGTGTGATCAGCCGGCCATGTTGGTCGACCATGCGGAGGAGGCTCGGTGCGGCCACTGCGGCCTCCAGCTGCATCAATGCGGCAACTGCCGAGGCGTGGCAGGGCCCTTCGACCGCTTCTGCGGATTCTGCGGCCACGAGATGGTCCGCGGCGAGCACCGCCCTCTGTGGTGGAGGCTGTGGCTGCTGGCGGCGCTGGTGCCGCTGGCAGCGGGCTTGATCTACGGCATCATCCACGCTGGTATCCATCCCACAAGATAGACGCCAGCGTGGCAGGGTTGGCCGGGGTCGCCCCGGCCATGACTTTGTCTCATGCGACTCTTGGGCGCGGCAAGGAGAAACTCTTCTGAACAAGCCCCATCCTTACGCCGGAAAGAGAGCAGGCGCGCGCGAAGCGCCCCTTCTTTAGCGATTCAGGCGCTGTCCGCATTCGACGCAGAAGCTGTGCCGTCCCAGGTTGTGATGCCCGCATGATGGGCAGACGAGCCGTCGAGGCGGATCGGCCTGCAGCCAGCGCTCGCGCTCGCGGCGGTACCAGATGCCGTCCTCGGGGCCAAGCATCCACCGCCCTCCCTCGCCATCCAGGACGGCGAGGTCTCGCACGGCCAGTCGGAAGGCTCTCGCTTGAAGGCTCCCCGTCCGGCGCTCCTCGACCAGGTCGTGGTAGCGCGTCTCGGCATCAGAGAACGGATCGACAGCCACGCGCAGAGTATCGCTCGGGACGGCCCCTCGAGGCCTTGTCGCCGGCTTGATACATCTCCGGCGCCAGAAGCGTATGGATCCGATTCATCGCCCGCCTCCTCCTCGGCCCGGAGGAGGACCGGCCCGATGCCCGGTGTAGAATCGGCTACGGCCCGAGGCCCGCAGCATGCGTCGCACCACAACACGAAGCTCACGTCATTCCGCACACGGCGTCCGGCGCGCCGCGTCCTCGCGCTCCCGCCCGACCCGGCGTAAGCGGCCAACGCGGCCGCATCTGACCCCTCGCCAGGGGCGTGAGATCGCAGGCGTCCTCCTCGTCCTCGGCGCGCTCCTCGGGCTGCTTGCCATCGCGAGCAGCGCGGGCTCGATACTGACCGGGTTCCGGGAGTGGCTCCTGGTCACTTTCGACCGTGCGTGGTTCGTACCGGTCGCAGGAGCGCTCGCGTTTGGTGCCTACCTGCTGTGGCCCAAGGCGCCGAGGCCGCGCCCACTCGACATCGTCGCCGGCGTTGTCGCGGTGGTTGCGCTCATAGGACTCTTCGGGCTGGCGGCCGGCGCGGGCGGCTCGATCGGGCGGGGCGTCGATCGCATCGCTGTCCAGGTCGTGGGCCGTCCGGGCGCATGGGCGCTACTGGCCGCAGGGCTCCTGATCGGTCTCATCGTGACGGTCCATTTCAGCCCAGGAGCGATGCTCGCGACGGTTGCGCGCGCCGCGCAGGCGGCCTTCGCCGAACGCAACCGGCTGCAGAGGCTGGTGTCGCCGCCGGGGTCTACGAACGTCAGCGCCGACAAATCGAACGGAGTCGCCAAATCGATCGGAGCCTCCAAAAATGACGCGCTCGCACGATCAGCCGCCAGTTTCGCCACACCGCCGCCGGCAGTTGAATCCCTAAGACTGTGGGAGGCGGAGGAGCCTGCCAAGGGCGATGCGGGCCAAGCGGTTGCCGACCGAGAGCAGCCGCCTGATGGGCCCGTGATGCATGTGGTCGCCGAAGTGGAGGACGACGTGCCCGATATCGAATGGAAGCTTCCGTCGATTGCGCTGCTGGACACGGTGACGGCGCGCAGGGAGCGCATGGCGGATGAGATCAAGCGCAACGTGAGGATCATCGAGAGCACGCTCGAAACATTCGGCGTCTCCTGCAAGGTCGTCGGCGTCAACCCGGGGCCGGCCGTTACGCAGTACGAGCTCCAGCCCGGGCCGGGCGTGCAGGTCAAACGAATCACCGCGCTTCAGAACGACCTCTCACTCGCCTTGGCCGCAGCACCACTGAGGATCGAGGCCCCGATACCAGGCAAGGCCGCGGTGGGCATCGAGGTGCCGAACAAGTCGGCGAGCCTTGTCACGATCCGCGAGGTGCTGGAAACAGCCGCATTTCGCGAGGGCACCCATTCGTTGGCGCTGGCGCTCGGTAACGACGTTTCCGGACAGTCAATCGTCGCCGACCTCACACGCATGCCGCACCTGCTCATCGCCGGTGCTACCGGCCAGGGCAAGAGCGTGTGCATCAACGCGCTCATCACGAGCCTCTTGTTCCAGGTCACACCTGAGCACATGCGCCTGCTTCTGATCGATCCGAAGCGGGTGGAGCTGACCGGTTACAACGGCCTGCCGCACCTCGCGCTGCCTGTCCTGGTCGAATCACACCAGGCGGCAGCGGCGCTCCGCTGGGCGGTGGCCGAGATGGACCGCCGTTACAAGATGTTTTCAGCCGAAGGCGTGCGCAACATCGCGGCGTACAACGAGAAGGCCGTCCAGCGCCTCGCTCGCGAGCTCCCGTACGTCGTCATCGTGATCGACGAGCTCGCCGACCTGATGATGGTCGCTGCGGGTGAGATCGAAGAGCTGATCTGCCGCATAGCTCAGCTCGCGAGGGCAGTAGGAATACACCTGGTGATCGCGACCCAGAGACCTTCCACGGATATCATCACCGGCCTAATCAAGGCCAACATCCCGTCGCGTATCGCTTTCGCTGTCGGTTCACAGGTGGACAGCCGCGTGATTCTCGATTCGGGCGGCGCTGAGAAGCTGCTAGGCCGAGGCGACATGCTCTACCAACCGGTCGACGCCGGTAAACCGACACGAATCCAGGGCGCCTTCGTGAGCGATCCGGAGGTCGAGGCGGTGGTGAGCTTCTGGCGTTCCCAGGGTGCGCCTCGTTTCATGGAGGAGATCCTCGAGGAGGGCGCCGGAACGGAGTGGGAGAGAGGCGAGACCAATGAGCGCAAGCTCGACCCACTTTTCGCGCGCGCCGCACGGGCGGTCGCGGCGGAGGGCGCTGCGTCGGTCTCATTGGTACAGCGCAAGTTCAACGTGGGCTACTCACGCGCGGGTCGTATCGTGGATCAGCTTGCCGAGAACCATGTCGTCGGCGGTTACCAGGGATCGAAGTCGCGCGAGGTGATGATGAACCTGCCCGACGTGGACGACCTGCTGGAGCGGCTCGGCATCGAATGACAATTGGCCTCGTACTCGCTGACAATCGCAGCGACCGTGGCCTCACCATCGAGCAGGTCGTCGCCGCGACGCGGATACGGTCTGAGCCTCTTAGCGCGCTCGAGCCCGACGAGCCGGGCCGACCCTCCGCTCTGTTTACGCGAAGGGCTATCACGCTCGGATCCGGGGTGACAACGCGGGAGTTCACGTCGCAAACTTCTCCATAGGAGCCACCGTGAATGTCCCAAATGCTTTGACGCTGAGCCGCCTGGCGGCGATTCCGCTTCTGATGTTTCTTCTCATCGTGCGGTTTGACGGCCATGATCAGATCGCAGCCGTGCTGTTCGTCGCTTTCTCGTTTACCGACACGCTGGACGGTCAGATCGCGCGACGACGCGGAATCGTCAGCGACCTCGGCAAGTTCCTCGACCCTCTGGCCGACAAGCTCTTCGTGCTGTCGGTGCTCCTCGTGCTGGTTCAGGAGGGACTCGTCGCTGCTTGGGTCGTGGTGGTGATCTTCTCGCGAGAGCTGCTGATCACGATCCTGCGTTCGGTGGGCGCGAGCCAGGGCCGGGTGATCGCGGCGGCTCCGATGGGCAAGACCAAGACGGCGACTCAGATGGCCGCGGTGGTGCTTCTGATTCTGCAGCGGCCCTACCCGGTGCTCGTCCCGGTCGCCGACCTGGCCGTCGGGATCGCGGTCATATTCACGATCGCGAGCGGCATCGACTTCCTCTGGCGCTTCCGCCACGTGGTCTGGCCGGCGACGGGTGAGCCCCTTCGCGCAACGCCGAGCGGGGGCGCCCCGGGTTCCGAGTCGCCGGTGGATCCGCTGGCGAGGGAGTTGGGCAGCCTGCTGGTCAAGGGCGGGCTGACGCTTTCGCTCGCAGAGTCTTGCACGGGGGGCCTGCTCGCATCCCTGGTCACCGACCAGCCGGGCAGCTCCGCCTACTTCATGGGCGGCGTGGTCGCCTACAGGGACGAGGTCAAGCGCGCCCAGCTCGGAGTGCCGGCCGCCCTCCTGGCGCGGCATGGAGCAGTGAGCCGAGAGGTCGCCCTGGCCATGGCCGAGGGCGTAAGGACCGCATTTGGCACCACCCTGGCGGCGTCCATAACCGGGATCGCCGGGCCGGACGCGCAGGGTTCCAAGCCGGTCGGCCTCACGTACATCGCGGTCGCCACGTCGCGCGGCACCACTTGCCAGGAGTACATGTTCAGCGGAGACCGCTGGTCCAACCGCCGCCAGGCCGCCGGCCAGGCCCTGCGCCTGCTGATCGATGCCGCACGCGCGAACGCCGGAAAGTTGGCCTCGTGATCGACCACTTGACCGGCGAACGCATGTTCGCTAGACTTCGTCAAACGGCCTACATCGAGCACTGCTGTTAAGCACGTTGACCTCAGCACCGCGACGTAGAACACTCGCCGCAAACGACCTAGGAGGCATCGATTTGGAAAAGGAAAAGGAAAAGTCCCTCGACTCGGCGATTTCGCAGATTGTCAAGAGTTACGGAAAGGGCGCGATCATGAAGCTGGGTGAGCAGGCCGCCCTGCGCGGCGAGATCACCGTCATCCCGACAGGCGCACTGCTCCTCGACCTGGCGCTGGGAGTGGGGGGGATCCCCCGCGGTCGCGTCACGGAGCTTTACGGCCCCGAGTCGGCCGGTAAGACCACGCTGGCGCTGCACGTCATCGCGGAAGCCCAGAAGCTTGGCGGTGTGGCGGCCTTCGTCGATGCCGAGCACGCTCTCGACCCAATCTATGCGTCTCGGATCGGGGTCAAGATCGACGACCTGTTGATCAGCCAGCCCGACACCGGCGAGCAGGCTCTCGAGATCGTCGAGGTTCTCGTCAGATCCGGCGCAGTCGACGTCATAGTGATCGACTCGGTCGCGGCGCTGGTGCCGAAGGCCGAGATCGAAGGCGAGATGGGCGACGCCCATGTCGGCCTGCAGGCGCGGTTGATGTCGCAAGCGCTCCGCAAGCTGACCGCGGCGATCTCCAAGTCCAACTGCTCGGTCGTGTTCCTGAACCAGTTGCGCGAGAAGGTCGGGATCATGTTCGGCAACCCGGAGACGCAGCCTGGCGGCCGAGCTTTGAAGTTCTACTCGTCGGTGCGGCTCGACATCCGCAAGGTCGAGGTCATCAAGTCGGGGCTCGACTCGGTCGGGGCAAGGGTGAAGGTGAAGGTCGTCAAGAACAAGGTCGCGCCTCCCTTCCGCTCTGCGGAGTTCGACATCCTGTTCAACGAGGGGATCTCTCGGGAGGGCTCGCTCATCGATGCCGCGCTCGAGTACGGGATCTTCGAGAAGAGCGGGACCTGGATGTCTTACGGCGATCAGCGTCTCGGTCAAGGCCGCGAGAACGTCCGCAACTATCTACGTGAGAACCCGACGCTGTCCTCGGAGATCGAGGCCAGGGTCCGCGAGAAGGCCGCCGGCGGCGGCTCGCCCCTCAAGACCACGGGCCCTGTGAGGGCTCCGGCGGGTGCAGCGGAAGAGTTCTAGGAGCCACGCGGCCAAGCCGCCTGGCGACCCAGTCGATACCGGGCTGCGGCTTCTCGGCCGGCGCGATCACTCGCGTGAAGAGCTGCGCCGGAAGCTGAGCCGACGGGGCCATGACCAACAGGCTGTCGCCGATGCTATCCGGCGGATCAACGAGTCATACGGTCTCGACGATCAAGCCTTCGCTCGGTCATACGTTCGCAGGCGCGCAGCCACCAGGGGTCCAATGGCGATCGCCGGAGAGTTGGCGGCCCGCGGCATCGATCGAGCAGCGGTAGAAGCTGCGCTGGCGGAATACGGCGCGGCCGACCAGCTGGATTCCGCCACCCGGCTGGCCGAACGCCTGTACGACAGCCAGCCCGGAATCGGATATCGGGAGATGGTGGCCAGGATCGGCCCCAAGCTGCTCAGACGAGGCTTCTCCACGACGATCGTCCGGGCTGCTTGCGGGTCTGTATTCGCGAAAGCGGCTCACTCCACCGAAGACTAGAATTTAGCTTCCGCGGCGCTCTTCAGCGCCCGCCGTCATTGAGCCAACCCGACGCGGGGCTTCGACGCCCTGCATTGGATCCGCACTTTGACAATTGAATACATGAGGTGCATGTCACATGCCGTTCTACGTCTACGTACTGACACTCGTAGCGACACTGGTGGTGGCGCTCCTCGCCGGCTTTGGGGCGGCATACCTGCTGCTTCGGCGCCGGCAGGGCGACGGGACGAACGCTCTGGAGATAAAAGCTCAGCAAGCGCTCGCCGAGGCCGAAACACAGGCCAAGGAGAAGCTGCTCGAAGCCAAAGAGGAAGCGGTCAAGATCCGCACCGCCGCCGAGCAGGAAGCCCGGGAGTATCGGGCACAGTCACAGCAAATCGAAAAGCGTCTTCTTCAAAAGGAAGAGAACCTCGACCGCAAGGGCGAGGAGCTCAACGGGCGAGAGCGCGAGCTCGGCGGCCGTGAGAAGGCGCTGGACGAGATCAAGGCTCAGCTCGAGGAGTCTTACCGTCAGCAGGAGAAGGAGCTCCAGCGGGTCGCCAACATGACGCGCCAGGAGGCCCAGGGAGTGCTGATGGGCCAGGTCGAGCAAGAGCTGCGAAACGAGGTTGCGCGCAAGGTCCGCGAGGCGGAGCTTGGAGCTCGCGATGAGAGCGAGCGGCGCGCCCGGGAGATCGTTACGGAGTCGATTCAGCGCATTGCCGCCGACCAGACCGCAGAGGTCTCGGTCTCGGTGCTGCCGCTGCCGACGGACGAGCTCAAGGGCCGCATCATCGGCAAAGAAGGCCGCAACATACGTGCTCTTCAGCAAGCGACGGGGATCGATCTAATCGTGGACGACACCCCGGAGGCAGTCATCATCAGTGGGTTCGACCCAGTCCGCCGAGAGGTGGCTCGGGTCGCGCTGAACAAGCTCATCGTCGACGGCCGGATCCACCCGGCACGAATCGAGGAGATCGTCGCCAAGTCCCGAACAGAGGTCCTGCAGAGGGTCAAAGAGGAGGGGGAGGCGGCAGTTCTCGAGGTCGGCCTTCAGGGCCTTCACCCGGAGGTCGTCCGACACCTCGGCATCCTGCGTTTCCGAACGAGCTACGGCCAGCAGGTGCTGAATCACTCGAAAGAGGTCGCTTATCTCGCCGCCATGATGGCGTCAGAGATAGGCGCCGACGTCCGCATCGCGAAGCTGTCAGGGCTGCTGCACGACATCGGCAAGGCCATCGACCACGAGGTCGAGGGCTCACATGCCGTGATCGGAGCGGACCTGCTCCAGCGACACGGGGTGCCTGCGCCTGTAGTGCACGCCGTTCGGGCGCATCATTACGACGAGGAGCCACACTCCCTCGAAGCGCTTCTGCTGATAGCAGCAGATGCCATCTCCGCGGCCCGCCCTGGTGCGCGCCGGGAGTCGCTGGAGGCTTATGTCAAGCGGCTGGAGAAGCTGGAGGAGATCGCGAACTCCTTCCAGGGCGTCCAGCAGTCCTACGCCATCCAGGCCGGGCGTGAAGTCCGAATCCTGGTCAAGCCCGAGCAGATCGACGACACGGCTGCCCAGCTGATGGCTCGGGACATCGCCAAACGGATCGAGACCGAGCTGAGTTTCCCGGGACAGATCCGCGTCACCGTGGTCCGCGAGACAAGAGCCATCGAGTACGCCAAGTAGATTAGGTCCGAACCCAATCTCCCTCCCCCTGCGAGGGGGGCGATCAGTAAGGCCCATCCTCAACGCCGCATTGCGCGCGGGGCTAGGAGAGGGGTCGGAGATCAGAACGTACGACAGATCAAGAGGGGAGCCCATCAGGGCTCCCCTTTTTTGTTGCCAATAGACTTCTATGACGTGACTGATGACTTTCGCATCCTGTTCGTCGCCGACGTCGTCGGCCAGCCCGGGCGTGAGGCGGTTAAAGCGATCCTCCCCGAGCTCAAGAAGGAACTCCTACCGCATTTGACGGTCCTCAACGGCGAGAACTCGGCCGGCGGGTTTGGCATCACTGGCAAGCTCGTTGCCGAGCTGAAGTCGTCGGGCGCCGATGTCATCACCACCGGCAACCATGTCTTTGCCCAGAAGGAGTTCGTGCCTGAGCTGCCCAAACTGGAGCGGGTCCTGCGACCGGCCAACTACCCGCCGAAGGCGCCTGGACAGGGCTGGTGCGTGGTCGAGGCGGACGATCATGAGGTCCTGGTCATGAACCTCATGGGCCGGATCTTCGTCGAGTCCCTGGACGACCCGTTCCGGGCGGCGGACGCCATCCTGGCGGCTCACCCGGACGTGAAGATCGTCTTTTGCGATATGCACGCAGAAGCGACCTCCGAAAAGACTGCTATGGGCTGGTACCTGGACGGGCGGGTCAGCGCTGTGGTCGGCACGCACACCCACATCCCGACCGCCGACGGCAGGGTCCTTCCGGGCGGCACCGCCTACGTGACAGACGTGGGGATGGTCGGCCCCCGAGACAGCTGCATAGGCATGGACAAGGATGTGGTCGTCCAACGCTTCCTCACCGGGGTACCGAACCGGTTCGTGGTCGCCTCAGGCCCCGTGACATTCAATTCGGTACTGGTTACCATTAATGGTTCCACCGGCCGGGCAACATCCATCCAGCGAATCGACAGAGAGCATTTTTGAAGGGGTTCCAGCAAATGGCAGGCGAGCGCGCTCCAGTCGAGGTGCTGAAGGTGTCGGCCACATCCAAGCCTGTCGCTGTCGCGGGAGCCATCGCCGGAGTCATCAGGAGCAAGGGGCGGGTCGAGGTTCAGGCGATCGGTGCGGGCGCCATCAACCAGGCTGTCAAGGCGATCGCCATCTCGCGCGGCTACGTGGCCCCCGGCGGTCTCGACCTCGTATGCATACCCGCCTTCATTGACATCTCCATCGACGGTGAGGAGCGCACGGGAATCCGCCTGCTGGTGGAGAGCCGCTGACCTCGGAGGCACCCGGGCGAGCCAGGCCGAATCAGATGATGCCCCATCCGAATCTCCCTCCCCTTGCAGGGGGGAGGGCTAGGGGAGAGGGTTTGAGAGCAGATCGGCCGGCGCAGCCCGGACGAGCCCGATCATTCCATATTTGGACGATCGGCTGCCAGATGAACACCGCCGACTCTGAGAGCCTCGCGCGACGACTCCTGGCCGCCGGTTACGTGGAGGATTCGCTCGACCGGGCCGACGTCGCAATCCTGAATACCTGCGTCGTTCGTCAAGCGTCCGAGGAGCGCGTGTACGCGAAGCTCCACGAGCTGAAGGAGTGGAAGACTCCGGAGCGCACTGTCGCGGTCACCGGCTGCATCGTCGCGAAGGAAGGGCAAAACCTCCAGCGACGCTTCCCGCTCTTGAACCCCGTCGTGGTCCCGATCGGCGAGTACGAGGATTTCGTCGCCGGCCTGGAAGCCCGCTATGACTACTCGCAGGGCGAAGCGCTCCCATCGGCGGGCCGCACTGGCGTCAGCCACTATGTGCGAGTCATCCAGGGCTGCGATCACAACTGCACCTTCTGCATCGTGCCCAGGGTGCGAGGCCGTGAACGCCATGTCCCGTTGTCGGCGGTGATGAAGGAATGCTGCGAGGCGGTGGATGCCGGGGCGAAGGAGGTAGTCCTCCTGGGCCAGAACGTGGACGACTATCGCGATCCCGAAGGTCGTGGCGGCCTCGCTGCACTCGTTGCCGCGGTCGAGCGCATCCCCGGGCTGATGAGGCTGCGCTTCATGACCTCGCATCCCCAGGACCTGGAGCCTCAACTTCTCGAGGTGATGGCAGCGAGTGATGTCATCTGCCGAGAACTGCAGCTGCCGGTGCAGTCAGGGGATGACGACATCCTGAGGCGGATGGCGCGCGGCTATCAGACGCGGCACTATCGAGCGATCGTCGAGCGTGCCCGAAGCCTGATGCCCGACATCGGCCTGGTGACGGATGTCATCGTTGGTTTCCCCGGCGAGTCGGAAGCTGCTTTCCTGAACACTCGTCACCTGCTCGAGGAGGTCGAGTTCGACGTGGTTCACCTGGCGATGTACTCGCCCCGCCCCGGGACATTTGCTGCAGATCGGATGCCGGACGACGTGCCCAGCGCCGAGAAGCTGCGCAGGCTCAACGACCTGCTGGCGCTGCAGCGAAGCATCGCGGCCCGTAGGACGGCTCGCTGGGTTGGCAAGGACGTGCAGGTCCTGGTCGAGGGGCATGACGAGCTGGGACGGCTGTATGGCCGGATCCGGCAGGGCAAGCGTGCGATCGTGCTGAGAGGTTCGAGGATTGCGCCAGGACAGCTTGTCGATGTGCGCGTCATACACGCCACGGCAGGCCAGCTCACGGGGTTGCCCGCCGCGTGAGAGAGGGGGCTGGGCGAGCGCAGGGCTCATCTGCAAATGCCCCGACCCCGGTGATGCGCCAGTACCGAGAGGCGAAGGAGCAGCACCCGGACGGAATCCTTCTCTTCCGGCTCGGCGACTTCTACGAGATCTTCTTCGACGACGCGGAAGTCGCCGCTCCTGTCATGGGCGTCACGCTGACATCGCGGCCGCTGGGAAAGTCCGGGCGGGCGCCGATGTGCGGCGTCCCGCACCACGCGTGGCAGGTGTACGTCGGCAAGCTGCTGCGCGCGGGCCACAAGGTCGTCATCTGCGACCAGATGGGCCTTGCCCGCGGCCACGACGCGGGGTCCCCAGCAGGTAGGGGGGTCGTCCAGCGCAACGTGACGCGCGTCCTCACGCCCGGCACCGTCGTGGAAGATGCGTATCTCGACCCGTCGCGCCCCAACTACCTCGTGGCGGCGTGGACCCATGGCGCGGACGCGGGGCTGGCCGCGTGCGATGTGTCGACAGGCGAGCTGCTGCTCTGCCAGCTGCCGCGGGAGCGCCTGGCCTCAGAGCTCGAACGGCTCGCCCCTGCGGAGCTGCTTTCGCCTCCGGATGTGGATGAGTACAGGTTCGACCCTGTACGCGGCCAGCAGCGGCTGCGAGATGTTCTGGGGATCGCATACCCCGCGGCGGTTGGCGCTGCGGAGGCGCCGCTGGCCGTGGGCGCGGCCGGAGCCATTCTCGATTACCTCAAACAAAACCAGACCCAGGTCGTGCAGGGATCTCTGACCGTCCGAACGTACTCGCCGGACGCGACAATGCCGCTGGACGCGGCGACCATCCGCAACCTTGAGCTGCCTGCGCTGATCGGCCTGATCGACCACACGCGCACCCCGATCGGCGCCCGGCGCCTGCGTGCGTGGCTTGGTGCTCCCTTGCGTGACGCGGAATCGATCGAGCTTCGGCTCGGCGCGGTCGATGAGCTCGCCTCTTCGCCCAGCCTCTGCGATCGCTTGGGGGTCGTGCTGAAAGAGGTGGGCGACCTCGAGCGGCTTTCATCGCGGGCGGCACAAGGTCGCGCGACCGCGCGTGAGCTGGTCGCGCTGCGCAGGTCCCTCGACGCCATTCCAGCCGTCCAGGAGGCACTCACCGCCTGCAGCGCCCTTGCGGTTCGAGAGCTGGCGGCCGAGATAAGCGCGGCGCCCGAGCTGGCCGGAGAGCTGGCGAAGGCGCTCGTCGACGACCCACCGGCGGTCGCTCGCGCGGGCGGAGCGATCCGCCGTGGCTACGATGGCCAGCTCGACAGCATCGTCGAGGGATCGAGCAGCGCCAGGGAATGGATCGGGATGCTCGAGGCCTCAGAGCGACTGCGTACCGGGATCCGCTCACTAAAGGTCGGCTTCAACAAGGTCTTCGGCTACTACATCGAGGTCAGCAACGCGAACTCGAGCCCACTGCCATCCGATTACGTCCGTAAGCAGACGCTCACCGGCGCCGAGCGCTACTTGACGCCAGAGCTCAAGGAGAAGGAGGCAGTCGTTCTCACCGCGCAAGAGCGGATTGCCGCGCGAGAGCTGGAAATCCTCGACGACCTCGGCGCCAAGGTGGCGGCTGTGGTGGCTGGGCTGCGAGCGAGTGCCCAGGCGATTGGCTGCGTCGATGCCGCCGTGAGCCTGGCTGTCGGCGCAGTCGAGTTGGGCTGGCGACGGCCGGAGGTGAATGCCGGGCTCCGGCTGAGCATCAAGGGCGGTCGGCATCCGCTGGTTGAGCACAGCTTGCCCGCGGGTGTTTTCGTGGCCAACGACCTCGAGCTGGACCCTGACTCTGAGCAGATAACGATCCTGACTGGGCCTAACATGGCGGGTAAATCGACATATCTCCGGCAGGCGGCTGTCATCGTGCTGCTGGCGCAGTGCGGCAGCTTTGTGCCGGCCGAGCGTGCGGTCGTAGGTTTGGCCGACCGGATCTTCACTCGAGTGGGCGCCCACGACGACATCACCGCGGGCATGTCGACCTTCATGGTCGAGATGACGGAGACGGCGTACATCCTCAACCACGCTACGCGCGCATCGCTCGTGATTCTTGACGAGGTCGGGAGAGGGACATCGACCTACGACGGTGTTTCGATCGCCCAATCGGTCGTCGAGCACCTGCACGACTCGCCTCGACTCGGCTGTCGCACGCTGTTCGCTACGCACTACCACGAGCTGACCGCGCTCGCGGAACGTCTGCCTCGCGTGCGCAACCAGCGTGTGGAGGTGCTCGAGGAAGGAGAGGCGGTTCGTTTCCTGCACCGTGTCGTACCAGGCGGCGCTGATCGGTCCTACGGAATCCACGTCGCGGCTCTGGCCGGCCTGCCGTCAGGCGTCATTGCGAGGGCGCGACAGGTCCTTGCCGAGCTTGAGCGGCAGCGCCCGCTCGAGCCCCCCGACCAACAGCTCGGCTTGCCGATCGAGATGGCCCCGGATCCGTTGCGCAAGGAGCTTGAGGAGCTGCAGCCCGATTCACTCAGCCCGCTCGAGGCTCTGCAAAAGCTGTACGAGCTCCGATCCCGGGCTGCGAACCAGTGACTTCAATCCACCTGCTCGCGCCAGAGATTGCCGATGCCATTGCGGCCGGCGAGGTGATCGAGCGGCCTGCATCGGTGGTGAAGGAGCTGGTCGAGAACGCCCTCGACGCTGACGCCCGGCGGATAAACATCGAGGTGCGTGGCGCCGGCAAGATTTCGATTCGTGTCAGCGACGATGGGGCGGGGATTTCAGCCGACGACCTTGCGATGGCATTCGTGCGACACGCTACGAGCAAGGTCACCCAGCTTTCCGACCTGGACGCCATCGCGAGCCTCGGCTTCCGCGGGGAAGCGCTCGCGAGCATCGCATCAGTGGCGGATGTGGACTGCACGAGCGCGGGAGCGCGCATCCGCGTTCGGGCCGGCGACGTCATCGACCAGGGATCCGGGCCGCTTCTGCCGGGCGTGTCGGTGGAGGTCAAAGACCTCTTCGCCAATGTGCCGGCCCGGCTCAAGTTCCTCAAGTCCGACGTGACCGAGCTCGGCGTCATCAAGAATGTGGTGAGCGCATACGCGCTCCTCAATCCGCACGTCAGGTTTCAACTCAACCTGGACGGGCGAGCCACCGTCGGCACCGCAGGTGACGGTGATCGTCGGCGCGCGATGGCCTCCGTGTACGGGGCGCCTGTGGCGGCCGAGCTGCTCGACATCGTGGAGATGCCGTTGGTGACGGGGGTGGTGACCCAGCCGAGATTGAGCCGGGGCAGTCGCGATGGGATCGTCCTTGCGGTAAATGGCCGGCCGATCAGCTCGCGCGCGCTGGTTTATGCATTGGAGGAGTGCTATCAGGGCAGGCTCGAGCGCGGCCGCCACCCTGTCGCCGTTCTCGACATCGGCATCGATCCGGGCCTGGTCGACGTCAACGTCCATCCATCAAAGCGCGAGGTCCGGTTTCGGGAGGAGGGTGCCGTCTTCTCGGCGCTGCAGCGAGCGGTCCGCTCCGCGCTGGGCGGCAGTGAACCTTTTCGCTACCGGTCGATTCAACAACCCACATCAGCAGCGGTTGGCGCCCAGCACGCGCAGCTGAAACTTCACGAGGCAGCGACAGCCATTGCAACCTCTGTCGCCACCGACGAGGCCGGACGCCCTGACGTGCTGCGGCCGATCGGTCAGGTCGGTGCCGGGTACCTGGTCGCCGAGGGTCCCGACGGCCTCGTGCTCGTCGATCAGCACGCCGCGCACGAGCGGGTTCTCTACAACCGCCTCTTGCGACGGTTTCGGAGCGGCGCGGCGATGAGCCAGCCCCTGCTGATGCCCCTGGCCGTCGACGTCGAGCCGTCGCTCATGGCCGCGGCGGCCGACCACCGGGAGGAGCTGGTCGCGCTCGGCCTGGAGCTGGAGGAGTTCGGCCCGCGTAGCCTGCGCATAACCGCGGTGCCGGTGGAGATGCCTGCGAGCCGGGCCACGGCCGCGGTGCAGGAGACGCTGGCCACGCTGAGTGAGAACCGGGGTGAGCAGGCAACCGAAAAAGCGGCCGCCGCTTTGGCCTGCCATTCGGCAGTTCGGTTCGGCGACGTCCTCGAACTGACAGAGCAGAGGCGCCTCCTTGGCGACCTGGAGAGGGCCGACGAATCGATCACCTGCCCGCACGGGCGACCGACGCGCCTGCTCGTCGAGTGGCAGGACTTAACCCGCCACTTCCGGAGAAACTACTGAGCCGTTCGACCTCGTTTCGAACCACCTGGCGGGTCGAGCGTCCACCGCTTTGGCTAGCCGCCTACATGCTGGCACTCGTCATCTGGCTGCTGGGCTTATATCTGCCTCTTTTCTTCTCCAGCTTCCCCAAGCCTATCGATCCCCTCGACTTCAGCAATTACTACGCCGGTGCGCAAATCGGATTGCACCATGGCTGGAGGCATATCTACGACCTCGACCTGCAGCGGCAGGCCTTCTATCAGCTGCACCCCGGTAATGACGTTTTCGATTGGAGGGTGTACTTCGTGAGCCCGCCGCCGGTGACATGGCTGATTGCGCCCATGACGCTGATGCCCCTGGTGCCGGCATTCTGGACCTTCGCAGTCATCTCGGCCATCGTGTTCGGCGCCGCCGGCTGGCTCGCGGTGCCAGGCCGTGGACTGGGCAGGGTGGCTATGTTCCTGACCGCGGCCTGCGTCTTCCCTGTGCTGATCGCCATCCAGACCGGTCAGATCACCCCCCTGGTCGCCGCGGGGACTGTGATGGGGTGGTGGCTCGCTCAAGGTGGCTTTAGGGTCCTGGCCGGCGTTGTGCTCGTGGTGCTGGTGCTGAAGCCGCAGGTGGCGATCCTGGTGGCGCCGGCGATGCTTATCGCAGGCGAGCGGCGGCTGTTCGCCACCTGGCTCATCGGCGCGGCCGCGCTGACGCTCATCGCCCTGAACAGCCTGGGCGGGCACGGGCTTGACCAGCTTCGGACGGATCTGAGCCTCGAGCAACGACAGCCTGCCAACATCGCCTGGACGCTGGCCCAGCTGGTGGGGTCGGGTCCCGTGGCGGTTGGGCTGGAATTAGCCTGCGGCGGCATTGCGCTCCTGGTCGCCTGGTGGCTTCGGAAGCACCGCCTGGAGCTAGTAGTGCTCGCCGGCATCCTTGGGAGCCTGCTCGCCGCTCCGTACCACAATCCATCGGACTTCGCCGTGCTGGCGCCGGCCGCATGGCTGTACCTACGCACCAGCGCACCGGCATGGCACCGGGCCTGGCTGATCGTCGGCCTGCTGGCCGCTTATCTGGCCGCCGGCTTCGGCCCGGCTCTGCTGATTGTCTTCACGCTGGGCTGGCTGGGCCTCCTCGTCGTCGAGGCGCTGCAGACGCGGCAGCGCGTCGGCGGTCTGTTGGTTCCTGGTGGAGGCGAGGCGGCCGGGCAGCACCCATGAGCGGTTGGCCCGCACCAGTCACTCACGTGCCGAACTGGACATGGCCGCTAGCCGCGGTGGTCGGCGTCGCGGTCACCATCCTTCCGAGGCTGCGCTGGATCAGCATCTACGAGGACCAGGGGGTCATCTCAGGCATGGCGATGCAGGTAGCGGCGGGCCAGGTACCATACCGCGACTTCGACACCTCAATCGCTCCGGGCTCGATCTTCATGTACGGCTTGTACTACAAGGTGTTTGGAGCCTCGGTCGTGCACCAGCGCCTGCTCACCGGGGTCGCGATGCTCATTGGGGTCTGGCTGGTGGCGGTCATCGGCCGGCGCGTGCTGCCGGCCTGGTGGGCAGCGGGGGTCGCGCTGATCTGGGGCGTCTGGCTGCCGGTCTTCCAGGAGTTCTCCCCCTACCACTTCTGGTCGGTCGCGTTCATCCTGGCCATGTCAGCGGCCCTTCTCGCCGCGCGCTCGGCGAAGCGCCCGCGGCTTGCCTTCGCGCTCGCCGGCCTGGCGGCCTCGGCGGCCCTGATCATGCTGCAGGCATCCCTGCTCGCCGTCGTCGCGGCCCTGGTCGTAGCCGCCATCATCGAGAGGGACATGCGGCGGTCGCTGGTTCCGATGCTGATCGCAATGGCTGTCCCGGGCTTGCTTGTGCTGGTCGCCCTGGCGCTGCTTGGCGCATTGCCCAGCTTCATGGCTGACGCGGTCGTCTACAACTTCAAGGTGTTCGGCCCGAACCAGACGCTGCCGTTTCCGTGGCAGCCCGCGCTGCTGCACGACACATCGTTCTGGGAGGCGAGCGCGGGCGCCCTCTGGGCGATTCCGATGCACTGGCTCCTCGCGGTGCTGGCGCCGATCGCCGTCGCGATGTTCACCGCGCTGGCCCTTTGGGGGCATCGCGGGGCACTGGGGAGCTGCCCCGATTGGGTACTCATCGGGATCCTGGCTGCGGGCCTGTTCGCATCAGTTCTCCTGCTGCACATGTCGGACCAGAACCTGTGGCTGTGCGCGCCACTGACCCTGCTGATCGTTGCGATGCGACTGAGGCAGACGCTTGCCAGCAGTTCGACCCGCCGGATCATGGTCGCGGTTGTCGCGGTCCCCGTCGTCATCATCTACTTGACCGGCCTGTCCCCGTTGGTTCTCGGTTATGCGCTCATGTGCCACACGGATGGCATCGGCTTCCTGCGTCAGGTGGACACGCCCAAAGGGTCCGTCTGCGTCACGTTCGACAGCGCGCCGACGGTGGCGGCAGCTGTGAAGTTCAGCTCACAGCACCCCGACAGCGCAATCGCCTTCCTGACCGCCGCTCCGTCGCTGTACCAGATCACCGGACGTGTACCGCCGGTGCCAGACGCGTTGTTACTGGTTCCCGGCATCACGACCCCCGACCAGTTGGCGCGAGTCGAGACCGCGATGCGGAGCCTGCCTGTCGATTGGGTCGTCTACTACCAGATCGACTTCACCAAAGACCTGCCTTCAGACCGAGCGTTGCAGGACGGATCGCCGTTCCAGTTCGACCAGTTCCTGAACGATACCTACCAGCGCGCCGACCAGGATGGGCTGGTCCTCTACCGGCTGAAACGTTGACCACTGTCCCGGTCATCGTCGGTCCCACCGGAATCGGCAAATCCCAAATCGCCTTCCGGCTCGCCCTTGAGCTCGGCGGAGAGATCGTTGTTGCAGATTCGAGACAGGTATACGAGATGCTCGACATCGCAACCAACAAGCCGTCAAATGAGCAGCGGCACCGCGTTCGTTACCACATGATCGACTTCGTCGATCCCGCCGCAACCTTCAACGCCTCGCACTACATCGAAGGGGCGCAAGCGGCCATCGCGGATATCGCCGCTCGCGGCCGCGTGCCCATCGTCGAAGGCGGGACGATGCTCTACGTCGACGCGCTGTGCGATGGATTCAACCTTACTGGCGTGCCTCCGAATCCCGTGCTGCGAGCACAGCTGTATCAGATGACCCCAGTGGCGCTGCGAGAGAGACTGCTGGCTATGGACCCCGACCCAGGAGTCGACCTGCAGAACCCGGTGCGTATGGTGCGCGCCATCGAGGTGTTGGAGACCGCGGATCCTCCCCTGCGACGCCTGCGCAAGCGCACACCACCGCCGTGGACCGCTGTGCGCGTAGGGTTGACAGCCGACCTGGGAGTGATCGATGCAAGGCTCGAAGAACGCAGCCGGCTGCAGGTCGAGCGAGGCCTCGTCGCCGAGACGCGCGCCGCTCTCAGCGCCGGAGTGCCTGCAAATGCGCCCGTGCTCACCGGGATCGGCTATGCCGAGGCCTTGGCGCACATACGCGGCGACATCAGCCTCGAGAAGCTGCCCGTAGCGATGGCGCAGGCCAACCGCCAGTATGCCCGGCGCCAGCTGCGCTGGTGGCGCCGCGATCATCGCGTGCGATGGTTCCAGATCGAGCCGGATCCGCTGGTCGCTATCCTCAAGTACTTGAAGGAGCTGAAGTGAGCAGAACCGTGGGTGCCGGCGCGCAGCGCCTCGGCCGCATCCCGCCTTACCTGTTTGCGGAGATCGATCGCAAGGTCCGCGAGAAGAAGAACGCGGGCGTTGACGTGATCTCTCTCGGCATCGGCGATCCAGACCTACCCACGCCAGGGCGCATCGTGAGCGTGCTCCAGGAAGCAGCCGCGGATCCGGCCAACCACCGCTACCCGTCTTACTTCGGACTCACAGAGCTCCGGGAGGCGATAGCGGGCTGGTACCGCACACGATTCGAAGTTGGCCTCGACGCAGCGACCGAGATCCTGCCCACGCTTGGCTCCAAGGACGGCATCAGCCACGTGCCCCTTGCCCTGGTCGACCCGGGCGATCTGGTGCTGGCACCTGATCCCGGCTACACCGTGTACGTGACTGGCGCAATCATGGCCGGCGCCGATCCATACCTGATGCCCTTGACGCTGGAGAACAAATGGCTGCCCGACCTCGAATCGATTCCTGTCGAGGTCGCGCAGCGCGCGAGGTTGATGTGGCTCAACTACCCGAACAATCCGACCGCGGCAGTGGCCGGCCGCGAGTTCCTCGAGCAGGCAGTTGAGTTCTGCCGCCGCTACGGCATAGTGCTCTGTCACGACGCGCCCTACTCCGAGATCAGCTTCGACGGCTACCGGCCGCTCAGCCTGTTCGAGATCCCAGGAGCCAGGGAGGTCGGGCTCGAGTTTCACTCGCTGTCGAAGACCTTCAACATGACGGGCTGGCGAATCGGCTGGGTTTGCGGCCGGGCCGACCTGGTCGGCCTCATCGGCCAGCTCAAGACCAACATCGACTCCGGGATCTTCCAGGCGGTCCAGTGGGCCGCTATCGAGGCGCTGAATGGGGGAGAGGAGGAGACGCGCGCGGCTTGTGAGATATACGCGCGGCGTCACCGGCTCGTCGCTGACACGCTCAACACACTGGGCTGGTCGATCAAACCGCCGCGCGCGACTTTCTACGTGTGGGCCCCCGTGCCGGATGGTTATGACTCGATCGGGTTTGCGGGACACGTCCTCGACCGAGTGGGGGTGAACATCACGCCGGGCGTCGGCTTCGGCGCTCATGGCGAAGGGTATTTCAGGTTGTCGGTCACTGCTCCCGATGCACGCCTCGAAGAGGCGATGACGCGACTCAGGAAGCTCAAGCTCTGATCACGACCAAGACGCCGCGCGAGCGGGCGTACCTCGTGGGGGTCCTGCTGCCCGGGACGACACCGCATGCGGTCGGTGACCAGATGGCGGAGCTGGCGGATCTGACACGCACGGCGGGAGCGGAGGTCGTGGGCACGGATATCCAGAGGCGCAGCGGAGTCGACCCTGCCCACTTCATCGGCATGGGCAAAGTGGACGAGCTCCGCGAGATGAAGCTGGAAGGAGGCTTCGACGTCGTCATCTGCAACGACGACCTGAGCCCTCGGCAGCAGCGCAACCTCGAGCGTGAGCTCAAGACGAGAGTGCTCGACAGGACAGAGGTGATCCTGGACATCTTCGCCCAGCACGCGCGGACGCATGAAGGCCGCCTGCAGGTGGAGGCCGCACGCCTTCACCATATGCTGCCTCGGCTGATCGGCTCCTATGCATATGACCGCCAGGTTGGTGGACGTCGCGGAGGGGTGGGTGCGCGCGGCGGCGCTGGCGAGCAGCAGATTGAGGTGGAACGCAGGCGGATCCGCAAGCGCATGCGCGACCTGGAGCGGGAGATCGAGCAGGTGCGCTCGCAGCGCCATCAGCAGCGCACGGGGAGGAGGCGAGCAGAGCTTGAGACAGCCGCGATCGTCGGCTACACGAATGCGGGCAAATCGACCTTGCTCAACGCCTTGACCGGCGCAAGCGTCCACGCAGAGCAGCGCGTGTTTGCGACGCTTGATCCCACGACACGCCGCCTTGGGCTGCCGACCGGGCGCGAGGTTCTGTTGACCGACACCGTCGGATTCATCCAGAAGCTGCCGACGGACCTGGTGGCCGCCTTCCGCGCCACGCTCGAAGAGGTGACGGAGGCAGACCTCATCGTCCAGGTGCTCGATGTCAGCTCACCGGCCGTGCTGGAGCAGGCGGAGACCGTGGAGCAGGTGCTGGCGGACCTGGGCGCTGGAGACAAGCCACGCGTTGTCGCCCTCAACAAGGTCGACCTGCTTGGGCCGTCGGCTCGGCGCCGCGCCATCGGCGCCATCTCTGTCCGGTACCCAGGCGCAGTGGCCATCTCGGCAACGAAGCGAACTGGCTTCCCCGACCTGCTGACCGCAGTCGATCGGTCCAGTCGCGGCGATACAGTGGACCTCGAGATCCTTGTGCCTTACGGAAAGGAGTCGGTGCTCGCCGCGCTACGCAGGGTGGGCGGCGTGGAACGGACGGAATACGTCGAGGGCGGCACCCGGGCATGGGGCTGGGTGCCACGGCACGCGGCGCGGCGATTCGAGGCCTGGAGCGGCGAGCGGGGGCCTCGGCGAGAGATTCGGTGACCAGGTGGTCAAGCTGCTAGGCGCCGACGAGCACTGGAGCGGAATGTATTCGACATACATGTAGTGAGGAGCCCAGGCGCCAACAACGCAGATGGACCGCATGGGCGCTGAAAATCCGCCGAGTATCCACGGACGCGGCTCCCGGATGCGACGGCTGCTACTTAAGAAGCCTGATCACTCCGCGGACGACGCCAACCAGGCTGACGTTCGTGGTCACGATCGGTTCGTAAGCCGGGTTCTCGGCGATGAGCTTGACGTGGCCGTTGCCGCGCTCAAACCGCTTCACCGTCGCGTCGCCGTCCACAAGGGCCACGACGATCGAGCCATTTGTGGCCTCCTGCTGCGGCTTGACCAGCACCAGGTCTCCGTCGAGGATGCCGGCGTTGATCATGCTCTCGCCCCGCACGCGCAGCAGGAAGTTGCCCTCCTGCGCCATGTCGGAGGAAAGAAGGACGTGGTCTTCGATGTTCTGCTCGGCGAGGATGGGCGCCCCCGCGGCGACGTTGCCCACGACCGGGATGGAGAGGGCGTTGCGACGCTGCATGTCGACCTGGGCGTCGTTGACGAGCTGCACGGTCCGGGACTTGCTTGGGTCCCGCTTGATGAGACCGCGACGCTCCAGCTGGTTCAGGTGGTTGTGGACAGTCGAGCTGGAGCTCAGCCCGACGGCTTCGCCGATCTCGCGCACGCTCGGGGGATAGCTGCGGACCTTGGTCACATAGCGGATGTAGTCGAGGATCTTGCCTTGCCGTTCCGTGAGTTGATCGGTCAATTTGGTGTCATCTCCAGGATCGTATTGAGGGACGTAGGGCCCATGCTAGCAAAGTCCCCGCAAGAGTGCAAACCTATGTTCGATGGCTTGACAATCGAACGCCCGTTCGGTACCGTTCAGCGAACACATGTACGCCGCCGGGTACTCCATCCACCCGCTCCGATCCAGCCATCGCGCACCGCTGCGTCACCTTGGGCGCTGGGCGCTTGTGATGGTCGCAGTGATCGGCGTGAGCGTCGGCCTCTCCAAGGTCGCTCTGGGCGACGCACGCCCGGTGAATGCCACGGTGGTGGTTCAGCCCGGTGACACGCTGTGGGGCATCGCCGCTGCCCGCTACCCGGCAGACGATGTGCGGGTGCGTGTGGACGAAATCGAGCGCCTCAACGGGCTCCGCGGCCCTGGGATCGAGGTAGGGGAGACTCTGCGGCTGCCGGCCTGATGGCCTTGGGACGCTGCGGCCCGGACGACCCTGTAGCCTCAGACCCATGCACGTGGTCCTGGTGACGAGACAGGGCTGCCACCTGTGCGACCAGGCACTCGAGGTCCTGCGAGCGCTCGGCACCGAGCCCGAGATTGCGGACGTGGACGCCGTCGACGAGCTCTACCGCCTCTACGACTGGCGCGTCCCTGTAGTGCTGGTTGACGGCGCGGTGGCGGCCGAGGGCAAGATCGACCGAGAAGGCCTGCGGCGAGCTCTCACGACGCCTGGGCCGAAACCGTGATCACACACTCCGGATCGCCTCGGTGCATGCAGTGGTCCTCCGTGACGGTTACCGCCACCCGGAAGTGCGCGGCCGCTCCGCGAATGATGCCTTTGGCCACCGGGCACAGCTGGCGTCGAGATCGGTAGATGATCGCGACTGACTCGGGCCCGAGGCGCTGGGCCTGGATGGCAGGAGGTTTCGCCGAAGGAGACGTGAGCCTCACTCCTTTGTGAATGACGGCCTCGGTGTTGACCAGGAAGTCCAGGAAGCTCCAGCGCGGGTTGATGAGGAAGCCGTACACGCCCAGCAGCCCTGGCACCATCGCCTCGGCGAAGGATTCCAAGATCACCTCGGGCGGCTTGCCCGTAGCCTCCACCACACCTCTGACGATCAGGTGGACCTCTTCGTCCGGATACGACCTGTCGAACTGGTACCCGCCTTCGCCCCGACCTGTCAGCGCGCGCATGCGGGACAACCCCGCGTTTCCGAGCTCCCGGCCGACGTACTTCTCGAGCTCATCGAGGATGATCCCCTGCACGAGTCCAGATCGTAGGCGGGGAAGGGACTCGGCGAGCCCACAGAACGCATGGCCTCGGTCCACGATAATGATGCTGATAAGAACGCTTTAAGACACCATAACCATCAAGTAGGTGTCTGCAGTGTGAAGGACCTGATAATCGCAATACAGCCTTCGCCGTCCACAAAGCCGGCTGCGTAAGCCCAGTCTGTCGCTGCGGGCTCCTGAGTCGTCACGACGGCCCTTAAGCGGATCGCTCCAGAGCTGGCTCAGAGTCCAGACCCCTTAGGAACACCTCCAGCGGAAGCGTGGCGCCCTCGAAGTCGCGGCCGAGCAGCCCGAGGTCGGCGCCCGCCTGCGGCAGCGCCGCGATCGCGAACTCGGCGGTCCGTAGTGCCTCCTTGACGTAGGCATCCAGGGCGTCGGCCGGCCGGCTCTGGGCGCTCTCGCGCCGCCAGGCCTCCCGAACGTCGGACGCGAGCTCCAGGAGCCTGGCGGCGATCAGCCCGGCCATCTCTCGCTCTGCAGGCTCCGACAGCAGGCGATCGAGCGCCTCTGAGAAGGCGCGATCGAGCCTCCGAAGCCGGACCTGTGTCGCGAGAGTACGCATGTTCGTGGGTCGAGTATACCGAACAGGTGTTCGCTGGTCAACCGGCGACCTCGCCGGTTCATACCGTTAACTCACCGGTACAACTCTCCAGGACGGATTCATACTCGGCGGGACCCCGGCGGTAAGCGTGGTAGGCCCTGACGAGGGGCACGTACCCCACTCCCCGCAGCCGCTCATAAGGAACCTCTTTGAAGTTGCGCCTGCTGTGGACGCCCGTTACGGCAAATCGCACCTGCTCCTGGATCAGAGCATCCAGCCGGCGCAGGGTCGCATCGCCGCTGAGCAACGGAAAGAACCAGCTCGCCCACGTGAAATCGGTGGAGCGGCCGCCGACGCCATAGAGGCGCCGGTTGAGCCTGCGCACAGCCTGCCAGGCCGGGTCAGGCCGACGCCGCGCGCGCCTGGCGATCCGACGGACCCGCCGGCGCAGCTTGCTGACGGCGTTGGTGGCGAGGTCGAGGGTTCCGCGGTCGTATCTCAAGCCGAGGAACTCCCAGGGTTGGCCAGGTCCGCTCAGCCTGGTCTTTCGCGCATTCAGCGCCAATCCATGCGCTGCCAGGCGACGCTCGATGTCAACTCCGTGGCGCAAGACGTCCTGCTCCGTCCCGAAGACGACCATGTCATCCGCGTAGCGCAGGAATGGAATCCGCGCGTCATCGAAGGCGTCATCAAGAGGCCGCAGATAAAGGTTGGATAGCAACGGCGCAAGCGGCGTTCCGGCCATTACCCCCTTGTGCAAATCGAGGACTTGCTCCTCGCCGCTGAGCACCCGCTGGTCACGCAGGGTCGTCTCGAGCAGGCGGTAGAGGGGACCATCGTCCGTGATGGTCCTGGGAAGCGACGCCAGCAGCGCATCGACCGGGATGCTGTTGAAGTAGTCGCGTACGTCGAGGTGCAGGCAACAAAGGTTCTGCAGCCCGCGAATCCTGCGGATCTCGCGAAATGCGGTGCGCGGCCCGCGTCCTGGCTGGAATGAATGGCACAGGCGCGAGTGGTCGGCGGCAGCCGTCACCTGCAGAATTCGATTGAGGCCTTTGAGAAAGAGCTCATCGCATGGGGCGAACGTGAAGACGACCTTCTTGCGACCGTCCGCCTTGTTAAGCAGCCGCCGCGCCGGCGGGCGCAGCGACAGGCGGCAGGCCGCGTATTCGTCGACCATCTCCCCCACCTCGCCCGCATCCAGCAGCTCGCGATAAGCAGCGAGCTTGCGCCGGCCCCAGCGACCGTAGCTGTCGCCCTGGGTCAGCAGCTGATCCCAGACGTCACGCGACCGAAGCCGCTCGGCGGTCAGGGACGAGGTGAGCAAGGGAGAGATCCGTTTTGAAAGACGGTGTAGCCGTCTACACGAACGTACATCGGGCACCCGCCCTCACAGGTTGTCAAGGCCCGCGGCTGATCCGCATCGAGGACACCCCCGAGGGGGTATCTCCCTTGCTCGCGACTTATTATCAACTCTGCTCCGTCAGGTTGGCTCGGGGGGACAAGCATGGCAGCACAGCAACCGCGCAGGAAGAGAGCCGACGTCCTACGGGAGCGCCTGGCCGCGAGTGATGGCACGCTCGCCGACCTGGAGAGCATCGCGTCGTCTCTGAACCTCATGGAGGATCGCTACAAGGCGAGGCCCGCCGCTGAGCTGCTGGTCGAGACCGGCGATGCCGAGGCGCCGCAGATCGCTCAGGGCCTGGCAGCGACGCCTGTGCTCGGTCGCGATCCGAATGGCGATGCTCTGCGCGCTGCTTTCAAGAATGCCCTCGCCAAGGAAGGGATTCCGAGCAACGTGGACGAGATGGCGCGGCGCTTCTACGGCCGCCGGGGCCACGGACACGCCAAGCCCCAAGCTGCGGCGAGTGCGAAAGTGGACTCGTTCGGCTGGGAGGAGCCATCCAGCGGTAGTGGCGGAGGGATCCTCGGCGCGATTCGCCGCCTCCTCGGGGGTAGCTAGGGGGAGCCGCCGAGTTACTCGGCCACACCAGCTGACGTTGAGTAACCGAGGATCAAGTGCGGCATTGGCTCAGAAGCAAACAGACAGTCAGGCTGGGCCTACTGGCGACGATGCTCGTGATTCTGGCGATCGTGTTCTTGCCACCTTCGTTGCATGAGGTGCACTCGCCAGGAGCGACCCCGCTCCACGCCGCTGTGTTCGATTCCGATGGTTCGATCGGCTGGTTGTCGGGTGGGCCGAGCCAATCCTTGGTGGATATCAAGTGTGTTTCATACGTGAGCCAACCCATTCGATGTGATGCGAATGCGTTGAGCAACCACTTTTCTGAGCTCATACAGCACCCAAAGGTCCTCTATCTCATCTGGCCTCATTGCATCTGGATCGAAAGCGGCAACTACGTGAAGTCACAGGGTTTCAATCTCGATTTCCTTCCAGCCACGAGAACCCTCGTCATCCATTGCTACGCCGCGCCACCCTGGATGTTATTAACTCCGCCAAACTCTGGATCAGGCACGCGTCCCTCGCCGCTGCGAGCTCTTCTGGCCATTCCCACAGTCTCGATCGGTGCCGGGGACATCAAGATTTGGGAAAACGACCGACTTGAGCACTTGGTTGGTGATCAAAGCACCGAGTTTCAGGTGGCGAGCGCGACCGTCTCCTGAGTCAGTTACGGTGCGAAAATCCGGCAGAGGCTGGCGGCGACGGAATCCGCGTCGACTCCCGGATGGGTCAAGAAGTAGCCGACGGCGTCGCTCACCGCGCCTACCACCGCGCGGCCGAACACCTGCGGATCCTTGTCCCCGTAGAAGGGATCGTGGAGCATCGCGTGCCGCACCTCCTCCCCGACAGCGTCGGCAAAGCGGCTCTGGAGCTCATACCGGACCTGATCGACGCCGGCGCTCAGGCCCACGGACTCGACGATCAGCAAACGCGCGACGGACGACCGCTCGAAGCATGAGTGGACGAACTTCGTGATGCCCAGGC
The DNA here is from genome assembly GCA_030946685.1 of Candidatus Dormiibacterota bacterium. Lineage (GTDB taxonomy): Bacteria > Chloroflexota > Dormibacteria > Dormibacterales > Dormibacteraceae > Palsa-872. The sequence continues at coordinate 6,115 of JALYYG010000035.1, read as the reverse complement.
GAAGCCTCTCGTGATGGTTATGGCCGCTTGCGGCATCCGCCAGCACTTCACGGATGAGCGCACCGCCCTCCTGGATGAGCAGCTCGCGAAAACAGTCCTCCTTAGACTTGAAGAACTCGTAGAAGGCCGATTTCGACGTCTTCGCCCGTGCCACGATCTCTTCGACTGACGTGATGTTGTAGCCGCGGGTTGCAAAGAGATATAGGGCCGCGTCGCCGACACGCTTGCGGCGTCGGTCAAGCCTCGCGTCCCGACGCTGTTGAGCGCCTGACGGCGCCGCCACCGCCATGGCTAGTCCCTGGCCAGAGCTCGCGAGATGACCAGGCGCTGAATCTCGGACGTGCCCTCGAACAGCGTGTAGATCTTGGCGTCCCGGTGCCACTTCTCGACCGGGAAGTCGCGAATGTAGCCATAGCCGCCACAGATCTGGATTGCCTGCTCGGTGACCTTGACCGCCACCTCGCCGGCTTTCAGCTTCGCCATCGAACCCTCCGCCTTCTTGAACTCGCCACCGTTTCGCCCTTCCCACAGCGCCCGCCAGATCAGGGCGCGCGTGGCCTCGATCTCAGTCGCCATGTCGGCGAGCATGAATGCGATGGCCTGGTTCTCGATCAGCGCTCGGCCGAACTGCTTGCGCTCCTTGGCGTAGTGCAGCGCGAACTCGAACGCGGCGCGGGCGATGCCGAGCGCCTGCGCTCCGACGATTGGCCGCGACAGCTCGAAGGTCTTGAGGGCCACAGATGAGCGCGAGTGGGCGCCCTCGCGCGCTCGAGCGAGCTTCGCCTCGAGCTTCTCTGTACCCCCGAGCACGTTCTCGAGGGGGATCGTGCAGTCCTCGAGGAGCACCTCTGCGGTGTGCGACGCTCTGATGCCCATCTTCCTTTCCTTCTTGCCTTGTCGGATACCCTTGGTGCCGGGCGGGACGACGAAGCTGGCCTGGCCCCGAGTGCCGAGCTCAGGTTCTACAGATGCCACCACCACGTGAACGCCAGCGATGCCGCCATTGGTGATGAATATCTTCTGACCGTTGAGCACCCAATCGCCGTTCTTTCGGACCGCGCGAGTCTTCATTGAGGAGACATCCGAACCGGCGTCGGGCTCTGTCACAGCGAAGGCGCCGACCGCGGGCTTCTCAACCGTACCGAAGCATGCCGGGATCCAGGTCGCTATCTGCTCAGGGGTGCCCTGCGAGAAGATCGCGGCGATTGGCAGGCCCGTGCCCTGTATGGCGAGCGCGATGCCGGCGCAGCCCCAGGTCAACTCTTCAGCGACCAGCGCGGGCATGATCCCCGTCGCGTCGGCGTAGGTCTGCTGCAGGAACTCGACCCCGTAGAGCCCGACCTCAGCCGCCTTCTTGACCACCGGCCAGGGAAACTCCTCGGCCTCGTCGTACTGGACCGCCACTGGACGGATCTCCTTCTCCGCGAAGTCATGGACCCAGTCCCTGATCTCACGCTGCTCGTCACTCAGCTCGAACGAAACCATGTGGCTCTTGGCTCCTGTGCTTGAAACGAATCAGTACTGGTACGTACCGTTCTTGCCCAAGACGTTACGCCGCGCTGCGTCATCGTGTCAAGGCCTGTCCATCCCCCGGAAGGGTGGCGGTCGGCTCGGCCTGCGAAGCAGGCCCAAGGCGGGAGGGGGATCCGAGCTGGATTAACCTCATGGGCCTTGACCTTTTTGGACGCTCTGGCGATCCTGGCCGCCGGCCTCGTGGCAGGGCTGGTCAACGCCGTGGTTGGCACCGGCAGCCTGCTCACCTTCCCCACTCTCCTCGCGGTCGGGTATTCCCCGGTGGTGGCGAACATGAGCAACACGGTCGGGCTGGTCCTCGGGAACTTCAGCGGCGTGGTGGGCTACCGCCGAGAGCTCGCGGGCCAGCGTGATCGGGTGGTCGAGCTCACCATCCCGACTGCGATCGGCGGCGTATGCGGCGCCGTCCTCCTGCTGGCGCTGCCCGAGGGGGTCTTCCATCACGTGGTGCCGCTGCTCATCCTGTTCGCGGTCGGGCTGGTGATCGCACAACCCCGGCTGACAGTTCTCCTGGCTCGGTACCGCGACCACGCCGGCAGCTCGTGGGCTTTGCGCGCCGGTGTATTCCTGGCCGCTGTCTACGGTGGTTACTTCGGGGCCGGCGTTGGAGTCGTCTTCATCGGCCTCCTGTCGGTCTTCATCAAGGACGACCTCCAAAGGCTCAACGGGGTCAGGAACGTTCTCGCGGCGGTGTCCAACGCGGTGGCCGCGGTGGTGTTCATCGTGGTCGGCCACGTTGCGTGGTCGGCCGTCGGCCTCCTCGCAATCTCGAGCATCGTCGGCGGACAGCTGGGAGCGTCGGTGGGCCGCCGCCTGCCGGCGAACGTGCTCCGCACGCTCATCGTCATCGGCGGGCTGGCCGCCGTGGTCAAGCTGCTCGTGTCCTGACCGCTACTCTCCCTTCCAGCTCGGCTGCCGCTTGGTCAGGAACGCGTCGACGCCTTCCTTGAAGTCCTGCGACATGTAGCAGCCCACGATCAGGTCGGAGTCTGCGTCGTCGGGCTTCATGCGATCGCGCACCCGCCGAAGTGCTTCTTTGGTCGCCCACAGCGTGAGCGGAGCCAAGGACGCGATCTCCTCGGCGAGGGCCTGCGCCCGCGGGAGCAGTGACTGCTCGTCAGGCGTCACCTCGGAAAGCAGCCCGCCGGCGAGCATCTCCTGCGCATCGATCAGCCGAGCACGCAAAATCAGGTCCTTCAATCGGGCGATTCCGAGCAGCGCGGCCGCGCGAGTGTAATTGGCCATCGACAGGCAATTGCCGAGCGTGCGCGCGATCGGAAACCCGTACCTCGCCGACGGGGACCCGATGCGCAGGTCGCAGCATGCGGCGATTGCGGCTCCGGCACCGGTGCACGCCCCTGCAATCGCCGCGATCGTCGGCACGCGCACCGATTCAAGAGTCCGCATGACGCGGTCTCCTCGCGCCTCGTAGTCGAGCGCGTCCTGTTCTGTTTTGAAGGCTCGAAACTGTGCGATGTCGGTGCCTGCCACGAAGGCTTTCCCACCGGCACCCGTCAAAACGACCGCGCGAACGCCGCGATCGGCGTTCACCTCGTGGCAGGCTTCCTCCAGGCGGCTGTACATGTTCCACGTCAGCGCGTTGCGCGCCTGCGGCCGGTTGAATGTGATCCACCGGATTGAGCCACGCTGCTCGACGATGAGCTCGTCGGCTGGGCCGCCGGCACCGGCAGCGCCGCTCATGAGGCGACCGCTCCGGCCGCAACCTTCACCACGTGCTTCTCAACAAGCCTGCCGACCTCTTCATCGCTATAACCGAGTTCGCCTAGCAGGGCGGCCGAATCCTCGCCCAGGAGGGGTCCTGCCTTGCCGCGCCGGACTGGGGTCCCAGAAAAGCGCATAGGAGAGCCCAGCTGTCGCACGCTGCCCGCCTTCGGATGCGGCGCATCCCAGAAATACCCCCTCGACAGCAGGTGCGGGTCGCTGAAGACCTGGCCAAAGTTCTGTATCGGCGCGCACGGGACGCCGGCCTCGCCGAGCAGCGCCAGCCAATGCGCCGTTGGCCTGGTCAGGGTGACTGACTCGATCGTCTCAGCAAGGGCCTCTCGGTTGCGGTGACGCAGGTTCGAGTCGACATAGCGTTTGTCGTCAAGGAGGTTGTCGAGCCCGAGCGCCCGGCACAAGGCGGTCCAGTTGAACTTGGTCGTGGCTCCGATCGTCAACCAGCCGTCCGCCGAACGAAAGGCCTGGTAAGGTGCGGCACTCTGATGAGCGGAGCCGGATGGCTTGGGGATGTCGCCGGTTGCGAAAAAGCGGCCGGCCTCCCAGATTGCGAAAGAGACACCCGCTTCGAGGAGCGACACGTCGATGTACTGGCCAACCCCGGTGTCGCGACGTGCATACAGCGCCGCCGACGCCGCGAGAGCGCCGTAAAGGGCGCAGACCAGGTCGCAGACAGGCACACCGACCTTGACGGGGTCGCCGTTTGGTAGTCCGGTGATGCTCATGAGGCCCGAACGTGCCTGGGCCATGATGTCCATCCCCGGCTGGTCTCGCAGCGGGCCGTCCTGTCCCCACCCGGAGGCGGCCACGTAGACCAACCCAGGGTTGATGCCGGTGAGGACTTCGTACTCGAGTCCGAGGTCGTTCATGGTCCCAGGGCGCAGGTTCTCGACAACCACGTCTGCCGTGCCGACGAGCTTCTTGAAAATCTCCTTTCCCTGGCTCGTTTTAAGGTCCAGCGCGATCGACCTCTTGTTGCGGTTTAATCGCATGAAGGCAGAGCCTTCGCCTTCAATCAGAGGCGCCGAGAGGCGAACCTGATCGCCACCCTCGGGGTGCTCGACTTTGATGACCTCCGCACCCAGGTCGGCGAGCTGCATGCCGCAAAACGGGGCGGCCATGTAGTTGCCCACCTCCAGAGCCCGGACCCCTGAGAGTGGGGGTTGTCCCGCATCTTCGGGACCGTTGTGGCGCCTACCGATCATCAAGCATTCTCGCGTCGTAGCCGAGCCAGTCGCGCAACACCTCGACCGTGTGCTGGCCCAGTGACGGGGGCGGAAGTCGGATCGCGCTGGACAGTCCATCGATCTTCCACGGCGCGCCGACCTGGCTGATCCGACCGGCATTCGGGTGCTCGATCTCCACTCGCATCTGGCGCGCCGTCGCCAGGGGACTGGCGAACGCCTCTTCAATGTCGAGGATCGGTCCGGCCGGAATCCCAAACTGCTCAAAGCGGCCCAACCACTCGCTGCGCGTGCCCTCCTGGAGGTGAGCTTCGATCTCCAGTGCGAGCTCGTGCCGCGATGCCTGGCGCAGGGCATTGGTCGTGAACCTAGGATCGGCCTCAATCTCGGGTGCCTGGATCGCCTCGCAGAATCGAAGGAACTGCGCGTCGGTGGCGACAGCAACGTTGATGAAGCCGTCCATGACCGCGAACGTGCCGTAAGGGGCGATCGTAGAGTGGTAGTTGCCCTCCTGAACTGGGACCTCGCCCGTTGCGAAGTACCGACCTGCCTGATAGGTGAAGAGTGCGAGCAGGGAATCATTGAGGGCCACATCGATGTGGCGCCCTATGCTCGTCGTGGCACGCTCGACCAGCGCGGCGAGAATGGCGTTGGACGCGAACATCCCGGCCGTGATGTCGCCAATCGGCACGCCAACCTTGGTCGGCGGGCCGTCAGGGGTCGCGTTCACGCTCATCATCCCCGACGTGCCCTGGGCGATCTGGTCGTAGCCGGCCAGCGTCGGCTGGTTCTGCCCGAAGCCGCTGATCGACGCGTACACCAGCGTCGCCTTCTTGCCCTGCAGCTTCTGCGCATCCAGGCCCAGCCGCGCCATGGTGCCCGGTTTGAAGTTCTCCACGACAACATCGCACGCCATGGCCAGGGCCTCGGCAACAGCCAGCGCCGCCGGTCGCTTCAGATCGAGGACCACGCTTCGCTTGTTACGGTTGACGGACAGAAAGTAGGACGACTCTCCGTTGATGAAAGGCGGTCCCCACTGTCGTGAGTGGTCGCCAGACGGAGGCTCGATTTTGATGATGTCCGCTCCAAGGTCGCCGAGGAGCATCGTGCAGTACGGGCCGGCGAGCGCGTGGGTCAGGTCCAGGACCCGGATGCTCGCTAGCGGAAGTGGAGCAGGAGCGTCCATTGATCAGGCGTGCTCGGCCTTCTCACCACGCGCCGCCGCCGATGAGCGCATGAACAGTTGAAGGCGCCCGCGCAGTCCGTGCACATGCCTGAACTTGCCTTCGCGACGCGAAAGTAAGGTCTTGATCGGCACGTGTTCCAGGGCCGCCAGCTCCTCCGCCAGCGCCTGGCGCAGCGTCTTCCCCATGATGTCGGGAGCCTCGTGCCCGGCCGGTTGCTCGGCGACCACGCGATCGACGAGTCGAAGTCCGAACAGATCGCGAGCCGTGAGCTTCAGCTGGCCGGCCAGCAGCTGGGCATGGGTGGAATCACGATACAGAATCGTCGATGCGGCCTCGGGTCCGATGACCGAGAAGATCGCGTTCTCCATCATGAGCAGGCGATCACCGACCGACAGCGCCAGCGCTCCACCGCTGCCGCCTTCGCCGACGACCACGTTGACCACCATGGCTCGCTGACGTCCGAGTCGCGCC
>JALYYG010000029.1 GCA_030946685.1 Candidatus Dormiibacterota bacterium | reverse complement strand
GAGGAGGGCCAGGTTCACGCGGTGGACGGCGTGAGCTTCGAGCTCAGGCGCGGCCAGATGCTCGGCCTGGTGGGCGAGTCCGGATGCGGGAAGAGCGTGACGTGTCTCTCGTTGCTGCGGCTGGTGCCGCCTCCGGGCAAGATCGTGAGCGGGCGCATCGACTTTGGTGGCCGCGACCTGCTCCAGCTGCCCCTCGAGGAGATGAGGGCGGTGCGCGGCCGGGAGATCGCGATGATCTTCCAGGACGCCATGACGGCGCTCAACCCGGTTCTGACGCTTGGCGACCAGCTTGTGGAGGCGCTTCGCCTGCACCTGGGTCTGGGCCGGAGGGCCGCTTACAGCCGGGCGATCGAGCTCCTCGACATGGTGGGCATCCCGGCGCCCCGCCAGAGGATTCGTGAGTACGCCCACCAGCTGTCGGGCGGCATGCGCCAGCGCGTGATGATCGCGATGGCGCTGAGCTGTGACCCGGCCCTGCTGCTCGCCGATGAGCCCACCACCGCCCTGGACGTGACCGTGCAGGCGCAGATTCTGGACCTCATCCGCCAGCTGCCGGCTCAGGGGCGGTCGGTGCTGCTCATCACCCACGACCTCGGCGTGGTCGCAGAGACGTGCGACGAGGTCGCTGTCATGTACGCAGGCGAGATCGTGGAGCGCGCGCCGACCATCCAGCTGTTCCGCGCGCCAAAGCACCCTTACACGCAGGGATTGCTCCGCTCCGTACCGCGGCTGGACGTGCCTCGCAACACACCGCTGCAGCCCATCGAGGGTTCGCCGCCCGACCTACTGCGGCCGCCGCCGGCATGCCGCTTCGAGCCGCGCTGCGCACATGCCCAGTCGGTGTGCGGCGAGAAGGTGCCTGAGCTGAGCGTGCGCGAGACACCAGAGCACTTAGCGGCCTGCCACGGCACACAGGTCGGAGGCTGGATCTGAGCGTGGACAGGATCGACACCCTGCTCAAAGTGCGGGAGCTGCGGGTGCATTTCCCGATCCGTCGCGGCTGGTTGATCCGGCGCACCGTGGGCAAAGTGCGGGCTGTGGATGGAGTGGACCTCGACGTGCTGCGGGGGCAGACCGTTGGCCTTGTCGGGGAGTCGGGCTGCGGCAAGTCCACGACCGGCAAGGCGATCGTCCGTCTGCTCAAGCCCACGACCGGCAGCATCACCTACGACGGGACGGACCTGGCGCGATTGGGGGCGAGGGCGATGCGGCCGTACCGCAAGCAGATCCAGATGATCTTCCAGGATCCTTACGCGTCCCTCGACGCGCGCATGACCATCCAGGACATCATCGGCGAGCCCCTGGTCGTGCACCGGCTGGCGACCGGGAAAGGGCTGCGAGCGCGCGTACGAGATTTGCTCGCGCTGGTCGGCCTGGATCCGAACCTCGGCTACCGGTACCCGCACGAGTTCTCCGGCGGGCAGCGCCAGCGCATCGGCATCGCGCGGGCGCTGGCCCTCGCCCCGGACCTTGTCATCTGCGACGAGCCGGTCTCAGCGCTGGACGTCTCGGTGCAGGCGCAGGTGATCACGCTGCTGGAGCGGCTGCAGGCCGAGCTCAAGCTGACCTACGTCTTCATCGCTCACGATCTAGCGATCGTCCGGCACGTAAGTCATAGGGTGGCGGTGATGTACCTCGGCCAAATCGTCGAGGAGGCGGACAACGAATCGCTGTACGCGGACCCGCAGCATCCGTACACCCAGGCTCTGCTCGCCTCGGTGCCGCGCCCGGAGCCGCGATCGGTGGCGCGCCCGGCCGTCCGCGGCGAAGTTGCCAACCCTGCGGCGCCGCCGTCCGGATGTCCGTTTCACCCGCGCTGCCCTCGCGCCCAGGCCGTCTGTCGCGAGCAGATGCCGCCCCTGGAATCTGTGCGAAGCGGCCACCTTGTGGCCTGTCATTTCCCAGGACCTGCGCGGTCCTAGGACGCGATCGCGAGCACCCGCGCGGGGTTGTCGACCAGGAGCTTCTGGACTGTTGCGGCGTCGACTCCACGGCGCTGCAGGCGGGGCACGATCGAGCGGAGGATGTGCGCATAACCGAAGCCGCCGTATTTGAGGAGCTGCACCTTGGTGCAGACGTCCTGCGCGATGAGCAACCGGTCGGCCCAGCCGGCGTCCAGCAGCTCGATGAGCGCATTTAGGCGCTCGCGATCGCTGGGTTCCGCCGAACCTTCGCCGTCGAAGTAGGCCTCGGACCCAAAGGTGTCGTACTCCACGTAGGCGCCCCGCTGGAGGATTGCCCGGTGGTAGGCCGTGTCGAGCTGCTCGTCGAGGTGGCTGATTACGACCCGGCTCAGGTCAGCGCCGGCGGCCTCGAGGATGTCGAGGGCGGCCAGCGCCTCGCGATAAAAGATCGCGACGTGGACGTTGATCGCCAGGCCGGTTCGCGCCTGCGCCGCCGCGGCCACACGCAGGATCTTTGACTCGTCGGGATGAATCGGCGAGCTGGTGCCGATCTCACCGATGATGCCTGGGCGCACGTCGGTGCCACCGAGTCCGTTGGCGATGTCATCGACGAGACGCTCGATCAGCTCCGGCTCCGAGAGGGCTGCAACCTCCGGCGGGTGGGAGCGCTGGGTGTAGTAGCCGCAGCCGGCCACGATGTGAACACCACTCAGCTCGGAGACCTGGCGCAGGCTCGTGGGTTGCGGGTTGATGCCGGTGATGGTCAGGTCGACAACGGAGCCACCGCCGAGCTGCCGGTACGGACCAAGCTCTGCAACGGCCACGTCGGGCTCATCGAGGACGAGGTTCGGACGGCTCACGTAAGGGTCGACCTGGAGCAGCCCCCGGTTCGCCAGTGTCGGCACGCTGTCGACGAGCGGCGCCTGCCATTCGGAGGTCGGGGGGTCCCAGAGGAACCTCAGGTCGATGAACAGGTGCTCGTGCATCAGTGTGGCGCCGAGGTCCTGCGCGGCGATGGGGCCGCGCACGGTCATCACCTGTCCGGCGGTCATTGACCGCGGCGGCCGTACTTGTCGAGCAGACTCACGACCCGATCGATGGGAAGGGCGTGCACGACCCTGCCCTGTCTTCCCACCGTCGTGGTAGCTGCGAACAGCGAGTTGATGACCGCCTCCTCCACTGCCTCCACCGCGCCTCGGAAAAGTGGATTGAACGAATCGATACGTCGCGCGCCATCGGCGAGAGCCTGGACGCGCGTAACCGACCGCGGCTGGTCGTAGGGGATGGTCTGCGCGGTGGAGAAGGCCATGAAGATCTCGCCTGAGGTGTTGCCGGCGAACGAGCCGCATCGGGCCAGACCTAATCCCGCCCGAAGGGCGAGCCGGCGTAGCTGGTGAGGCAGCATCGGCGCGTCGGT
>JALYYG010000027.1 GCA_030946685.1 Candidatus Dormiibacterota bacterium | reverse complement strand
CCTACGAGGTGTAGACGTTTGGTCTGGTCACGGCGCATGCCCGCCACCAGGCAGAGGTGATCGTCCTTGCGGCGGCGAAGCTCGCAGACGTCGAACCAGCGGCAGATTCGGCAGTGGTCGACAGGATCGGGATAGGTCTGAATGGCTGGCGCCAGCACGGTCTCTTCGAAGCGGCGCTTGACGCTCCGGTAGTAGGCGCCATAGTCCCTGAAGCGGAGCTTCTCCTCGGTGTCGTCGCCCAGGATGAGCGTCAGGTGTTCGGGTTCGACGCCCTGGATGGCGGCCAGCTGCTCTGAATAGACGCAGCACTGAAGGACGGCCGATGCTTTGGCCTTCCGCGCCAGTTTGGCATCGGCGATCTCGTAGCTGTAGTCGCCAAGCTTGCTCGGCCGGTCGACCCGGATCAGGAAGTCGGGATGGCAGCGCCAGCGGCCGTCAAAGAAGGTGCCCTGATAGATGATGTGGACGCCGGCCTCCATGACGGCGACTGTGGCGGCATGAGCCTTCTCCAGGTTGGCAATAGTGCCATCGGGAAACGCGAACTCGGCAGTCTTCATTCCGGTTGCCTTGAGGCCAGCCAGGTGCCGGCCCTCGTGCTCCAGCCCGCGGCGGCTGAGCATGTCAAGGACGGGGTCGTCGCGGCTTGGACGCTCGATCTCGCCACGGGCGGCGCTGAGTTCGAGCTGAGTCAGATGCTCGCACTCGAGAAAGCCCGTCAAATCGGACGGGCTCACGATCAGGCGCCCTTCAAGAAACTGCATCTTGCCCCTCTGCTCCAAGGGTTACTCTAGGGCACTCTTTTGACAGCTGTCTGTCGCAGCAGCCAACGTCCACGTTGGTCGGAAAGCATGCACAATGTGCGCATGAAGCCGGAGGTAGCTCCCGGCAACGAGTCCATCTGGCTGGTCCTGCAGCGCGATCTCCACCTCTGGCTCCGCGACGTGCAGGAACCGACCTACCTGACCATGGTGATGGATCTCACTGGTAAGGGCACTCGATCCGTAGAGGCCGGCGCGACAATCGGCGACTCATTCAGCGCAGCCTTGCGCGTGGCCGCCTTGGAGCCGAGCAAGGGAATCACGAAGGGCGTTCCGGATCGGATCCAGGTTCCCATCGAATGCGCCGATGCAATGCGGTCCGTGCTTGACGATCTTGTGCGAGAAGCGCGATTTCGCCCTGACACGGTCGTGGAGGAGGTCACTCCCGAGCAGGGCGCCGAAGCAGTATTCGACCACCTTATTGCGCAGATGGCGCACCGCCAGCCAGCCGACCACACCCTTCTGACTGAGGACGCTGTCTTGCTCTACGAGCAGGCCCGCCGTTTCATGGAGGCTGAACCATGGAAACGATGGACGTCCGACGATGCCTTCCTCGTGGAACTCAAGCTCGGCAGCGAGAGCCTGGAGGGCATCGCCACGGTTATGGGCCAGCAAAACAGCCAACCTGGCCTCTTGCTGATGCCGGGCCAGGACCGAGCGTGGGAAATTATGGCCAGCGGCAACCCCATGCCGCCCGGGTCGCTCCTGACTCAACTGGAGGGTACCGAGGGTCCGCCTGACCTCTTCCTGCGAGCCCGACGGTACGGCTGGCCGGCGGAGGCCGCCGTTACACCAAACTTCGTCAGTGTTCATTCGGACGGTGTCCAGGAGCTCGATCGGGGCGAGTCCTGGCCGATGGCGCTCGTCCTGGCGGGCATCGTGGCGCACGCCAAGCGGGACGACCTAATGGAGACGTGGGGAAGCCTCGAACTACCCACAGGCCGCCGAGGCCGGTATCGGATCCGCAAGGCACCAGAGTCACTTAAGCCGACTCAGAAGGAAGGCGCCCTTCTCGGCATCAAGATCTCGATGGACCTGCTGCCAGACAATTCCGAGGTCCAGATCGGTTTCCTCAGCCCGCAGCTCCTGAATGAGTTGCGTCGAGCCGCGGATGTTGTCGTCCCGCCGAGGGTCTCATTCCCAGCCGGCATCGACCTGATCCCCATGATCGCGATTACGCCATCCAACAACAGCTTCACCAAGGTGGTCGACCGGATGAAACGCGCCCAACCGATCGGTGCTGCCGTCATCGAACGTGGCGAGGGCCCGATGGTGACCATATTGGGCGAGCGCGCGGGGTTCGTGATCGCGCGCGATCGACCGTCGGCCGATGTGTGGAAACAAAACCTCAAAAATTCGGATGGCGCTCATGTCCTGATCGTCACAGACTCCATCGTTAACAGGGAGGCTCCCGATCCAGATCGGCCAGGCAAAGGCGACCTCGGTCATGTCTACGGACTGTTCGAGTGCGTGCTGCGTGGAGGCCACAGCCAGGTGATCGAGTGACGGGACGAAGGCCTGCATCAAAGATTTCCGATGTGCAGCAGGGCGTCATTGCGCAGAATGAATTCGCGAAGCTGGTGATGATTGGGACCGGGGGCAAAATCGAACTGGCGGCGCCGCTCACCGATGAGGAGCGGCGTGACTTCGAGATCCATGTGCACGGGCAGTACAAATCGGCCCTTGCCACGCAGGTCAAGAGCGCCCTTGAGATCGGACCTATCGGCGGCAGCCAAGCCCACTACCTTCGGATTCATTTCGACGTCCGGGCCAGTCGACTCGTCAGCGATCCGCACTTCTGGTATTTCTGTGCGTTTCTGAATCCCACCATCATGCGGTTCTCCGATCCGACTTTTTTGATTCCATCGGAGGAGTTTCATCGACATGCCAATCCCAGCCGGAAAGGCGACGTGTGGCATTTCACGCTGGAGGCCAGCATGGAGGCCAAGTCGCACGATCGCTGGACTCCGTACCGCGTCAATCAGCGCGACCTTGGCAAGAAGGTGATGGCGATTACCAGAGAGCTCATCAAGGTTGGTTCGTCATCGCATGCGGCCCCGGGGCTTCTCGAGATTCCTGGCATGATCTGGGCTCGGAAGGTCTAAAGGTTGCGCATCAGCTCGGTCCAGCAGGGTCTGATCGTCGAGCACGAATTCGCGAAGTTCCTGATGATGGGCAGCGCCGGGGCCATCGAGCTGGCCGCTCCCATGAGCGATGACGAGCGACGCGATTACGAAATTCACGTTCGCGGGCAGTACGGCGTCGGAGTGGCGTGCCAGGTGAAGAGTGCGGCGACGCTCCACCGCATGTCGAAGAACGCCCGCTACCTCAATATCTTTTTCGACGTCCGCGCCGACCGGCTCGTAAACAGCCCGTTCTACTGGTACTTCTTCGGCTACCTGGATTTGGAGCTGATGGGCCTCGCTGATCCCACCTTCCTGGTGCCGTCAACGGACTTCCACAAGCTGGCTGCTCCGATCTTGCGAGACGGCGTCTGGCGGTTCTCGAT
>JALYYG010000020.1 GCA_030946685.1 Candidatus Dormiibacterota bacterium | reverse complement strand
TCGAAGCTCGCGCGGCGGGCGGCCAGCAGCTCCTCGGCCGCCGCCCACTCGTAGGCGCGCGAGACCCGCTCGATGGGCGCGTCGCGGGCGGCCAGCACCTCGGGGTCGGACATGGCGACGACCATCACCAGGTGGCGCCGGCTCAAGCGGATCGCGTGGGCAACCAGGTCCCGCGATGCCTCGGGATCGAGCACGTCGGTAAGCACCACCACCAGCGAGCGACGGCTGACCCGCAAGGCGAGCTGCGCGAAGGCCTCAGAAAAATCGGGCTCGGTGTATTCGGCTTTCACGTCGTACAGCACCTTGTTGAGCTGGGTCACCTGGGCGGGACCGCGCTGCGGTGCCACGTAACGGCGCACGCCGTCGCTGAAGGTGAGCATCCCAACCTTGTCCCCCTGGCTCTGTGCCACCCAGGCCAGGAGCAAGGCCGCGTTGACGGCGTGATCAAGCTTGGTCATGTAGCCGGCCGGGGCAGTCATCAACCGCCCGCAATCGAGCGCGATGATCGCCTGCTGTCCACGCTCGGCTTCGACCTCCATCACCACCGGGTTGTCGCGGCGCGCCGTGGCTTTCCAGTTGATGCGGCGCACGTCGTCCCCCGACAGGTACTCGCGCAACCCGGCGAAGGCCGTGGTCGCTCCCGGGGGGCGGGCCCGCCGGAGTCCCATCATGATGCGCATCCCGCGGCGCAGCATCAGCTCGTAGCGCTTGATGGCGAGCACGTCGGGATAGACGGCGGCCGGCTCGTCGGCCTTGATTCGCACCTGCCGGATGAGCCAGCCACCGTGTCGCCAGCAGCGAAGGTCAACCGGCCCGAACGCGTAGCGGCCGCGATGGGGCGGCTGCACTGTGTACTCGACGCCCAGCAAGCCTTCTCGGTCGAAGGTCCCGGTGAGGATCCGGCGATCGGGCTGCAGGTCCGTGGGCACGTGGTCGGCGACCTGCGCGGGAAGCCCGGCCGCGTCCGAATGGGCGATCAGCAGCTGGACCGACTGGACTTCACCAAGGGAAAACGGCTGGGGGAGGACCCGGCTCGCCATGAAGCCGGACTTCTTCGGAAGCCGCGCCGCGTCGGCGATGGCGAATCCCAGCAGCGCCGCGTAGTAGGCGAGAAACACGATGAGAAATACCGGGTGCACCAGGACGAGCAGGATTAGGACCGACCCGAGTAGCAGCGCGATCAGGAGCCGCGCCTGGGGGACCAGCGTCACCGGCGCACCCTAGCGCGGCGGCGTCACGCGGGCGATGACGGAGTCGAGCAGGCTGTCGGCGGTCTGTCCCCCAACCTCGGCCTCCGGCCGAAGGAGAAGGCGATGGCGAAAGGTGGGACGGAGCAACCCTTTGACATCGTCGGGCGTCACGTAGTCCCGCCCATCAAACGCCGCGGCGGCCTTGGCGGCAAGCATGAGGAGCACCTCGGCCCGCGGACTCGCTCCCAACACCAGCTCGGCAGCCTGCCGGGTGGAGACGGCCAGCTCGATGATGTACCGCCGTACTTTCTCCTCGACGGTGACCTTGCGCGCTTCCTCGCGACACTCGATGACGGCCGCCGCGTCAAGCACGGGCTCGACACCGGCGCGCGCCGGGTCCCTCAGCTCCATTCCCGCATCCCATCGGCGCAGCATCTCCAGCTCCTCGGTGGGGCTGGGGTAGGACATGACGGCCTTGAACAGGAAACGATCCTGCTGCGCCTCGGGCAGCGGGTAGGTGCCCTCGTATTCGATTGGGTTCTGCGTGGCCAGCACCATGAACGGGTCGGGCAACGCCTGCTGCTGGCCTTCGAGACTAACGCCGCGCTCTTCCATCGCTTCCAGCAAGGCCGCCTGCACCTTGGCTGGTGCTCGGTTGATCTCGTCCGCGAGCAGGATGTTGGTGAACACCGGTCCCTGCCGCACGCGGAAGGAGCGTGACTGCAGATCGTAGACCGAGGTGCCGACGATGTCGGCGGGCATGAGGTCGGGTGTGAACTGCACCCGGCCGTACCGCAGCGACAGGAGGCGGGCGATGGTTTTCGCCAGCAGGGTTTTGCCAACGCCGGGCACGCCTTCGAGGAGGATGTGGCTTTGCGCGATCAGGGCCAGGGCGCAGAGGCGGACTGCCTCGTCCTGACCCACGATCGCCTTCGACGCCTCGGAACGAAAACGCGCGTAAAAGTCGGCAGCCTTCATGCGGACTCCTTCTGCTTCTCGG
>JALYYG010000300.1 GCA_030946685.1 Candidatus Dormiibacterota bacterium | reverse complement strand
ATCTTGACTGCCAATCGGATGGATCTTGCCGGACGACTGCGGACTTGTTGGACGTGTGGGGTCGACGTTTTGTATTCGGATCGACGTCGCCGGACGCTGTCGGACGGTTCTCGTCGGGACTCATAATCGGCTGGTCGTTGGTTCGATCCCAACCGGGCCCACCAATTTTCCGAGTCCATTTCGACCCTCTTCGCATATACCAGCGGCGAAGGTTTACCAGTTGGCTGACCGCCCGGTTTGGCCGTCGATTCCTACGCTCGTCGGCGTCGGATGAGCGTGCCCACCTGCAGTCCAAGCACGGCGAGAGCGGCGGCCGATACCGCTGTTCTCAGGGGCGCCTCGCGAGGAAACCAGCGATGATCACCGACGTACATCAGCACTGACATCAGCAAGCCGGCGAGGCCACCCCCAATGACCCAGCCCATCTCCTTTCCTCCCTGGAGTGGTGCCTAACGCAATCGGAAGCATTATCGCCGCCTTTGCCGGGAGGCCGGTCAGGTCGATGGCAGCGCGGCCGGCCCGGAGATATCTCGAGGCAATGCTTCACTACGCCGTCCCCATGCGTTCATCCACGGTTAACCGACAACCGACATCCTGCATGGGATGGTGGCGCTGTGAGAGTGGGCATCCCTGGTTACGGGGCTCTTACCTGAGACGGCCGGGAAGGTTGGCAAAATGGGCACTCGGTGGTCACCGGTGAGGTAGTACGATGACCGCAGGGCTAAGGCATCTTCGCAGCGAAAACGGACAGGTAGGCACGACCTTTGGCTGCGGGGAGTGCGAAGACGTGAGGCATGGGGGCGGAAACCAAAGATCAATGAAGCTGATAGGCGCAACTGTCGCGTCTGGGCTAAACCGATCATTCGACCTGGTCTGCGGGATGCGAATGGGTCTGATGGATTCGTCCTGGCCAGGTTCGTGGTGTCGCCTGAGCGACGAAGGTATCGCGTTTGATTGCGCTGGTTTCAAAATGCAAGCGAGGTGGGCCGACGTCAAATCGGTGGATGTGGTCAGGCGATTCCACCCAATCGGATCTGGGGTTCGGTTCCGCATTCCAGCGCTGAAGCCCGACTTCGTGCTCGTGTGGCTTGGTAGTCGAAAGCTGGTCGAGCTGTTGATCGAAGGTTGCAGGGTGCATCAGATTCCGGTCTCCGCCGAATAGCTCGCCCGCTGGTCAGGGCGGGCGAGCCTCACCGGCTCTGCGCCAGGCGAACCGTCAGATGGTCACGGAGACGTTCGTGCACGGTCCGACGACACCGGTTCCCTCGTTCATCAGGCAGACGCGAGCGGTGACCGAGCCTGAGGCTCCGGTGATGCTTGCGTTGATGACACTCGAAGCCTTTTGGCCGTGACTCACGGGCCCTGGTTCGCAGAAGTTTCCATCAGGGTTGATGAGAGCGTGGTTCGTCCCCACCACACAGCTTATGGACACGACCGAGGCATTGGTAAGCGACTCCAAGACCAGATCTTCCGAGGGTGATCCGGAGCCGACGTTCACCTCTGTGAAGACGAAGGTCAGAGGATCCCCGTATGCGGCCAACTTCACGCCACCGGCGGTGCTCCCTGTGAGACTGAATCCGTTTGCCGTGATTCCGGGTGACTGCGGAGCGGCGGAAGTAACGAGGGTTGTCCCAGCAAACGCAAGTCCGGCCACAATCCCCATGGTCAAAACCAGAATGAAACGGCGCATTATCAGTCTCCCCTGAATAAGCGAATCCTCTTCGGCCGCAGGATCATACGACCCGTCATACAGACTCACCAATAGGGCTAACGGCCTATGGCGCTGGGATTGCGGCAGGAGTGCAACGAAATAGCGAGCGAATCCTCGCGTTGGAGCGTCGCTAGACTTCCTCGGTGCACGCCCGCTCGAACCTGAGTGAATGGCGCCTTCTGCGACCGGGGCCGCGGTGAGCCGCCGCGGGTGGGCTCTCTTCATCGCGATGTGCCTCATCTGGGGCATTCCTTATCTGCTCATCAAGGTGGCTGTAAGCGACATCAGCCCGGTCACCCTGGTCCTCTTCCGAACCGCGATCGGGGCAGCCATCCTGCTGCCCATCGCCGCGGCGCGTGGAAGCCTCGCGCCGCTCCTACCTCAGTGGAAATGGGTCGTCGCGTACACCGCCATCGAGGTTGCATTGCCCTGGTTCCTTGTCTCCGACGCGGAAGTGCGCCTGTCCAGTTCGCTGACGGGCCTGCTGCTAGCCGCAACGCCTTTCGCCAGCGTGGTCCTCGGCCGCCTCACCGGGAGCAATGACCGGTTCGACGCCCGACGCTTGTTCGGGTTGGTCGTCGGCTTCGTCGGCGTCGCGGCCCTGGTCGGACTCAACGTCTCAGTGAGAGATCTCGGCGCCGCCGGCGAGATCGGGCTCGTGGCCATCTGTTACGCGGTCGGCCCCCTGATCGTGTCGCGCCGGCTTTCCAAGGTCCCCAGCATTGGCGTGGTGGCGGTCTCGGTCACCTTGCCGGCCATCGCGTTCGCGCCTCTGGGGCTGACGCATCTGCCTGCGGCGTTTCCGCCGGCTCAGGTGTTGGTGGCGGTCGCCCTGCTCGGGCTCATATGCACGGCCCTCGCCTTCCTGTTGTTCTTTGCGCTCATCGCCGAGGTCGGCCCGGTGCGGGCAACCGTGATCACATACGTCAATCCGGCGGTGGCGCTTGCCCTCGGCGTCGCCCTGCTGGGAGAACCGTTCACCATCGGCGCCGTCGTCGGCTTCGCGCTGATCCTGCTTGGATTGTTTCTCGCCACAAGACGTGGCCGCAGTAATGCGAGCCCGAAGCTCAGGCAAGAAAATGAGCAGGTCCTGGAGGCGCGCTAGGAAGGCTGAATGGATGAGCTGAGGAGCGTGGAGGAGAGACAGGCAGACGTGCTCGCGGCACTTGCCCTGAACGGGATCTCAGGCCTGCCACGTTGAGCGGGCGGTTACATTCAACAACGTTGAACGGCGGTCCTGAATGAGGCTCGACTGGGCGCTGCTAGCCAACGCAGCTGAAGGTCCACCCAATGGACTCGTCTACGTCCTGGGTGCTGGGATCGACACCCTTTGGCGTGATCAGTTTCCCGCTCCCTTCGGCGGGGCCATGGTGCTGCGGTTGGTGACGAGCCGGCTGGAATCCGAAAGGGCGCACACGGTGGAGGTTCACTGCAGCAACGAGGACGGAAAGGCGATCCTGGTGCAACCAATCGTGCTGACTGTGCCGCCGCGCCAGGTTCCCAGTGAGCACCCGCCGGGCTGGGACCTGGCAGCGAACATCGTGATCAACCTGGCCGGCATTCAGATCGAGAAGCCCGGCTTTTACCGTTTCGAGATCATGGTCGACGACCAGCAGGTCCGTACTCTTCCCTTCCGGTTGGTGGATACCACTCGGGTTGATCCAACGACTTTGGTGTAGTGCAGGTAGCCAGTCCTTTAGGCTGGTTCTACTTCCATGACCCAGCAGCTGATCTCTCTGGTCACCTCGTGGGGCTACATCGCGATCTTCGTGACGATGGCGGGCGAGAGCGCGGGCCTGCCCATCTCCAGCGAGATTGTGGTTCCGCTTGGCGGGGCGCTTGCATCGCTGTCAAAACTGGGCCTCGGCGGCTCGGTCGTTGAGCTCATCCTCGTCGTTGCCATATCAAGCCTGGCGAATCTAACCGGTTCGCTTATCGCTTTCTACTTGACGCGCCGCTTCGGAGAGAAGGTTGTGCTGAGCCGCGCCGGTCGCTGGATGGGGCTGAGCAAAGGGCACCTGCGACTGGCCAATCGGTTTTTCGATCGGTGGGGACTGTGGGCAGTGTTTATCGGCCGCCTGCTCCCGATCGTTCGCACCTACATCTCGTTTCCAGCCGGCCTGTCCAAGATCGGCTACCCCAAGTTCATCATTGTTTCGCTCTTGGGGGCGATTCCGTGGAACTTCGGGCTCGCCTATGCCGGGTACCTGGCGGGTCAGCATTGGGAGCAGGTGGCGGCGAAGCTCTCCCCGTTTGCGATCCCGATCGCGATCGTCGTCGTGATCATTCTCGCGGCGGCGTGGTGGTTCGGCCGCCGGCTGGGGGAAGAGGAAGAGGCCAAACCGGAGAAGGCTGTCCCCGGACGGGTATAGCTACCTACTCGGGCGTGACCCTGGCAATTGCCTGACCTGGCTTGACGGGGTCGCCCTCCTTCACAAGGAGCTCCTCGACCATGCCGCTGACAGGAGATGGGATCTCGGCGTTGACCTTGTCGGTGAGCGCTTCCATCAAGGTCTCGCCCTCGGCCACGTGCTCACCTTTCTTTTTGCTCCAGGCGCCGACAGTTATCTCCTCAGCGCCTTCGAGCTCGGGCATCAGGATGTCTCGAAGCTTGGTTTCGCCCACGAGGATATTCTCGCTCGTCAGGCGAGCGACACGACGTCGAGGAGATCTTCCTCCCAGTAGTCAACGCGCCCTTCCGGCATGAAGAGCACGCGTCCCGGCTGCAGCGCCTGAACGAATTCCGGGTCATGGCTGACTATGACCATGGTTCCGGGCCACGCGGCGAGGGCGAGCGCCACTCCTGTACGCGATGGCGGGTCGAGGTTGTTGGTCGGCTCGTCAAGCAGCAACAGGTTGTGCCGCCCCGCCACCAGCTGCGCCAGCGCGAGCTTGGTCTTCTCGCCGCCCGAAAGGGTGCCGGCGTCCTGACGTGCGATGTCGCCAGTGAGGCTGAACGTGCCGAGCAGCGCTCGCAGCACTCGCTCATCGGCGTCCGACTGGTCGCGCATGTGCGCGAGCACTGGCACTCCTGCGCGAATCCCCTCGTGCTCTTGGGCGTAGTACCCGAGCGACACGCCATGCCCGAGCCGGAACCGCCCGGTGTTGGGCTCGGTCTTGCCGGCGAGGATCCGCAGCAAGCTCGTCTTGCCGGCACCGTTCAGTCCCATGACCAGGAGTCGCTGCCCGCGCTCGACCTCGAAGTTGACGTCGCGAAAGACCGTCGGGCCGCCATAACCTTTGGCCAGCGCCTCGACCGTTAGCACAACACGGCCGCTGTGCGGCGGGTCGGGAAACTTGACTTTGACCTTGCGCTCGCGTTTGGGCGCGGCGACCTTTTGCGCCTTGAGACGGTCAACGCGCTTGAAGATCGCCATGGCGGTGCGCGCTCGCTTCTCCGTTTGCCGCCTCATGACCTCGGCCAGCAGGCTCAGCCTCTTTATCTCGGCCTCCTGCCGGACCGCGAGCGACGTGAGGCGTTTCTCCTCCAGCCGCCGCGCCTGCTGGTACTGCGAATACGTGCCGCGGTACTCGACCAGCCGGCCGGCGTCCAGGTGGAGGACGCGCGTGATCGCCGCATCGAGAAGGATCAGGTCGTGGCTGACTACGATCACCGAGCCGCGGTTGTTGCGCAGAAAGTCCATCAGCCAGGACTTGGCGTCGCTGTCTAGGTGGTTGGTCGGCTCGTCCAGGAGCAGGAGGTCCGCTTCGGCGAACAGGACGCGAGCGAGCTCCACACGGCGGCGCTCGCCACCTGACAGCACGCCCAGCGGCTTGTCCACCCGGTCAGGCTTCAGGCCGAGTCCGGTGGCGATGCGCCGGGCGTCTGATTCGCCCGAATACCCCCCGTCGAGCCGGTATTTCTCCTCGGCCTCCGAGAAGACATGGATGTTGGCCATTGAGGGGTCCTTCTCGAGCCCCCGGTGCAGCTCCTCGAGGCGCTTGGCCGCGCGGTCGAGCCCGCGTCCGGACAGGATGTGTGAGAGCGCAGTCTGGGCCGATTCGGCGCGGGGCCGCGGGTTCTGGGGGACGTAGCCGAGGGTGCCGCGCCGAAGCACCAACCCGGCAGCCGGGTCGTCTTCCGTCGCGAGAACCTTCAGCAGGCTGGTCTTGCCCGCACCGTTTCGACCGACCAGGCCGACCTTGTCGCCGGGCGCGACTGTGAAGCTGGCGTCCGAAAGGACCCGCTTTGCGGCGACATCGATGGCGAGGTTGCGGACCTGCAGCACGCCCGCAATTGTTACCTGCGGGGCTGGGCGGCGTTTGGTCAGTCATCAAATCGGCAGGAGGCCGTCGAATGAAGAAAGTCATCGTCGTCGTTGCAATCCTTGCGGCGGCGGCCGCCTGCGGAGGCGCTGGGGGCGGCAGCACGGCCGGCACTGGCGCCACGGCTCCGCGCTCGGGCGGGTCCGGGTCGGGCTCCTCGGTGGGCGCGCCCCCATCGACCCAGTACAACCCCAATGCGCCGGCCGATCAGACCAACCCTGTCCCGAATGTCGTGCCGACGGTCCAGGGCCCGCAGGTCATCCGCCAGGCTCAGCTGACGATCACAGTCGGCGCCGGCTTGTTCGACTCCAAGCTCGCCGCAGTGCGAGCCTTCGTTGAGCAGGAGCAGGGATTCATCTCCGGCACCGACGCCCAGTCGAACCCGGTCACGAACGACCAGATCCGCACCGGGGTCGTCACCTTCATGGTCCCGGCGGCCAAGTTCGACGCGACCATCGACGGGCTGGCCACAATGGGCAAGGTCCAGAACGAGCACATCAGCGGCAACGATGTCAGCGCCCAGTACGTGGACCTGCAGGCTCGGCTTGCCAACGAGGAGGCCCAGCGTGACGCGATGCTGGTCCTGCTCAAGAGGGCGCAGTCGATCTCGGACATCATCGCGGTGCAAGCCCAGATCGGCCAGATCACCGGCCAGATCGAGCAACTGAAGGGTCAGATCCAGTACATCGAGCACAACACCGCCTACAGCACGGTGACCGTCACCTTGCTGGAATCGGGGGCTCCGGTCCAGACCGCTTCGAAGGACAGCTGGGGTTTTGCCTCAGCCCTCAGCGACGGCGCACACAACTTCGTCACCACGATCAACTACGTCGTCACAGGTCTCGGAGCGCTCGGACCGATCCTGGTCATCCTTGGGCTGGGCTACCTGCTGTGGCGGCGTTCGGGGCGGCCGGGCTGGCCAGTCGCTCGACACGCCTGAGCCTCCTCCACAGAGCGGCCCTCCCGGGGCGCGAGTTCCCTTCCTCGCACGAAATCCCCGGGAGGGCTTCCTTCACCAGGCCCTCCCGGCGATGAAAGGAGGGTCCGGCCTTTCCTTCGTAAGGCAGTTCGAAGTCCGGCCTCGGCCCGTAACCTTCACCGGTAACGCCCGTGTACACAGATGAGCGAAGAAATCCGGATTGAGCAGGTTGACCGCGCTCGCGGTTCTGGTCCTGCTCCGCGGGAACCTGTTCAAGTCGGGATCCAATGAGCACGGAGCCCGGACCTCCTGAAGGCCAGGAGGTTGCCGGCGAGGGGGCAGGGGAGGTCCTCGAGCTCCCGGCCGCTTCCCGCAGCACAGCAATCGCGCTCGACGAGCTCGAGCTGGTGTACGCGTTCATCTACGCCCGCGTCGGCAACCGCCCCGATGCCGAGGACCTCACGCAGCAGGTGGCCATGAAGGCCATTCCGCGCCTCCGCGCGGGAGCGCCGGCGACAGCGATCAGGGGTTATCTGTTCGCGACCGCCAGGTCGGTTCTTGGTGCCTTCTGGAGCACCCGGCTCGGGCTGTCCGAGGCGGAGCTGCATGAGGACCTGGCGATGGCGATCCCAGCCGGTCCGCCTTCGGAGGAGCCGGCGGAGAGAGCGCGCCGGATCCTGGACGGTCTGTCCGACAACTACCGGCGGGTCCTGGAGCTGCGTTTCCTACACGGGTATTCCCTCAAAGAGGTGGCTGCCGAGATGCGTTCGACGGTTGGGGCCGT
>JALYYG010000299.1 GCA_030946685.1 Candidatus Dormiibacterota bacterium | reverse complement strand
ATCGAGCGCGGCACAGAGCTGGGCCGCCAGGCCCAGCCCATCCTGGCCGCCGGCAGCTACGTTCCCGACGACATCATGATCGCGATGATCCGGGATCGGCTTCGGCAGCCGGATTGCGCCAACGGCTTCATCCTCGACGGCTTCCCGCGCACCGTCCCGCAAGCCGAAGCGCTGGACGTCCTGATGCAGGAGCTCGGTCGAAGCTTCGACCGGGTGCTGTACCTCCGGGTCGAGACCCCCGAGCTGCTGCGCCGCCTGTCGGGCCGGCTGGTGTGCCCGGTGTGCCAGCGCACCTATCCCCCCGGCACCGAGAGGTGCACGGCCGACGCCACGCCGGTGGTCCAGCGGGAGGATGACAAGCAGGAGGCGGTGCAGCCCCGGATCGAGATCTACCTCAAGAAGACGATCCCCGTCCTCGATCACTACCGCGTCGAGGACCTGGTTTCGGAGATCGACGGTCGGGGCACCATTGACGATATAAGCGCCCAGGTCCTGGCTGCAATCGGCCAGAATGGCCAGGTCCTCCCATGATCAACCTCAAGACCGCGCACGAGATCGACCTCATGGCCCGAGCGGGCACCCTGCTCGCGTCGGTGTTGCCCCCGCTCCGCGAAGCTTGCGTGCCCGGCGTCAAGACGATCGAGCTCGACAGGATCGCCGAAAGGCTGATCCGGGCGGGCGGCGCGACTCCGGGGTTCCTGGGCTACCACGGCTTTCCGCGCTCGATCTGCGTCTCCATCAACGACGAGGCGGTGCACGGCATCCCGGGCAACCGGCGGGTGGTGGCGGGGGACCTGGTGAGCCTGGACCTCGGTCTCGTCCTCGAGGGCTTCTGGGCGGATGTAGGGATCACCGTCGGGGCGGGCAAGATCAGCCGCGAGGCGGAAAGGCTGCTCGACGTCACCGAGGGGGCCCTTAACGTCGGGATCGGGAAGGCCTACCCGGGCGGGTGGCTGGGCGACATCTCGTCTGCGATCCAGAAGCACGTCGAGGCAAACGGGTTCTCGGTGATCCGCCAGTTCGTCGGCCACGGGATCGGCCGGCAGATGCACGAGGACCCGCAGGTGCCCAACTTCGGCAGCCCCGGCACCCCGCCGCGGCTCAAGGCGGGGATGACGCTGGCGATCGAGCCGATGGTCAACGCCGGCTCCCACGAGGTTTACATGAAGCCGGACGGCTGGACGATCTGCACAGTCGACGGGTCCCTCTCGGCGTACTTCGAGCACACGGTGGCGATCACCGACAAGGGCCCGCTGATCCTGACCGCCCAGCCGTCCCTCTCCCCCTCGGGGAGGCATCGGTAAGGGCCGTGAGCTGGCGCTGACCGCTTTGACGTACAATCATCGTTCGTGCCCCAGCGCCCCCCGCTCGTGAAGGGGGTCGTGGTAGAGCCTCTTCCCAACGGCGTGTACCGGGTTGAGCTCGAGAACGGGGCCAAGGTCCTGGCTCACGTCGCCGATCGTGCAGGCACCCACTTCACCCGGCTGCTGGCTGGGGACAAGGTGGGGGTCGAGCTCGCGAGCAGCGATCGTTCGCGAGGGCGAATTCGAGAGATTTGGAGATGAAGGTACGGCCGTCCGTCAAGAAGATCTGTCCGAGCTGCAAAGTGATCAAGCGGGCTGGGGTGGTGCGCGTCATCTGCTCCAAGAACCCGAAACACAAACAGCGTCAGGGCTAGGTCAGGAGGAAATGGGCTAAATGGCGCGCATCGCCGGAATCGACATACCCCCGCAGAAGCGGGTGGTCATCGCCCTCATGTACATCCATGGGATCGGCCGCACGACCTCCGAGAAGCTCGTGAAGATGGCAAACATCAACCCCGACACGCGGGTCAAGGACCTCAGCGAAGAGGAGGTCGGCCGCCTCCGCCAGATCATCGATCGCATGGCTACCGCCAAAGAGGTCCTCATCGAGGGCGACCTCCGCCGCGAGGTGGCGATGAACATCAAGCGGATGACCGAGATCGGTTCCTATCGAGGTGGCCGGCACCGCAGAGGCCTGCCGGTACGCGGCCAGCGCACACGCACCAACGCCCGCGGCCGCCGCGGTCCGAAGCGCGCAGTGGCGGGTAAGAAGAAGGTGAAAGCCGGCAAGTAATGGAGACCCCCTAGTGGCGAAAGCGAAGAAGGTCGTACGGACCCGCCGTCGCGAGCGGAAGAACGTGGTCGCGGGCCAGGCCCACGTCCAGAGCACGTTCAACAACACCATCATCTCCATCACCGACGTGGACGGGAACGTCATCTCCTGGGGCTCGGCTGGCGCGCAGGGCTTCAAGGGCAGCCGCAAGTCGACGCCGTACGCAGCCCAGATGACCGCTGAGGCGACTGCAAAGAAGGCCCTCGAGCACGGCATGCGCTCGATCGAGGTGTTCGTGCGCGGGCCGGGTGCAGGTCGTGAGGCGGCCATCCGCTCGCTTCAGGCCACCGGGCTCGAGGTGAGCGCGATCACCGACGTGACGCCAATCCCGCACAACGGCTGCCGCCCGCCGAAGCGGCGGCGAGTCTGAGCGATGGCGAACTACAGCGGGCCGGTGTGCCGCTTCTGCCGTCGAGAGGGCGCCAAGCTCTACCTCAAGGGCGAGCGGTGCTACACGCCCAAATGCGCGATCGAACGCCGCGCCTTCGCGCCCGGCCAACACGGCCAGGCGCGCAAGCGCAAGACGTCGGACTACGGCTTGCAGCTTCGCGCGAAGCAAAAGGCCCGTCGCACATACGGTCTTCTCGAGAAGCAGTTTCGCAACTACTTCGAGCTTGCCGAGCGCGAACCGGGAGTCACCGGTATCAACCTGCTCCGCCACCTTGAGCTTCGGCTCGACAACGTCGTGTACAGGCTCGGGCTCGGCGCATCGCGCAAGCAGGCGCGACAGCTGGTCTCACACCGCCATTTCGAGGTCAATGGAAGGACTGTGAACGTGCCGTCGTTCCAGCTGAAGCCCGGTGATGTGCTGAAGGTCAAGCCGGCCAACGGCGTCGTCGACGTGGCGCTGGAAGCGTCCAAGCTGCGGCCGGTTCCGGGATGGCTCTCCTTCAGCCTGGAGGAGAAGTCCGGCAAGATTCTCGCTCGCCCAGAGCGCAACGAAATGGAGACGGGCGTCGAAGAGCAGTTGATCGTCGAGTTCTACTCAAGGTAAAGGGAGTTCCTAATTGGCAATTGATACGCAGATGACAGTCACCCCGCAGGTTCGCAAGCTCGAGACGAGCGCGAACTACGGGAAGTTCGACATCGAACCGCTCGACCCCGGATTCGGGACGACGCTCGGCAACACGCTTCGCCGCGTGCTGCTCTCTTCGCTGTGGGGAGCGGCAGTGACCTCGATCCAGATCGATGGGGTGGCGCACGAGTTCACGGCCATCCCGCACGTGAAGGAGGACGTGACCGAGGTCATCCTGAATCTCAAGAAGCTGTGCCTCAAGAGCCACACGGAGGACCCGGTGACCCTGGTCCTGGACGTGAAGGGCCCGGCCGAGGTTCACGCATCCCACATCCAGGCCAACTCCGACGTGGACATCGTCAACCCCGACCTCTACATCTGCACGCTGGCCTCAAAGGGTCACCTGCGGATGGAGCTCAATGTCGAGCGAGGCAAGGGTTACGTCCCGGCCGAGCGAAACAAGCGCGAAGGCCAGCCCATCGGGGTGATCCCGATCGACGCTATCTTCTCGCCGGTCGAGAAGGCCAACTTCACGGTCGAGAAGACTCGGGTTGGCCAGTCGACCGACTACGACCGGTTGCTCATCGAGGTCTGGACCGACGGCACCATGTCCCCCGAGGAAGCCGTCAGCCACGCCGCGTCGCTGTTCACTCAGCACCTGGCTCTGTTCGTCCGCTTCGGGGCATCGATCGCGGAGAAAGAGGCCAAGGATCGCGGCGCCACCGGCGGGCAGAGCCTCATCATGAGCACGCCGATCGAGGAGCTGGACCTCTCCGTACGCGCTTTCAACTGCCTGAAGGCCAACGAGATCCAGACCGTCGGGCAGCTCCTCCAGAAGAAAGAGGAAGAGTTGCTGGCGCTGCGCAACTTCGGACGCAAGTCTCTGGACGAGATCAAGGAGAAGCTCGTCGAGAAGGGCTTCATCAAGCCTGAGGAGATGGGCACCGTCCTCCGCTAGACATGAGACACCAAAAGAGCGGCCGCCGCTTCAACCGAGACACCGACGCGCGCAAAGCGCTGATGCGCAACCTGTGCACGTCGCTTCTCGAGAGCGGAAGGATCACGACCACCGAGGCCAAGGCCAAGGAGCTGCGACGCTGGGTGGAGCGCCTGATCACGACCGCCAAGGACCAGGACCTCAGCGCGCGGCGCCGCGTGAGCGAGGAGGTCTCGAAGCCGGAGGTCGTCGAGCGCCTTTTCTCCAACCTGCTCCCGCGCCTGGCCGAGCGTCCGGGAGGCTACACGCGCATCGTCCGCAAGGGACCGCGCCTGGGCGACTCAGCTCCGATGGTGATAGTGGAGCTGGTTGATTGACCTGATTTAGTTGATAAGTGAATAGAGTGGCGGTCAGGCCGGATTTATTCCGGCCGTCGCCCAAGCGTATCTCTACCAAGCCCCACCGAGTTTCGTATGGGAGAGGTGGGGGTACCGCGGGGGAGGACGTCTGTCCTCACCCGCGCTCTAAAAATTGAATATGAAGGTCGTGCTGGAGTACGACGGGAGCGGTTTCGCCGGCTGGCAGCAGCAAGCGCACGGGCGCACTGTCGAGGCCGAGTTGAAGCGGGCGCTGCATGAGGTGACGGGCACCGAGCACAAGGTCTACGCCGCAGGGCGGACCGATGCAGGGGCGCACGCCGAAGGCCAGGTGGTCAGCTTCGAGACCGATGGGCGTTTCACACCGCGGCGCCTGGTGGCAGCCCTGAACGCCCGCCTCCCGGGAGATGTGTCGGTCCTGACCGCGGAGGTCGTGCCTGACGGCTTCCACGCTCGCTACTCCGCTCGCTGGCGTCGCTACCGCTACCGATACCTGGACCGAACGGCCAGGCCCGCGCTCGAGCGGGGCCGGTGCTGGCACGTCGGTGGCCCTTTGGA
>JALYYG010000284.1 GCA_030946685.1 Candidatus Dormiibacterota bacterium | reverse complement strand
CCGCCGCTGACGATCGCGTTGGTACGCCGCCCCCATCCCGGGCGGCGGGTCCACATGAGAACCAGCCCGAGCGGGAACAGCACGACCACAGTCAGCGCCGTGAACCACGCCGACCTCCACCACGGTGAGGTGGCCGCAGTGCCGTCCGGGACAGTGGCCGGTCCCGGCCGCCCCCCGCCAACGTCAGTCATGGTGCCCGCCCCGCTTGCGCCCGCCGAAGCAATCGTCGCCGGCACGGCCCGGCGGGCGCGTTGGGGCGAACCGCCTTCCTCATGAAAATTCCCAATCCCCCCTGATCGAATGCGGGCGTGTCCCTCAAAACGCCCGGCGGTTGTCCTTACGGCACTTCCGCAGGCGTCGACTGTACACCGGATCGGGAGGTTGCGAGTTCCAGTCTTACAGGGGGTACCGCCTCACTGCACCTTCGGTAGAATCAACCGGCTGCAGCCGGGCGGCTGGCGGAACTGGTAGACGCGCACGTTTGAGGGGCGTGTGAGGCAACTCATCCGGGTTCGAGTCCCGGGTCGCCCACCAGTCTAGAGATCGACACGGATTGCCACTCTTGCCTTCACACTTACGTCTGTGCCAGAGAGCAACGAGCTCGAACCCCAGAAGAAGGAGCTCGACCCCTCCACCCAGTTCCGGCAGCTCTACGACCAGGAGTACCTGTCGGTCTATCGCTCCATCCGGTCGGTGGTCCTCGACTCGGCCGCCGCCGAGGACCTGACCCAGGAGACCTTCGTCCGTGCCTACCGGGCGAGAGACCGTTACACCCCCACCGCCCCCCCAGGGGCCTGGCTGCGCCGGATCGGGATCAATCTGGCGATCTCCTACATCCGCCGGCAAAAGCTGGCCCGATTCCTGCCCGCCCGCCTGTACGTGGCCCCCGACCGGCGGGACTACGATCGGGCGGAAGCCCGGGATGTGGTCACCAAAGCCCTCACCGCCCTGAGCCCGAAGCTTCGCGCCGCGGTGATTCTCCACTACTACGACGGCCTGACCCGGGAGGAGATCGCTGCCGTGCTGGGGGTGCCCGCCGGAACCGTGGCCTCCAGGATCGCCAAAGCCGTGGCGATCATGAGAAAAGCGACGGGGAGCGACCAAGACTGGGAACCGAAGCGTTCCAGTAATGAAGGTGCCCTACGTGGAAGATAAACCCACACAGGGAGGGTCGGGTATGCCCTCAGAAGCAGATTTTGGCCGGATGATCCGGACCACGGTTGATACATGGAGGCCTCGGCGAGGCCCTGATTGGTCAGACCTGATGGTCCGGATCGCCGGTACCGGCCCACCGGCCTGGCTCCTCTACACGACCGCAAGCGCGGCTCTGGTCGTGATCCTTGTCGCGGCTTACCTCATCGGCTCTGCCCTGCATCTTGGGGCGCTGGCGCCCCAATCGATCCCGTCCAACATCGGCCACTAGGGCACGAAGAGGGCAACCTCCTCCCCGAGCCGAAGCTTGCGGGCGGCCGGGAGGACGACTGAGCCGGCGGCCAGGTCCCACAGCGCCAGGCCGTGAGACTCGAACAGGGTGATCCCCAGCTGCTCAGGCGGCTTCCAGGTCCCGGTGAGCACCGAGCTCAGCTCTGTTGCGCGTTCCCAATCGAACTTCCCGGCATCGTGAGCCTGGATGAGGTCGCCGCTCTCGAGCTGGGCGGTAGCCAGCTGATCGACAACGATCGTCCGCGCCCGCGCGACCAGGTCGGCGGGGATTTCCGTTCGATTTGGGAAGTTCGAGCCCGCCGCCACGACGACGGCGTGCTCCTCGACCCACCGGGCCTCGATCACGGGCACTGAGCTTGTGGTCATGGTGATCACGACGTCCGCGCCGCGCACCGCGGCCTCCGCGCTGGTTGCCGCCACAACCCTGACCCCAAGCCGGCCTGATTGTTCGACGGCAAACGCCGCTCGGCGATCCGGGTCCCGGCTGAAAGCGCGCAGCTCTTTGATCTCGACGACACGCGAGACGGCCAATGCCTGGGTGGCCGCTTGCCTGCCGGCGCCGATCAGGGCCACAGTGTGAGGAACTCCCGGCGCCAGCGCCCTCACCGCGACTGCGGTGGCGGCCCCGGTGCGATAAGCCCCCATGTGGTCGGCATCGATCATGGCCTCCAGCGAACCATCGAGCGCGAACATGACGACCAGAAACCGCACCCGACCACCCGCCACCGTGTAGGCCTTCAGCCCGGTGAAGCCTCCGCCCGGAAAGGAGGCGAACATCACGTTGAGGAGGCCACCCGGCGCGAAAGCACGCCGGCGGGGCTCGTTCTGCGCCGTGCCCTCGCCAAGCTCGCGCATCGCGGCCTCTACGGAGGCGATCACGGGATCCATCTGGATGACACGCTTCACGTCCGCCTCGCGCAGCACGAGTGTCACGGCAGGGAGAATAGCGCCCATGGCCCAAAGCCCTCTCAACGTCGGGCTCATCGGACTCGGCACCGTCGGCTCGCAAGTTGCCGAGCGCATGCTGGCGTGGCGCGCACAGCTGGCCCGTCGCGCCGGGGTCGACCTGTGCCTGCGGCGCGTGCTCGTGCGCGACCTCACGAAGCGCCGTTCGGTCGAAATCGAGTCAGACGTGATGACCGCCGACCCGGACCAGCTCCTCGAAGACCCTGACATTCATGTCGTGGTCGAGGTGGCCGGCGGAGATGAGCCAATGCGCGGGTATCTCGAGCGTGCGATTCGCGCCGGCAAGCATGTCGTGACCGCCAACAAGGTCGTGATGGCAAAGCACGGGCTCGAGCTTCTCGACCTCGCTGCCCAGAAAAACGTCGACGTGTATTTCGAGGCGGCGGTGGGAGGTGGCATCCCTCTCATAAGCACGTTCCGCACCGACCTTCAGGCGAATCGCATCGAGCGCCTCTCTGCCGTCATCAACGGCACCACCAACTACGTTCTGGGGCGAATGGCGTCAGCCGGCATATCCCTGGACGACGCAGTTCGAGAGGCCCAGCTCGCGGGGTTTGCCGAGGCCGATCCGACAGACGACGTCGGCGGCTTCGACGCCACATACAAGCTGGCGATCCTTGGATCCATCGCGTACGAGATCAAGGTTCGCCCCGACGACATCTTTCGCGAGGGCATCGAGGGCATCGAGCCGGTCGACTTCCGGTACGCCCGGGAGCTCGGCTACGCGATCAAGCTGATCGCCCATACGCAGCGTCATCCGGGCCGGATCGAGGCACGCGTCCACCCGGCGATGGTCCCGCTGGACCATCCACTCGCCCAGGTCGAGGGCGCCAACAACGCCGTCTTCGTCGAGGGCGACCTGGTGGGGCAGGTGCTGCTTGTCGGACAGGGCGCGGGCGGGCGCCCGACAGCTTCGGCGGTAGTCGGAGATCTCATCGACCTTGCGCGCTCGATCCGCCGCGGGGTCCAGAGCCGTCCATCATTCAGCTTCGACGACCGGATCGCGGTCATCCCGATGGGCGAGGTGATGACGCGCGCTTACTACCGAATTCGCGTGGATGATCGCACCGGCGTCCTGGCCGCCATCGGCCAGGTCTTCGCGGAAGAGAGCGTCAGCATCTCGAGCTTCATTCAGAAGGATGCCTGGGTCCAGGACCGGACCGCGGAACTGGTCGTGACCACGCACCCGTCAAGCGATGCAAGCCTGCAGCGGGCCCGCGAGCGCATGGCGAACCTCGAGCCCGTCCACGCGGTCTCGTCATTTCTGCGGGTCTTCTGATGGACGCGCGCGCGCGAGAGCGGCCCCACCAGGCCACGCTGAGGCGTGTCCGTCGTCCCCTTGAGGGGGGAAAGCCCCCCTCAGCGTGCCGGGCCTGGCGAAGCCTGTTCCCGGCACACCCC
>JALYYG010000245.1 GCA_030946685.1 Candidatus Dormiibacterota bacterium | reverse complement strand
GCGTGGGTCATCGTCAGCGGGGTGGTGCTCTCGTTCTTCGGGCCGCAGTGGTGGCACTACTCCAGCCTGGGCCGGTTCTTCAACAGTCTCCACTTCTGGTCGGTGCAGATGTTCTTCATCTTCATGGTTGTGCATCTGTGGGGTCAGTACTTCATGGCCGGCTGGCGGCACGGCCGGGCGGCCACCTGGATGATCGGGGTGGTCATCTTCGGCGTCAGCATCATGACCGCGTTCACCGGCTATGTCTCGCAGCAGAACTTCGACGCCCAGTTCATCGCGGTCAACGCCAAGGACGCGATGAACGGGGCCGGGATCGGAGCCTTCTTCAACGTCCTCAACTTCGGCCAGATGTACGGGCTGCACGTGATGCTGCTGCCGATCGGGGTCACCTTCCTGGTCGTCGCGCACATCGTGATGGTGCGCGTGCGCGGGGTCGTCAAACCGATCGACGCCGAGGGAGGCGGGCGGCCGTGAGATCGATGGGCGAGACCCAGGAGGAGTACTACCGCGGCGTCCGCATGGTGCCGTACGACCTCGTCAAGGAGCTCGTCCTTGCAATCGCCGGCGTCGGCGTGCTCGCGGTGCTCTTCTCAGCCTTTCTCTCCTCGCCCGATGTGCCTCCCGTGACCATCGCCACCTGGTCGCAATCCGATCCGGTCGACTTCGTCACCACCGCGAGCGGTGAGCTGGCCGGCTCGACGACGAGCGCGGGCTACGGGCCTCCGTACAACTCGACTCCTGACGCGGCCCAGCACTGGGGGCCGATTTCGCCGCAGGCGTGGTTCGGCGTCCGTATCCCCGTCGACTCAGCGGATGCCTTCGTCATCCAGCCCTTGAAGCGAGCGAGCTTCAGCAACAGCACGCTCGGCACCGCGCTGACCCAGTGGAACGGCGCGAACTCGGACCAGCAGGGTAAATGGCTCGACGCTTATACGAAGGCGCTCGCCGACGCCAAGGTCGCCGACGGCAAGGTGACGGTCGCCGATGGAGCCTACGGACCGCTGCCGGTGATGATGTCCAACCTGCTCGGCATTGCCCAAACCGGTGGCCTCGACGGCCTGCTCGTCATCAACGGCCGCTTTTACCAGACCGACTACACGCAGCCCCTGCTCTTCATGGGTGATGGCGGATACCTCGGCAGCCTGGCTCAGCAGAACCACCTGACCGGCAGCCTGTGGGGAATGATGAATGAGACCGGCCAGTACCCGGGCCAGACATGGCTCTGGCTTTACACCATGTGGTACCAGGTGCCGCCTTTCACCAGCGACACCGGCTTCCTGGGCCTCAACGCCCACAACGCCGACCTCGGAATCATCATCCTGATGACAGTGCTCACCATCGCGCTGGCGCTGGTGCCGTTCATCCCGATCCTGCGCGACATCCCGCGCTGGGTGCCGATCCACCGCCTGATCTGGCGCCGCTACTACGGAGCACGCGCCAAGTAGCGCTGTTAGTCAGCGCGTCGCACTGCCCGCGAGCCCTTGCTGTCCCTTCATGGCCTCGATCGTGCCGCACAACACCCAGCTCTCGATGGGCTTGCCAGGGCTCTGGTCGAGCGGGAGACGGTCGACAGGACCGAGGTCGATGCGATAGTCGCCCAGGCAGAAATCCGGCGGCCCTAGCCGCGCGCTAGTTGCGGTGGAGGAAAGTCGCGAGACGGTATCGGTCCCTGCTGGCCCGCAATTACGACTCGACGGCTTCCCGGATCGGCGCTAGCAGCCCACCCAGCCGAACATCTGCTGAACCTTGATCCGGTCAAAGCCTCGCACTATCGAGTTGTTCCCCATGCGCAGAAGCGGCACGCGCTCGCCGTCCAGCTGCTCCCACTCGCGTAGGGCGGCCGGGTCACGACTGACCGAGCGGTACACGAACTCGACGCCCAGCTCGTTCAGCAGGTCGACCATCGCGGTCGACTCACGCGATTCGTCCGAGCCATAGAGAACAGCATCGTTAGTGTGGTGCATTTTTGTATCAATGCCAGAGTAGGCTCCTTCCACCGATAGAGCCAATCAATTGTTTTGATGCCATGCATAGGGTTGGCTGATGGAACCCGAGCTCAGCCCGTACGGCGAATGAACGCTCCCCGCAGCCGGGCGACGATATCTCTTACGGTTTTGCTACGGATGTCGAGAACAAGGCACCTGCTCCGACCCTGTTGTGAGAGCGCCCTCCAGGGCGCCGAATCAAGGGAGTGAACCGATGAAGTACATGATCATGACCTTCGGGTCCGCGGAGGCCGGGCTGGCAGCCATGGGGAAAGAGTGGATGCTCGAGATGATCCAGTTCATGAAGACCCTCGACGAGGACCTCAGGAAGTCGGGCGAGCTCGTCAGCGCCGAAGGGCTAGCAGACGGAAGCCAGGCCAAGACCGTGCGGTTCGAGAACGGCATTCCAATCGCGACCGATGGTCCCTTCGCCGAATCGAAGGAATCGCTGGTGGGCTACTGGATCGTCGACGTCGACAGCGAGGCGCGCGCGATCGAGATCGCCTCGCGCATCGTCGCGTTCGTCAAGGTGCCGATCGAAGTGCGCCGGGTGATGGACGCCCCGCCTGACTTCTGAGGTTGGAAAATCGGATTGAGGGCCTGTTGCGCGAGCTCGCGCCGCAGGTCCTCGGCACGCTCGTGCGGCGCTACGGACAGTTCGACGCCTGCGAGGACGCCGTGCAGGAAGCGTTGCTCGCCGCCGCGCTGAAATGGCCAGAGAAGCAGGTGCCTGACAACCCACGGGCGTGGCTCGTGACAGTCGCCTCCCGTCGCCTCGTCGACGAGTGGCGCAGCGAGAACGCCCGGCGAAGGCGAGAGGAAAATGCCGCGGCTCTTGAACTGCCTGTCCGGGCGCGCGTGGCCAACCATGACGACACCCTCACGCTCCTCTTCTTGTGCTGCCATCCGTCGCTGTCCGTGCCTTCACAGCTGGCACTCACTTTGCGCGCGGTTGGCGGCCTGACGACCGCGCAGATCGCAAATGCCTTCCTGGTTCCGGAAGCCACTATGGCCCAGCGCATCAGCCGCGCCAAGGAGCGCATCAAGAGCGCCGGCGCCCGATTCGACCTCCCGCCGGAGCCGGAACGGGCCGACCGCTTACGCGTCGTGCTACATGTGCTCTATCTCGTCTTCAACGAGGGCTACATGGCAAGTTCGGGCCCCGTGCTGCAGCGAGCCGATCTAACCACCGACGCCATCCGCCTGACGCGCTTGCTTCACACACTCATGCCGCTGGAGGGCGAGGTTGCCGGGCTGCTCGCCCTGATGCTGTTGACCGACGCCCGGCGTGCAGCCCGGACGAACATGGACGGCTCCATCGTTCCTCTCGACGAACAGCAGCGTGATCGGTGGAACCCTGCCCAGATCGAGGAGGGCGTGGCCCTGCTCACCCGCACGCTGGGCACCGTGCCGGTCGGTCCGTACCAGATGCAGGCAGCGATCGCAGCGGTGCACGACGAGGCGCCGAGCGCCAAGGAGACGGACTGGCCGCAGATCCTCGCGCTGTACGAGGTGCTGGAGCGAGTGTC
>JALYYG010000233.1 GCA_030946685.1 Candidatus Dormiibacterota bacterium | reverse complement strand
GGGGCGGCATGAGCCGGCACGACATCATCTTTGCCGGCGCGGGCCACAACAACCTGGTCGCGGCGGCCTACGCGGCACGTGCGGGTTTCCGGGTGCTGGTCCTCGAGGGCGCTTCGAGCATCGGTGGCGACACGAGCAGCGAGGAGCTGACGCTGCCAGGTTTCGTCCACGATCCGTGCGCCACAGCCCACAACCTGATCCAGAGCAACCCGCTGATTCGAAACAACGAGCTCGAGCTGGAGATGCGCGGGCTGAAGTACCTGTACCCGGATCCCGTGTTGACGATGCCGTTCCTCGACGGAAGCTCCATCACGATGTGGCGGGCCGTCGACAGAACTTGCGCCGAGCTCGCGCGCTTCTCACCGGCGGACGCGGATGCCTATCGTCAGCTGCTCGCCGATTGGGATCTGAT
The DNA here is from genome assembly GCA_030946685.1 of Candidatus Dormiibacterota bacterium. Lineage (GTDB taxonomy): Bacteria > Chloroflexota > Dormibacteria > Dormibacterales > Dormibacteraceae > Palsa-872. The sequence continues at coordinate 48,048 of JALYYG010000233.1, read as the reverse complement.
GGCACCCGTGGTGAACGACGAACGCGCAAGCGCGCCGAAGCCTCCTGGCGACGTCATCTCGCGCACACTGTCGAGCCCACTGGGCGCGAAGATGCTGGCGATCCGCCAGGCGACCGCGATCGACGTCATCCGGGAACGGTTCCGTGAGGAGCACGTGCGCGCGTTCTTCGCCTGGATTGCTTTCATGACGCTGCACCCACTCGACGAGCCGGAGACAGGGCTCCTGGCGTTCTCGCTCGCGGCGGGCCGGCAGCGCTTCAGCTGGATACTGCCCGAGGGTGGGTCGATTCAACTGCCGCGTGCCCTCGCGCGCGTCGTCGAGGATAACGGCGGCACGATCCTGACCTCGAAACCGATCACGCGGATCATCGTCGAAGGCGGGCGGTCGACCGCAGTCGAGACCGAAGAGGGATCAGTCTACGAAGCGGATAAAGCAATCGTATCGACGATCCACATCAAGCACCTTCCGGGGCTCGTCGGCGAGGAGAACCTGCCGGGCGACTACCTGGCAGGTGTTGCGCGATGGGAACCGAACCTCACGATGTTCGTCACCCATTACGCCCTGTTGGAGGCGCCGCGCTTCAGGATGGAGATCGGTTCCGGGCCGAGCGTGACGATGGCGGGATTGGAGTCGCTCGATGCTTACGCCAGGATGCTCACGGGCTTTCGAGGCGGCCGCATCGACCTCGAGGAACCGGTCTTTCTTGCGCTGACGCCGAGCGTCATCGATCCCACGCGCGCCCCGGCCGGCAAGCACACGTTCAAGGTGGTCAGCTTTCTGCCGTACGAGCTCGCTGAAGGCCCGGAGCACTGGGACTCGATCAAACAAGAAGTGTCGGACGAGCTCTTCGGCCGGTTGTCGAGGTTGTCGCCGAACCTATCCAGGCGGATCGTGCTTGGCGAGCACGTCGACTCGCCGCTGGACCTCGAGCGGAGGAACGCCGCGAACTGGCGGGGGTCCTGCCACGGCGGTGCCAACTCGCCGGAGCAGAGCGGCTGGTTCCGGCCGGTCGAGGGCTGGTCCTCCTACCGGACGCCGGTGGCCGGCCTGTACCAGAACGGTGCCTGCACTCACCCCGGGGGCTCTGTCTCCGGGTTGCCTGGCCGGAACTGCGCCGAGGTATTTCTGCGCGATCTCGGGTCCAGCCTGGCCGACGCGATCGGCGGCAAGAGGGCGGCAGTCTCGTGAGCCCGCAGGACACGACCAACCGGGTGCAGGTTGCTGCTCACCACTGGCGGCCGCGCTTCGTGGCCAACGGGATTGACGTCAACGATTTCGACGAGACGGTGGCGAGGACGACGGAGTGGAAGGACTGGGCCCCGAACTGGATGGCCGTCGGAGAGATGCACGAGGCGCTGGGTCGCGAAGCTGAACAACACGGGCGGTGGCTGTCCGCCGCCCAGGCCTACCAGCGAGCGGCCTGGTGCTACCACCTTGGCAAATTCCTGTGGTTCGAAGACGCAAGGCTGCATGGCGAGCTGCGCGACAGGGCCGTCGCCGTCTACAACAAGGCGCTGCCGCACCTCGACCCGCCCGCCGAGCGCCTGGAGATTCCATTCGAGGGCCACATAGTCCCGGGCAACCTGCGCCGGCCGAATTCCCGCCGGCCACCACTCGTGCTGCTCGTTCCGGGGCTCGACTCATCGAAGGAGGAGCTGTTCGCCATCGAGGAGGATTTCCTGCGGCGCGGCTTGGCGACACTGACCGTCGACGGTCCGGGTCAGTCCGAGAACTCGGTCCATTTCGCCATCCGTCCAAATTGGGAGTCTGTCGTCACGCCGCTGCTCGATCACCTCGCCGGCTTAGACCTGGGCGTTGACCAGGACCGCGTCGGCTTGATGGGCATCAGCATGGGCGCGATCTATGGGCCGCGGGCCGCCGCTCACGAGAAGCGCATCCGTGCGCTGGTCGGGCTGGCCGGCCCATACAACCTGGGCGAGTGCTGGGACGCGCTCAATCCTCTGACGAAAGGGGGTTACCGCTTCTATACGAAGTCAGCGGACGAGGCAGAGGCGAGGCGCACTGCCTTCACCCTCAACCTCGAAGGCGTCCTCGGCAAGGTCACCCAGCCGCTTCTGATCATCCACGGCGCCAGGGACCGCCTGTTTCCACCGGCGCAGGCAGAGCGGATTGCGCGCGAGGCGGGCAACGCAACGCTGGTGATCTACCCGGACGGAAACCACGTGTGCAACAACATCGCGTACAAGTACCGCCCGCTGATGGCTGACTGGCTGCACGAGCAGCTCACGTCGGTTTAGCCCCCGGCACCGCTGCTGCCAGGCGGGGCTCGGCCGCTCCCCGGCCCCCGACCGGTACCGGTCGTGCACGTGCCTGAAGGGCCGGCCGGCGTGATCGTGATCGATGTCGCCTGGATATTGCCGGCAGAGTCCCGCGACCCGTTTGCGCGGAGATCCACGAGCCAGGGCTAGCGCGTTGACGTCAGGCCTGGATCAATTTCTCGGCCACCACAAGTACAGCGGCGAACAGGAGGAGGGCGCCCGCGACCTTTCCGGCCGCCTCTCGGGCCCCCTCCGCGAGACGCGAGCCGAGCCGCAACCCAACCTGTGCCGCGAGGAAGGCCTGGACGGCGATCAGTCCCACGAGCAGGAGCAGGGGCAGCCGCAGCAGCCCCACGCCAAACCCGATCGCAAGCTCATCCAGGCTGATGCTCAGCCCGAGGACGACCATCGCCCATCCGCGCGCCGATTCGAGCAGACGCACCTTGTGCTCTTCTTTCTCCTCTTCGGTGCCGCCGGGACGGAGCATCCACGCACCGGTCGCGGCCAGCACTGCGGCCGCGAAGTAATCGGCCCATTGGCCGATCCTGCTGCCGAGCCCGGCGCCGGCCAGAAAACCGACGACGGGCATGCCGGCCTCGAACGCGGTCAGGATCAAGCTCGTTCGGAACCGCTCCCGCTTTGCGACACCGGCGACACCGAGGGCGGTGCCGAGCACAAACGTGTCGATCGCCAGCGGCAGGATGAGGGCGGCGACTGTGAGGATTCTGAGCAAAGCTGCCGCCTATCGTGACGGTGCACCGTCCGTGGACGCCCACCGGCCACGCTGAGGCGTGACGACCGTCCCGCGCGCGCGGACCCAAGCGAACCGGGAGGAGAACGGTCCGGCTACTCGCCGGACCTGTGGCGGGCGATCGCCTGCTTGAGCGTCTCGACCACGCGACTCAGGTGCTCCCGCATGGCGGCCTCGCTCCGGTCGGGATCGCGCGAGGCGAGCGCTTCGACGATCTCGGCGTGCTCGCGCAGCGAACGGTCGGGGCGGCCCGGCTGCAGGATCGTCCGGTACTGGAACCGGATGCTCTGCGACTTCAGGTTTGCCACCAGCGTGGTCGCCACGCCCTGGTCGGCGATGGCCCAGATCATCTCGTGGAACCGGGCATTCAGCTCCGAATAGCCGAGGGGGTCGCCGGCCTCGACTCTGGCGGTCATCTCGTCCAGGATGCGGTGCAGATTCGCGATGTCGCTTCGGGTGATTAGCGTGGCGGCGTGCCTGGCCAGCATCTGCTCGAGCGCAACGCGCACCTCCTCGATCTCGAGCGCTTCACGGTCCGACACGAGCCGGACCCGGGCGCCTCGATTCGGCTGGCGCTCCACCAGGCCCTCCTGGTCCAGCCTCACCAACGCCGCACGGATGCCGGTGCGCCCGGCGCCAAAGGTGCGGGCGAGGTCTGCTTCGACCAACCGCTCGTTGGGCTGGAAACGGCCGTCCACTATCGCTTCGCGGAGCTTCACGTACGCGCTCAGACCGCCTCGTCCCTGTTTTTCGACCGACCTGGCCGGTACTTCAGTTATTGCCGACGATGTGGTTGCCATGTTCCGATTTCCCTTGCCCGTAAGAATATGCGGCAGTCCCAACGGATTGTGCATAGAATTGTCGACAATCGATTGTCCAGATCATTTTCATAGCGAGGAGCGAACGTGAACAAGACTCGAGGTGTTCGTCACCGCTTGAACCGACCCGGGCTGATCTGCAGTGTTGCCACCCTTGTGCTGCTGGCCGCATGTGGCGGAACTTCCTCGAGCGGCGGCGGATTGGGTTCGGGGCCATTGCTCGAAGGGGTCCTGGCACCTTTTTCGGGTGCCGACGCCAGCTTCGGCCCTCGGTACCTCGCCGGCTGCATCGCAGCCTCGCTGTCGATCAACGGCGCCGGCGGCATCGGCGGTCGCCAGGTCAGCTGCCAGCAGTTCGACACGAAAGGCGAGCCGGCCGACGCAGTCCCGGCCGCGAGGGCGATGATCGCCGGCAACTCGAATCTCATGGGCGTGGTTGGTTGCACGTCCGATGAGGCGTCCACAGTGGTGCCGATCCTCGACGGATCCCACATTCCGATGTTCTGCATGACCGGCCAGTCGGAGTTCAACAAGACCACCGCCAAGTATTTCCACAGGCTCGTCCCGGCAGACTCGTTCGACGCGTACGCGATGATCGGCAGCGCACTGTTCGGCCCGGGCCACGCACCCTACAAGAGGGTCGCGCTGGTGTTCGGCGATGACATCGGCTCACAGACATTCGTCGGTCCCGCCACCACCGCGCTGACCAAGCTGGGTGTGACGATCGCCATCAACCAGGCCATCAAGCTCGGCGCCCCGTCGTACCGGACCGAGGTCGCCAAATTGCTGCAGACAAACCCCGACGTTATCCTCACTGAAACCATCGGCTCCGCCGGCACTTACATGAAAGAGGTCAAGCAGCAGAACGGCGGCAAGGTGATCCCGTTCATCGGCACCTCCGCCACCATCGACCCGGTTTGGTTCAAGCAGGTGCGGGACGCCATCGGACTCTCCGACTTTCTAGCCAACTACCAGGCGGTGGATCTCAAGCTCTCTTTGACGGGATCCGGCTACGACGAGTTCGTGACCCAGCTGACGGCAGCCGAGTCGAAGGATCCGGGCGCTCTGACCTACAAAGGTAAGAGCCCCACGGTCCACCTGTACGACGGGATCATCATGACCGCGCTGGCCATGGTCGCGACCAACAGCAGCGATCGCAAGGTCTACAACCCGAAGATAATCGAGATCGCAAATGGGGTCAGCGGCGCCACTGTGGTCAGCACCTTCAAGCAGGGCATTGACGCGCTCAAGGCCGGCAAGTCGATCCGGTACGTGGGCGCAGCCGGCGAGAACAACTTCAACCAGTACAACAACTCGCAGCAGGGCTACAACCTGGTCACGATGGACAAGGACGGCAACGAGGTCGTTCTCGGTTCGCTCTCACAATCCCAGACCCAGCAGATCATCGACGCGGGCGGCAACGCATAGCCCCACCACTTAGCAACAGGAGCCAAGCGCCGTGGAACTTTATGTAGCGGCGCTTGGCTTTGGCTTGATCAGCGTCTCCGTGATCGCGATCGCCGCAGTCGGTTTCACCATGCAATTCGGGATCACCAACATGATCAACCTCGCCTACGGCGAGGTCATGATCGTTTGCGCATACGTTGCCTTCTATGTGAACCGAGCCGGCGTTAACGTCTGGGCCGCCATGATTTCCGCCGCCCTCGCCGGCGCGGTGCTGTCCTTCTTGTTGAACCGATTCCTGTACGCGCCTTTCCAGCGCAAGGGAACGAACCTCATCGGGATGGTGATCGTCTCCCTGGCGGCCTCTCTGATGATCGCCAACATCCTGCTGCCCATCGTCGGTTACGACACATCTTCGTACCAGGTAGACCAGGGGCCGCTCCTGCGCTGGAACGGGCTCGTGCTGACGACCGCCCAGATCGCGATCATCGTCGTTGCCGTGCTCCTGATGCTTGCCATTCACGCCTTGCTCAGGTACACACGACTGGGCAAGGCAATGCGCGCCACCGCGGCCAACCCCACCCTGGCCCGCAACTGCGGCATTCCGATCCACCGCGTGATCGATCTGGTCTGGCTCCTCACCGGAGCCCTGTGCGGCGTGGCGGGCGTGGTCGCCGGGATGAACTCGGAGAACTTCGCCGTCGCCAGCGGCGCCGCCTACCTCATCACGATCATCGCGGCTGCGGTGCTTGGTGGAGCGGGCCAGCCATACGGCGCGATGATCGGGGCCATCATCATCGGCATAGTGACCGAGCTGAGCGCTGCGGCCATCGCCCCCGAGTACAAGGAGGTCGTTGCCTTCGCGATCCTGGTCCTCGTCATGGTGCTGCGGCCTCAGGGCCTTCTGGCTAAACGGGGAGCCCTGGCCGCGGCCGGATGAACACCTACTATGCGGGCACGCTCCTGGTCTACGCGGCCGTCGACATCATCGCCTGCCTCGCGCTCAACCTCCAGTTCGGGGTCTCGGGCATCGTCAACTTCAGCTTCATCGTCTTCCAGTCGATCGGCGCGTACACAGCCGCAGTCCTTTCGATGCCACCCGATACCGCCAACGGCCATTTCCAGGTCTATGTCGGCGGTTTCCAGCTGCCGTTCCCGATCCCCTGGATCGGCGGCGCGCTGGCGGGCGGCCTGCTCGCCATCCCGGTCGGCCTGGTCGTGCTCAGGAAGCTGAGGACCGACTACCAGGCCATCTCCTTGCTCGTCCTCTCCGTGATCGCGAATTCCGTGATCACCAATGTTCGGCCGTTCCTGAACGGCGCCGCCGGAATCGCGCAGGTGCCGGGGCCGTTTGCCGACCAGGTCGACCAGTTCTCCGAGAGCTATCAGCTCCTGTACGTGGGCTTGACGGTGCCATGCGTGCTGCTCGTCTGGCTGGTGGCTTCGAGGATCGTCAACTCGCCGTTTGGCCGCAGCCTGCGGGCGATGAGAGAGCACGAGCTCGCTGCCACCGCCATCGGCAAGAACCCGGTCCAGCTCAAGATGACGATCTTCATCGTCGGCGGCGTCATCGCCGGGCTGTCCGGGGCCATCCTGGTGGGCTACATCGCGGTGTGGGCGCCGTCAGTCTGGCTGTACCCCGAGACGATCATCCTTTTCGCCGCGGTCATCGTCGGCGGGCGTGGCAACAACGTCGGCGCGATCCTTGGCGCGATCCTCGTGCCCGTGGGTTTCTTCGAGGTGACGCGGCTGATACCCCAGAAAATCGGCGATTGGGCGCCTCCGCCCAATCTGATCCCGGCGATGGAGTGGGTGGCGATAGGTCTGCTCATCATCGGGTTCCTCTGGTTCAAGCCTGAAGGTGTGAGGCCGGAACCGCGGCGCGTCTTCGAAGGAGCACCGGTCCGTGAGGACCTGAGCAGTGGCGACAGCTCCTAGCGCTTCGCTGCTGGTGGCGGAAGACGTGCACAGGCACTTCGAAGGCATGCATGCCGTGGACGGAGTTTCAATCGAAGTGCCCACCGGAAAGATCACGGGCCTGATCGGGCCGAACGGCGCCGGCAAGTCCACGTTCCTCGCGGTGCTGGCCGGGACGCTGCCGGTCTCTGGAGGCACCATCGTTTTTGACGGTCAGGACGTGACCCGCGTACCCGCCCACGCGCGGGCTCGCCGCGGCATCGTGCGCACCTTCCAGCTGCCTTCCGAGTTCGCCCGGCTGACGGTCCTGGAGAACCTGCTTGTGGCCGCTCCGCACAACCGGGGCGACTCGCTGTGGGGCGCGTTGAGGGGGAAGGGTTACTGGATGGCCGACGAGCGCGCGTTGATCGACCAGGCGCGCGGCCTCCTCAAGAGATTCGGGATGACCGCCAAAGAGTCGGACTACGCGGGCACCATGAGCGGTGGCCAGAAGCGCCTGATCGAGATCATGCGGGCGTTGATGCTGGGACCGCGGCTCCTCCTCCTCGACGAACCGATGTCCGGTGTCCACCCGTCGATCGTCGAGGAGATCCAGCACTACCTCCAGGAGCTGCGCAAGGAGGGCTTGACCATCCTGATGGTCGAGCACGAGCTCCACATGGTGGAGCGGCTGTGCGATTCCGTGTTGGTGATGGCGCAGGGCAAATTGATCGGCAGCGGGACTATGGCCACCTTGAGACAGCAAAAAGAGATTGTCGACGCTTACCTCGTTGGATAAGCAGGCGCCGGCCGCCGGTCGACCAGCGCCGATCCTACGAGCCGAGGGGATCACCTCGGGTTATGGCGGCGCGCCAGTCGTTCGCGACGTCAGCATCTCAGTTGGCGCCGGCGAGATCGTCGCGGTGATCGGGCCTAACGGCGCCGGCAAGAGCACCCTGCTCAAGAGCCTGGTTGGCATTCTCCGGTTGAGCGGCGGGACGATCCTGCTCGGCGCCGATGACGTGACCGGCCATCCACCTGAGGACCTTGCACAGCGTGGCGTCGGTTACGTGCCACAGGTGCAGGACATCTTCGAACCACTCTCCGTCAAGGAGAACCTGGAGATGGGCGGGTACCTGATGAAGGACTCAGCGATCCCCGCACGGATCAAGGAAGTCTGCGACGTTTTTCCGGCGCTCGCGCCGCTGATGCGACGGCGCGCTGACAAGCTGAGCGGCGGCGAGCGGAAGATGCTCGCCATCGGCCGCGTGTTGATGCTCGATCCCAAGGTTCTCATCCTCGATGAGCCGACCGCCAACCTGGCTCCGATCCTCGCCGATGCAGTGCTGCGCGAGCAGGTGCGCCGGCTGGCTGATGCCGGCAAGGCAGTGCTCCTGGTCGAGCAGAGGGCCCGCGCGGCCCTTGAGATCGCGAACTGGACAGTCGTGCTCGTCTCCGGCGTCACTCGATTGGAGGGCCGCCCCCGTGATCTCCTCGAACGCTCTGATTTCGAGGCCTTGTTTCTAGGAGCCGGCCCACCGGTTCAGGAGGGATGACCGCATGCGTCTTTTGATGTTCGAACACGGAAACGGCCGCAGGCTTGGGGTCCTGGCCGACGGTCGTTCCGACACGGTCATTGATCTGGCCGAGCTCGCCGAGGCCAGCGGCTCTCCATCTCCGCCGGCTGATCTGCTTGCGCTGATCGACGCGGGTACGGCCGGCATGGCTTCGGTCAAGCAGCTGCTCGCGAAGCTGAAGCCGTCGACCGGCGCTCCGATCACGAATCAGCTCGCCGCTCTCAAATTGCTCGCGCCGCTCGACCCCCCGCGGGGCAACGTGATCGCCATCGGACGCAACTACGCCAAGCACGCAGCCGAGACCGCCGCCAAAGGCGAGAAGCCGAAGCCGCCGACAGTTTTCTCGAAGGCCATCACCTCGATCACGGGCCCGAACGACGACATCCCTATCGACCCCGCGGTGAGCGAGGAGATCGACTGGGAGGTCGAGCTGGGCGTTGTCATCGGCAAGGCCGGCGTCAACATCACCAGGGAGGACGCGCTCGAGCACGTCTTCGGCTACACGGTCATCAATGACGTGACGGCTCGCGACATCCAGAGCGACTGGGGCGGCCAGTACTTCAAGGGCAAGAGCCTTGACTCATCGTGCCCGAGCGGACCGTGGGTGGTCACACCCGACGAGGTCGATGATCCTCAGGCGTTGAATCTGCGGCTGACCGTCAACGGAGCGCTCAAGCAGGATGGCACCACGTCCGAGATGATTCATCCAGTCGACTCGATAATCTCGTGGGTCTCAATCGGCATGACGCTCTTGCCGGGGATGATGATCGCCACCGGCACGCCTGACGGCGTCGGCTTCGCGCGGAAGCCGCCGGAGTTCATCCACGTCGGCGACGTTGTCGAGGCGGAGGTCGAAAGTATCGGCACGCTGCGAAACAAGTTCGTGGCGGCGCGGAATCCGCGAAGAATGGACTAAAAAGGCGCGGGTGAGGACGTACGTCCTCCCCCACGGGACCCCCTCCTGTGTCACGCCGCGCCCGGAGATGTTTGGACCAGCACGGTTGGGTGACGGCCGGAATGAATCCGGCCTACCGCTCCACTTTGGGATCTTGTCTAGATTCGTCCAAGAGCTTTGTGAGTCGGTATACGACACGCAGCGAGGGTACTGGGACGCCGGAGCCGCCGGCGAGCTCGACCACCGCGCCAACCAGCGCGTCGACCTCCAACGGGCGCCTGGCTTCGAGGTCCTGCAGCATCGAGGTCCGGTGCTCGCCGGTTGCTGCCGCGCCATCCATCCGCTTCTCGATGGTCAGCGGCACTTCGACGCCAAGCGACCGCGCGACGGCATCCACCTCCTCCATCAGGGTCCGGACCAGGTCGCGCGTGATCGGAGATGTGACGATCTCCACGAGCGAAGCGCGGGTGAGGGCGCTCAGCGGGTTGAGCGTGGCGTTGCCGAGAAGCTTCAGCCAGATCTCGTTTCGGATCCGCGTCTGAACCGGGGCCTTAAGGCCCGCCTTGACCAGCATCGAAGAGATCGCCTGCACTCTCTCGCTTTTGGCCCCGTCCGGTTCGCCGAGCGAGAAGCGATTGCCCTCCAGGTGCTCGATAATTCCTGGCTCGACCACCTGAGCAGCCGGGTACGCAATGCAGCCCACGACCTTCTCGTGAGGGATGCTTCGAGCGATGATCCCGCCCGGGTCCACCGACTCCAGGTGTCGGTCCTCGAAGTACCACCAGGGGATCCCGTTCTGAGCTCCGACGACGCACGCGTCATCCGCGAGCGCCGCCCCGATCGTCTCCGCCACGGCGGGTATCGAGTGTGCTTTCAAAGTCAGGAAGACAAACTTCGAACGACCAATCGCTTTCATGTCGTCGGTGCACTCCGGCCGGGCGGTGAACTCATCGCCGCCGCCGCGCACGGTCACGCCGCGACTCTGCATCGCCGCCAGATGTGGGCCACGGGCGACGAGGATCACCTCTTCGCCGCTGCGTGAGAGGTACGCTCCGAGCAGGCCTCCGATCGCACCCGCCCCGACGATGGCCACGCTCATTGCGTCACGTGGGATTGAAGGTTGCGGCGACCGAACGGCGCTGGATCTTACCTGTTGCCGTGGTGGGGAGCTTGTCGACGATGTAGAGCTTTCTGGGCACCTTGTAGTCGGCCAGGCGCTCGCGCGCGAACGCGATCAGCTCTTTCTCTGCCACCGGTTCCTTGAGCACCACCGCGGCGACAACCTCCTCGCCCCACGCCGGGTGTGGCGAACCGAACGCAACTGCCTCGCTGACGGCGGGATGCTGCATGAGGACGTCGTCGATCTCGCGCGGCGCTATCTTTTCGCCGCCGCGGTTGATCATCTCCTTGAGGCGCCCGATCAGCGACAGGTAGCCATCGCCATCGATGGTTCCCTGGTCGCCCGTCCGGAACCACCCGTCGATGAACGACTCGGCGTTGGCTTGAGGGTTGTTCGCATAGCCGTCGATCACGTTCGGTCCGCGGATCACCACCTCGCCGGAATCACCCTTCCCCTGCGCCACGAGCACGCCTGAGTCATTCATTATCCCGAGCTTCACGCCGGTCCCGATGCCGACGGTGCCGGGTCGGCGGGACGCGGGAGGCAACGGGTTGGAAGCCATCTGGTGCGAGGCTTCGGTCATGCCATAGGCCTCCAGCACGGGGGCTCCGAATCTCGATTCGAGCTGGCTCATTGTCTCTGGAGAGAGAGCTGAGGAGCTCGAGCGTATGAATCGGAGCCTATCGGCGCCGGCAGGCCTCTCTCCGCGATTTCGCATCAGGAGCATCTGATGCATCGTCGGGACTGCCGAGTACCATGTTGCGCTGTGCTCGTTGAGCGTCGGCCAGAAGGTCATTGGGTCGAACTTTGGCGGAACAACGACGGTGCCGCCAGAGCGGAGCGTCGCCATCGTGGACGCCATGAGCCCGTGGATGTGGAACAGGGGCATGACGCAGAAGGCGACATCGGTTGGCGCCAGCCCATACGTATCAGCGATGTGGCCGGCCGATGCGAAGAGGTTGCGATGGCGCAGCGGGACAAGCTTCGGACGGCTGGTCGTCCCGCTGGTATGGAGGACTAGAGCCACATCATCGTCACCGGGCGTGCCGGCGGTCCTCGATCCGACGCGGGGTGCGTCGCTCTCCATGACCAGACGGCCGGTGGCGTCCATTTGTGCTTCCACGAGGCTCACGCCGGGGGGCATCGCGCGGCGGGCGGCTTCACCCTGGCGCGGCGGGACAATAAGGACGCGCGCGCCGGTGTCCTGCAGGTAGAAACGGAACTCGTCCTCTTTATATGCGGCGTTCAGCGGAGCCGCCGTCCCCGCGGATGCAGCGGCGAGGAAGAGGACTATGGCCTCGACGCTGTTTGGAAGCACCAGCGCCACCCTGTCCTCGCGACCGACGCCAAGCTGGACAAGGTGGTCGGCGGCTGCGGCGACCTGTTCGCGAAGCTGGCGATACGTCAGGTGGATGCCGCCCGGGGCGGCGATCGCCGGGTCGTCCGGAGCGCCTTGCTGCAGCACGTCGAGGAGAGTTCGGCCGGCCATCTTGGCAATCCTACGGTCCGACAACGTGCATCCGGAGTGGTGCGCGTTGTCTCTTAGTGGGGATATCGCTGCATCCTGAGCATCTCAAGCGCTACCGCGATCTCGCCATCCTGATCACAAAGTACGGCCGCCCTGGCCTGGTCAAGCAGGTCGGCCTGGACGACGCAATCGACGAAACGGAACCAACCGAGCCGTCGGCGGGCGACCCGAAGGCGCTCGGCGAGGCCCTGGCGAAGGACCTCGAGAAGATGGGCCCCACGTACATCAAGCTCGGCCAGCTGCTGTCGACGCGGTACGACCTACTGCCGGGGGCCTACTGCGACTCGCTCGCCCGGCTGCAGGACAACGTTGAGCCTTTCCCCTTCTCTGAGGTGGAACAGATAGTCAACGCCGAGATCGGGCTGCGCATATCGAAAGCCTTCTCTGAATTCGAGTCGGTGCCGATCGCTGCCGCGAGCCTTGGCCAGGTGCACCGGGCAAGCTTGCGCGACGGCCGTGACGTCGCGGTTAAGGTGCAGCGGCCCGGCATCCGGAAGACCATCGCCGGCGACGTCGACGCTCTTGAACAGGTCGCCGATTGGATCGATGCGCACACAGACTTCGGCCGGCGACACCGGCTCCGCGCAATGCTCGACGAGTTTCGCAAGAGCCTGGTGAGAGAGCTTGACTACCGGCGAGAGGCGCAGAACCTGATGACCCTCCGGAAGAACCTCGAGGCGTTCGAGCACATCATCGTGCCCATGCCGATCGACGACTACACGAGCAGCCGGGTGCTGACCATGGAGTACGTCAAGGGCGTGAAGATCACGAAGCTGAGCGACGTCGCCAAGCTAGAGCTGCCCGGCAAGGAGCTTGCGCATGAGCTGTTTCGAGCGTACCTGCAGCAGATCCTCATCGACGGCTTCTTTCACGCCGACCCGCACCCGGGCAACGTGTTCGTGACCAACGATGGTCGAGTCGCTCTTCTTGACCTTGGGCAGGTCGGCTACATCGCTCCCCGGCTGCAGGAGCATCTGACCCAGCTCGTCTTCGCGGTCAGCGAGGGGCGGAGCGACGACGTCGTGACGTACGCGCTGCGGGTCTCGGAGAAGACCCCGGCGTTCAACGAGATGGGATTCGCGCGAGCGGTGGCCGATCTGGTGGGGACGCAACAGGGCCGCACTCTCCAGCAGATCGAAGTGGGGAAGATAATGCTCAACATCCTCGAGGTGTCTGGCCGGTTCGGCCTTATCGTCGCGCCAGAGCTGTCGATGCTCGGCAAGGCCTTGCTGAATCTGGACCAGGTTGGCTACAAGCTCGACCCCGACTTCGGGCCCAATGATGCAATCCGCGAAAGCGCCGCCGAGATCATGGAGCAGCGGATGGAGAAGAGCCTGTCCCCCGGCCACGTTTTCCAGAACGTACTGGAGATGAAGGACTTCGTTGAGCGAATGCCAGGTCGGGTCAATCGAATCCTTGACGCCATCGCCAACAACGACGTGGAGATCAGGGTTCAGGCGATAGATGAGAAGAAGCTGCTCAGCGGTCTTCACAAGATCGCGAACCGCATCACGATGGGTCTCTTGATGGCCGCCCTGATCATCGGCGCCGCGATGCTCATGCGAGTCTCCACGACCTTTCAGCTGTTCGGCTACCCCGGGATCGCGATCATTTTCTTCTCGATCGCCGCCGTTGGCGCACTGGGGCTGATGCTTCAGATCCTGAGGGACGACGGAAGCACCTAGGCCGCCTTGGCGTTCAGCCGGTCGCGCAGGCGGACGAGGACCGGGTGCAGCTCGTGGGCGCCCTGCACAGTGGTCACATCGAGGGCCCACTCCCGTTTCGCAAGGACGAATGGATGAGCCTGCTCGCCACCGATGGACCCGTGCCCGCCGGCCTGGTTCTCGAAGTTGACCTGCTTGCCGCCTTTGAATGCGCCGAAGATCACGAGGTCGCCCGACCTCTCAAACGAGTTCAATCTGGAGAGCTGCGACAGCAGAATGGCAGGGTCGTCGTATTGCGCCAGTATCGGCTTGACCGCATCGCCGCGAAACTCCTTTCCTCCTGCAATGAAAACGTCTTCCCGCCCTTCGCGCGCCATCACGAGCGCCACGCCGTCGCACGCCGCGATGTTGCCGGCGAGATGGGGAAAATCTGCGTTCAGCTCCGAGTAGCTCGATCGTTTGGCCCGATCCGCAAAGTAAAGGTGCGCGAGGCCGCCCGAGTTAGTGATGTTGACGTGGCCGGTGGCGTCCTCCTCGTCCCGCCCGTAAGCCTTGCCCTTCATCTCCTGCACGCGATACCCAGGCAGCCATCCGGCGACCAACTCGCCGAATGCGATTTCGCTGATTTGGTTGAACGGGATCGTGTCGATCTGTCCGTGGTCTGAAAGAACGACGAGCTCATAGTTGTCGTCTCGGCCTGCGGCGATGGCTTTGATCGTGTTGTCCACGTGCTTGAGGATTCGCAGCGCGTACCTGTCGTTAGGGCCGAAGGCGTGGCCGGTTTCGTCGAAGGCATAGAAGCCCGCGTAGATCGCCGGATAGCTGTTGCGCATCGCCTTCCGGACGGCGTACCGGGTCAGATGGTGGACGAACATCTCCTCGAAAGCGTCGGTCATGACGTAAGTCGCCGCCGGCCGACGGCCACTCAACCTGTCCCCGACGTATGCCTTGGCCGTGCGGGCGATCGAGGCAGCGCCGTGCCAGACGAGGTCGCCCAGGTGGAGCGGATTGGCGAGATAGGGCAGCACGACGCTCCATGCCGACCGGTACCGATCGGTTTTCGAATAGTCTCGATCTCGGTAGTTGATGCCAAAGGTCTCGGCCGCTCCCGCCGGGTAGCACGCAGCGATGCAGGCGCCGTCCTGGGTCAGTGGCATGCAACCGTGGAAGTACTTATCCGCGACTCGCTTGAACGTGGATCGGGCTCCGAACTGCACGAGAAGACGCTCGTCGCGATCCCACCAGCGGAAGCTCGGGATCTCTGAGTTGTCGCCGTAGAGGATGCCCGCTTGGACGAATGGAGTCGTCGAAGGGATACCGCACCGGTATCGATGCACCTCGTAGCCCTCGGACTCGATGAGGCTTTTGGTGAACGGCATGTCGCCATCTCGGAGCGCCTGCTCGAGGGAGTCGGCGCCCAGTCCGTCGACGTGGACCAGCACGAGACCGGCCACTAGGCGAGGGCGGCCTGCGTACTGATCTCGGCGAATACAGGCAGATGATCCGACGCGCGCACTTTGAGAGCCCAGGCTTGATGGGTGAACGGCGCATCCAAATGCGCGTACACGGCGTCGAGCTTCTGCGACGTCCAGTGCGTCCGCCGCACGGTCCTTGTCACCTCCACCAGGCCTGCCGATCTTGCCGACGCTCGAATGCGGCGCCACATCTGAAGGCGGGGAGGGCCAAACGTGTTGAGGTCGCCTGCCACCAGCGTGATCGGGACGTGCGGGCGCGAGCGCAGGTCGCCGATCACGGCGCCGAACTGCTCGAGCTTGTGTGTGAAGCCGATCACGTCGAGGTGTACTACGTAAACGCGCATCGCGGCCGATTCAGCGCGAATGGCGATGCGTCGCTGCGGTGGGATGGCGCGGAGAAGTGTCCGCTCCGCCCGGTTCATGCGGTGAATCCCCGCACCGGTCAGAGTGACCATCTGTGGCGGACTGGGCTCGAACGCGCCGCGGCGCCAGATCAGCGCATTGCCCTGGTCGCGTCCGCGGAGCATTTGTGCAGTGGTTTGGAAATATCGATATTCAACCCCCAAAGCCTCGGCGATCGCCGCAGCATCCTCGCGGCCCTCGTGAACGGATGCCTCCTGGATCGCGAACAGGTCGAGCTCGCCGAAGTGTGCGTGAGTGCTCACCGCGCTCAGCACCGCATCGAGGCGGTGGCCCAGCTGGATGTTCCATGTGCAGATGCGCATAACTGCAGCATCACATCCCGGGGATCAGGTCCGCATCCTACCAACGAGGTAGGCGTCCGATCTTCAGCGCGGGCGCTTCGGCCGGCTTGCCTTGGGTTTGGCCTTGTCTCCGGCGTGTGACACCAGCTCGCACCAGGCTCTGGCCACCCCGCTCAGCTCGGCCGCGCGAGCATCGACCTCCGCGAGGTCGGCGAAACGCATGAACCGCGCCGACGGGTGTGTTCCCTCCAGGTGCGGAAACCGGCTTGGAATCCGAGCCCCGCGGTGGAACATCAAGTTGACGTTCTTCTTGTCCGCCTGCACGAACGTCACGAAATCTCCCTCGTAGCCGAAATGAACCGATCCGTACTTCATGTACTCAGCCAGGCGCGGATCCGCTCGCAGGATGATCTCCCGCACGCGCCGTATCGCTATTTCGGCAGGAGGCTTCTTGTTGGCGAACCACCGCTCGACCTCCGCATTGGTTTTCATCGAGCCTCGACTTCTACAGCCAACCGCGCCTTCTGAAGAAGTAGATCTGGATGAACACCGAGGACAGCATCACTGCTATGCCGATGATGAATGACTCTGTGCTCGTCTCGAGACGGCCAGTGAGATAGAGGAAGTTCATGCCGAAGAACCCGGTCAGGAACGTCAGGGGGAGGAAGAGACTCGCGATGACCGTCAGCGCCTTCATGGTGTTGTTCAAACGGTTGGAAACCGTCGACAGGTAGACGTCCATCGCGCCGGTGAGCAGGTCGCGCAGAGAGTCGACAGTCTCGTACTGACGGATCAGATGGTCGTGAACGTCGCGCCAATACAGGGTCAACTCCTCGCCCTGGATGTCGATCGAATGAGTGATCAGGCGCTGGAACAGGTCCCGTTGAGCACCAAGAAACTTGCGCAGCTCGATCACCTGGTGCTTGAGCTTGTAGATCTGACCGAGGACTTCTGGAGTCGCCTTTTCGAGGATCTGGTTCTCGAGGGTGTCGATGCGCTCGTCCAGGGTCTCGAGCAGCGGAAACAGTGAGTCGACCAGCTCATCGATAACCAGGTAGGTGAGGAATCCAGGGTTGTTCTTGGTCAGCTCGGGGTTGCGTTTGACCCTCGCAAACAGCTCGGTCAGGATCTCGCTCGGCTCGTCGTGAACGGTGACCAGATAGTCCTTGGCGATGAACAGGTGGTGCTCTCGAAACTCGACCTCACCTGCCGGCTCCAGCACCCCCTGGAACAGGACGACGAATGTGTACCCGTGATATTCCTCGAGCTTCGGTCGTTGGTTCTGGTGGCGTACGTCCTCCATGGTCAGGTGATGGAACAGGAAGATCTTTTCGAGGATCTTGAAGTCCTCATCGGTCGGGCTCTGGATGTCGAGCCAGAATCCTTCCTCGTGGCATGACTTGAGACGTGCCGCTATGACATGTTTGGTGGGATCTTCGACAGCGCCTTTGGTTGTGATGAGAGTTCGCACGTCAGACCTACTGTAGCGAGGCGCCTCGAATGTCCACTGGTAAACGGCTGAAACCCCCTAGTTCAGACGCTTTCCCTGCCGAGCGGTGAGTAACCTACTGACCGTGTCGGAGTCCCTAGAGCTCCTTGCGGATCGCTGCCTGTTCCCGGGCTTCAAGGGCACAGTTGTACCGGATTGGATCCGCCGCCGTGTGGCCGGCGGGTTGGGCGGCGTTCTGTTCTACGGCCGCAACGTCGAGACGCTCGAGCAGGCAACCGCGCTGGCTGCGAGTCTGCACGCCGAGCGGCCCGAGGTGCTCATCGCGATCGACGAGGAGGGCGGCGATGTGACCCGGCTGGACGTGGTCACGGGCAGCTCGTACCCGGGCAACCTCGCGTTGGGTGTGGCGGGAGACCTCGAGCTCACGCGCTCGGTGGCGAACGCGATGGGCGCGGAGCTGGCACGGGTCGGAGTCGACCTCGACCTGGCGCCGGACGCCGACGTCAACAGCAACCCGGCCAACCCCGTGATCGGTGTCCGCGCCTTCGGATCAGCTCCGGCGCAGGTGGCCGCGCAAACCGTCGCCTGGCTCGAAGGCATGCAGGCCTCGGGTGTGGCTGCGTGCGTCAAGCACTTCCCAGGGCACGGCGGCACCTCGGTCGACTCGCACCTCGCGTTGCCGATCGTCGGCGAAGACCCGCGCAGCGGCGCCCTGGAACCGTTCCGAGCCGCGATCGATGCCGGGGTGCGCGTCGTGATGAGCGCGCACGTCCTGGTGACCTCCATGGACGACGTCCCCGCCACCGTGAGCCGCCGGATCATGACCGACCTCCTTCGAGGCGAGCTCGGCTTCGATGGCCTGGTCATCACCGATGGGCTGGAGATGCGCGGAATCACCGCCGGATTCGGAATCGCCGGCGCCACGGTGCTCGCACTGGCGGCGGGCTGCGATGCGCTCTGCATCGGCGGGGGCCTCGCGGACGAGGACATCGTCGACGAGCTGCGCGGCGCAATCGTCAACGCGGTCAACGACGGCCGCTTGAGCGAGGAGCGGCTCATCCAGGCCGCCTCGCGGGTCGACCAGCTCGCCGCCTGGCGGTCACGACAGCCTCATCCCCAGGCGGGCGGCGGCGACGTCGGCCTGATCGCCGCCAGGCGCGCGGTGAGAGCTGACGGTCCCGTGCGGATAGGAGGTGACCCCGTCGTAGTCCGTCTGAGCCCCGAGCCTTCGATTGCGGGCGGGGTTGTGCCATGGGGGCTTGCCGCGCCGTTGACGCAGCGGGGAGCTCGCGTGACGGCGTTCGACTTCACCCACCCTCCGGTCGACCTCGACAGCATCCTTCAGAGGTCGGCCGGCCGGAGCCTGGTCCTGGTCGTGCGCGACCTCCACCGCCACCCGTGGCAGGCGGCCTTCGCCGACGCGCTGCTCGCCCTGCGTCCGGACACCGTCGTCGTCGAGATGGGCCTACCCGCCTGCAGGCCCAGGGGAGCGCTGGCCTATATGGCCACGCACGGCGCGTCGCGCGTCTGCGGGCTCGCCGCAGCCGAGGTCTTGCGGGCATGAGGATCCTTTTCCGCGGCCGGGTCCACAGCCTGGCCGGCGACTCGAACAGCCTCCTGGTAGAAGGCGGGATCATTACCTGGGTGGGGAAGGGGAGGCCCCCACGGCGCCCTCAAGAGGTGGTGGTCACCGGCCCAGGTGAGCTGATCGCGCCAGGGTTCATCGACCTGCAGGTCAACGGATTCGGCGGGCATGACGCCGCCACCGGGACGGACGCGATCGCTGCGATCTCGCAGCTGCTGCCCGCGACAGGCGTCACCGCTTTTCTGCCCACGCTCATCTCGGCTCCGGTCGAGATCGGCGTGGGATTCACGGCTGCTGCCGGCGCCGCCGCTGCCCGCGCAAAGGGCGCGCGGGTGCTCGGATCTCATCTCGAGGGGCCTTTCATCAACCGTGCCTTTCGGGGCGCTCACGAGCTCAAATGCCTCGCCGACCCCACCTCCGAGCAAGTGGACGTGATCGCCCAGGCGCGGCCGCGCCTGGTCACCATCGCGCCAGAGCTGCCCGGCGGCCTCGATGCCATCGCACGCCTGCGCGCAGCGCGCGTGGTGGTGAGCGCCGGCCACACGGGCGCTGACTTCGAATGCGGGCGCGCCGCCATCGCGGCCGGCGTGCGGTTTGGGACCCACATCTACAACGCGATGACGCCGGTCCACCACCGGCGCCCCGGCATCGCTCTCGCGCTTCTCCTCGATCCCAAGGTGACGGTCGGCTTGATCTCGGACGGAGAGCACGTGCACCCCGCGGTGTGGGAGCAGGTCGTTCGGGCGAAGGGCGCGTCGCACGTGGCGTTGACCACCGACCAGACCGCGGCCGCCGGCATGCCGGTAGGCTCGTACATGCTCTCGGGCCAGCGCGTCGTCAGCGACGGCGATGCCGTCCGGCTCGAGGACGGTACGCTGGCGGGCAGCGTGGCCACAATGGATCACCTCGTCCGGCGCATGTCCGAGCTACCGGGGATGAGTGTCGCGCGCGCGATCGGCATGGCATCCACGGTGCCGGCGCGGGTGCTGGGTGAGCGGTCGCTTGGCCGCATCCGGGTGGGCGCCTGCGCGGACCTGGTCGTCCTCGACCGAGATCGTCGCGTCCGCTTGACGATGGTCGGAGGCGAGGTAAAGTTCCGCCGCAGGGGAGCGCGCCGGGAGCCGGCTCCCGCCGCATCAGCGGGACGAGCCACCTAGCCGGTGAGCCGCTTTCGAGACGAGATCGGCGAGCAGCCGGAGATCGCTGCCGGAATGCTCGCGGGCGGCCGCGCCACCGTCGACTCCATCGGTGCGCGAATTCGCGACGTGAGGCCTCGCGGCTTTCTGATCGCGGCCCGAGGCAGCTCCGACCACGCCGCCCTTTATGCCAAGTATCTCTTCGGCAAGCGCAATCGAGCCCTCGTTGCGCTGGCCGCGCCGTCGCTCTTCACCCACTACTCGAGCCCACCACGTTTGGTGGGCGAGTGCGTCATCGGCATCTCGCAATCGGGCTCGTCGCCCGACGTGATCGCGGTGATCGAGGAAGCAGCGAGGCAGGGGGCGCTTACGGTGGCTCTTACCAATGACGGGGGCTCGAAGCTGGCCGGCGCGGCGGAGCTGGTGCTCCCGCTCGGAGCCGGCCTCGAGCAGAGCGTGCCCGCCTCCAAGACCTACACCGCGAGCCTGCTTGCGCTCGCGCTTCTATCGCAGGCGATCGACCCCGAGCAGGCTTTCGATCAGGCCCTGGCAAGGGTACCGGACGCACTTTCTGAAGCCATCGGACGCGAGCTCGAGCTGGACCGCCTGGCACCGGCTCTTTTGGGGCCCCGCGCGATCGTGCTCGGCCGCGGCTTCAACCTTGCGACCGCCGAGGAGGTTGCCCTCAAGCTCACGGAGACCAGCTATGTCCTCGCCCGCGCCTGGTCGGTAGCAGACTTCGAGCATGGCCCCATCGCCGTGGTCGACGAGAGCTTTCCGGTGCTGTTCGTCGGTGGCGGTGGTCCTGTCGCGGCCGACCTCGAGGCGGTTGCGCGGCGACTCGGCGGGTACGGTTGCAAGGTGATCGGGATATTCGACGGCGATGCCGGCGGTTTCGACCGTGAAGCAGTGGTTGGCATCGACTCCGGGCTTCCGGAAGACCTAACGCCGCTCACCCTTGCGGTTCTCGGTCAGCTGCTCGCGCACCGAGTCTCGCTGGCGCGCGGCATCGACCCGGATCGCCCACGCGCCCTCAACAAGGTCACCCGCACCTGGTGACTTCTGGCTCGCAACAGGACGCCAACACACTAGGGCCGCCAGTAGGCCGGCGCCGGGCGCGCGCAAGGCGCATGTTCAAACGCAATTCCGGCCGTCACCCAGGCCTACAGTTCCAAACACCTCCAGGCGTGGCAGGTAACAGGAGGGGGTTCCGCGGGGGAGGACTTACGTCCTCACCCGCGCCGCTCACCCGCACCTGGTGACTTCCGGCTCGCAACAAGACGCCAACAGACTAGGGCCGCCGCCAGTAGGCCGGATTCAGTCCGGCCGTCACCCAGGCCTGCAGTTCCAAACACCTCCAGGCGTGGCAGGTAACAAGAGGGGGTTCCGCGGGGGAGGAATCGCGTCCTCACCCGCGCCTTCTGTCCTCGGTTTGGACATCGGTGGTTCATCGAGCCGGGCGCGCCTGAGCGCCGGCGGCCGGGTTCTCGGCGAGGCGGATGGCCCTGGCGCAAACGTCGCCGCCCTCCCGCCCGCCGTTGCGGAGCGCCGTCTCACAGCGCTGCTCGCCGAGCTCGGCCAGATGCACCCTGTTGCGTGCTGCGCCGGGGCTGCCGGAGCAGAGGTGCCTGAGGCGCGAGGTCGCCTGGAGGAGCTGCTGGCTCGCCTGCTTCCTGGGTGCCGAGTCTCCGTCGTGCATGACACCAGGCTGGTCCTTGCCGCCGCGGGTATGGACACGGGAATTGCGCTGATCGCCGGCACAGGTTCGGTCGCCTACGGTCGCGACCGCGATGGCCGCGAGTCGCGGGCCGGGGGTTGGGGCTGGTTGCTCGGCGACGACGGCAGCGCGGTTTGGTTCGCGCGAGAGGCGGCCCGCGAGGTTATGCGCCGTGCGGAGGCAGGTGAGCCTGCTGGGCCGCTCGGCGAGGCGCTGCTCACCGCCGCCCGGGTGCGGAATACGGGCGAGCTGACAGGCCGCCTGCACAGCTTCCGTGAGCCCCGCCGTTGGGCCGCGCTCGCGCATGTCGTCTTCGACACCGCCACCAGCGACGCGGGCGTCGAGGCCATGATCGCGCGTGCGGCCGACGGCCTCGCCCACCTGGTCGAGCGCGTGCGGGTCGCGCTCTCGATCAAGGGCCCTGTCGTTCTCGCCGGCGGCCTCCTGTTGAACCACGCGAGGCTCGAATCGGCCGTCCGCAGCCGGCTCGGCCCGGCGACGCTGCGGCTCGAGGAGCCGCCAGTCGCGGGCGCGGTGAGGCTGGCAGAGTCCGCCTGAGCGACAAATCGCCTTGTCGTAATTGACTGGCGCGATCTGTAGGCCGGCGCCGGGCGCGCGCAGGGCGCACATTCAAAAACACTTCCGGCCGTCACCCGCGTACGTGCTCATCTTCGCGACAGCCGCCGCCAGGCGCGGCATGCGTCACGAAATGGCGCAGCGTCCATCAGGGGCCCCCGCGGCGCAGCCGTGGGGCGAGGCTTACGTCCTCACCCGCGATTTTGTGGACCGTCCGCTCTTCGCGCTTCCAGCCAGGCTGGGACGAGGTGAAAGCGAGCGCGCGCTCGCCTCGCGCGAAACCGGCAAACGATGTAGAGCAGGGCGGCCAGCGCAACCAGGTAGGCGGCGTACTGCGCGATCTCGACTGATCCAGACACCTGGATCAGGTCTGCGCCCCACACCGCGCGTCCCTCCCGAACCGGGAACTGCTGCAGGGCGACGCTCAGGTCCTTGAAGGAAATCCCTGGAAGCGGATCCATCAGCGGGCGGGGCGCCACCCAGGCAACCAGCTGCTCGGCGGAGTAGAGGCCGCTCGGATCGATGAACTGATCCGTCGCCGCTGCGCGCTGATACGCAGCGTCGTATCCGACCGACAGCAAGATGAACGTTCCGATTAGCCCGGCTACGCGACCGAAGAGACACGTCAGGACCAAAGCAAGCACGAAGACCGGCAGGGCATCGGCAAAGAGAACCACCAGGCGAAGAGCTTCTTCCCTTTGATAGCGGCCACCGATGTCCAGAGCCTCCACGGTGAGCCCCAGGACCAATGTGGTGACGAGGAGTCCGCCTGCGCCCGCCAGCAGGCGTGCGGCCGCGAACGTGACTGGTCGCGTCCCGCCGCCGATGGTCATGCTCTCGAACTCGACGTGCAGGTCGGGCGCCACGAGCAGGTACGAGCCGAGGAAAGCGACGATCATCAATACGAAGCCCGTGACCTCGTTGGCGCTCTGAAGCCGTGCGAGCTCGCTGTGAATGGCGCCGGCCGGCACCGGTGCGATCAGGCGAGACCCGATGATGAGCAACACGGCGCCGCCGATAAGGATCGGCATCAGGCGCCCTGTCAGCAGTCGCCGAGACACGACACGAAGCTCGTTGCGAAGACCGATCACCGGGCGGTTCCAGCCTAGCGAGACACTCAGGGGTGTTCTTGGCGGGCCTGGCAGCTCACGCAGCGCGTTGCCTCGGGGAGGAAGCTGAGCCGCTCGGCTGAGATCTCCTCCCCGCAGTCCTCACAAACTCCGTACGCGCCCTGCGCGCGACGGCTGGAGGCACGCTGCGCCTGCCGCAGATTTTCATCGAGCAGGCGGCGGACACTCTCGCTTGTCGCCCGGTCACTCAACACTTGCGCGAAGTCGGATTCTCCGAACCCCTTGCTCATGCCCTCAGCGTAGCTGAGCGACTGGGGCCATGGCGGCTAACCTTCCCGACGTGGAGGTGGAGGCGCGGCTCGCCAAGGGGCGCGCGGTCCGAATGCGGACCCGGGCGCTGTCGACGACCTGGTCTGTTCTCGCGCTCGCGCTCAGCTCTGCGGTCGCCTTCGCGTGGATACTGCACACGCAGCTGCAGCGGCTTTACGGGCTGACGGCGCCGGTCTGGGACCTCGGGCAGGGCCAGCAGGTCCTCTGGAGCCTGGCCGGCGGTCACGGTTGGGCGAGCAGCTTTGAGCTGGGCCACAACTTCCTGGGCATACACATGGAGCTCATCTTTCTCCCGATCGCGGCCGTAGAGCGACTCTGGCCGCATCCGGCCGTGCCGCTGGTGTTCTCGGCCATAGGGCTCGCCGCAACGGCGCCGTCGGCATTCCTCATGCTCCGCGCCCTGCTTCCTGATCGACCGGCAGCCATGTGGCTGGCCCTGGCCCTGGCTGCGACGATCCCGTTCTGGGCCGCCACGCAGGAGGCGGCCCGAGACCAGTTCCATCCGGAGAACCTGGCTCTGGCGCCCGCCATGCTCGCCGCCTGGGCCGGGTTGCGCGAGAAACGCCTTCTTCTATGGGTGCTCGTGGTCGTGGTCTTGTGCTGCAAGGAGGACCAGACGTACACAGCCTTCGTCATCGGCCTCCTGCTCTGGCGGCACGCGTCTCCGGCCATGAAACGCCACGGGAAGGCGCTGATGGTCGCTGCCGCCTCATGGCTGGTGACCGTCGAAGTGATCCAAGAGCTGATTCGCGGCGCCGGCGTTTCCCCCGCCCTCTCGTATTACGCCTGGATATTCGAGCCAGGCCCCAACTTCTTTGTCGTCGCCCTGTTGCGCCCAGATCCATGGCTGGCGCTCGGGGGGCTGCTTGTCGGCTTGTTCGGTTTGCCCCTATTCGCACCGAGGTGGCTTCTGTTCGTCATACCGCCGCTTGCAGCGAACCTCTTCAGCAGTCACGATCCACAGGAGCGGCTGCAGCTCCACTACGCGCTCCTTGGCATGTTCCCGCTGATCGTGGCCGCCGGTTTCGGTGCACGGCGGCTGCTGGACCCGTTGACGACTTCAGCCGGAAAAGCAATCGCACGCCTGCCGGCTCCGGCGCTGCTCGTATGCGCCGTGCCCGCCCTCATCGTCGGCTACACGGCGGGTGCCCTCCCGCCGGCCCTTGGCGCTGATCCGTGGCTGTACACCCGCCCGGCCGCGGCCGATCGTTTGCTGGCAGCGACCGAAATGATTCCGCCTGGCGCCCCGGTCTACGCGGACGACGGCGCCGCCGTCTGGCTGACCGACCGCATGCGGATCGCGACCATACCTGTTCGGCTGGAGCCCGACCGGTTCGTGGTCATCGACCGTGAAGACTGGAGCCTGCGGTCCGTCGAGTCCACCGCCGCGTTGATTGCGCGGATGCCGGCGACGGGTCGCCGTATCGTTGGCGACGACGGGCGCTTCCAGGTTTGGGGCCCGGCCGGGGGCGCTTCGGGCTAGGTTCTCACCGCGGTGCTCGCGAGCTCACCGCCGTCGTCCCAGCCGTGCCAGCCCATGGGCTCGATCCAGGCGCTCACGCGTTTGGCCGCGCGGTTGGCAAAGGCTTTTCCCGTGTACCGGCGGCACAGCCGGTCGATGTCGGCCAACGAAACGTCGTCGGCGATGGACGCAACCGAACCGAACAGGCTGACGTGTCGATACCAGTCCTCGTCGAGCACTGTGATACTCACCTTCGGGTTCGCGCGCATCCAGCGCAGCCTGCTCCGACTGTCGCGCATGTTGACGAGGATCATGCTGTCCTGCCAGTCGTACCAGGTGGCAACCGTCATTGGAAAACCATCGGGGCGGATGCACGCGATGACGGCCGGGTTCGGCCTCCTGAGGAACTCTTCGACGCGCGGCGGAAGGTCCAGTGCCGGCAACGTGTTCAGCCCTCGCCCAGGACGGTTCGGAGCTGCGGAACCGAGATGTTGCCGCCGCTCAGAATGAGCACGATTCGGCGCCCGGCCAGCCGGTCCTTCAGCACAAGGGCCGCGGCCAGCGGCGCAGCGCCGGCGCCCTCGACGACGGTTCGAGTGCGTTCGAGCAGGGAGCGGACCGCGCTTTTGATGTCGTCGTCGCTCACGAGCACGAAGTCGTCGATCAGCCGGCGGATTATCCGCTGCGGCAGCTCGAACGCGGTACCAGTGGCAAGGCCTTCTGCCCAGGTGCCGCTGGCCACCTCCACCAACCGGCCATCGCGCCAGGACCGGTAAGCCGCGGGCGCCGCCTGCGACTGCACGCCGATGACCTGGATCGCGGGGTCGATCGCCTTCGCCACGATGCACGCGCCCGCTGCGCCGCTGCCGCCTCCGATCGGAACGATGATCGTGTCGGTGCGTGGGAGCGCGCCAAGGATTTCGAGCGTGTGGGTGGCGACACCCGCGATCAGCAGCGGCTCGTTGCCGGAATGGATGTAGCGATAACCATCGGTCGCGGCCATTTGCTCGCAAGCGATGCGCGCCTCGTCGTAGTCGGCGCCGACCAGTTTCACCTCCGCTCCCAGCTCCCGCATCGCGGCCACCTTTCCGGGGTTCGCGTTCTCGGGCGCGCAGACTATGGCCCTCACGCCGAACAGTCGCGACGCAAACGCGACGGATTGGCCGTGGTTCCCGGTCGAGGCTGCTATCACCCCCGCATCTCGCTCCTCCGGGGTGAGCTGAGAGATCAGATTCACCCCGCCCCGGACCTTGAATGCGCCGGTGGGCAGGTGGTGCTCGTGCTTCAGGTAGACGTCCGCGCCCAGCATCTCGCTGATCGCTGGCGAGTGGCGAAGCGGAGTGGGAGCCAGGTGCGCCCGGATGCGCTCCGCCGCGGCCATCGCGTCCCGGATCGTCGGCTCAGCGAGCGCCGGCTGGTTCAAGGGCCAAGTCTGACACCCTGTGATCGAAAGGAAGATTCGTATGGCAGGCGGCTTCTCGCGCGCGTCTTCATCTATGTCTGTCTGATTAATGGCATCGATTACCGCTTAATACGCGATTTGAGTTCCTCAGCTCCACTCCCGCCGTGCGTCCCAGATCTTATCGGCGCACCTCAGGGCCAGCGCCTGGATGGTCGCAGTCGGGTTGACGCCGCCGCTGGTGGGCAGGCTGCTGCCGTCGACGACAAAGAGACGAGGCACATCGTGCGCCTGGTTGGAGCCGTCGACCACGGAGCTCTGCGGATCGTCTCCCATGCGTGCGGTCCCGAGCAGATGCCAGCCCCAGATCGGCGACAGGCCGAAATCCCTGACCGACGTGGCCCCTGCGGCCTCCAGCACATGGCGCCCGTGGGCGATCATGTCGTTCCCGAGCCGCTTGCTGTTCTCGCCCAGCGTGTAGTGGGTGCGGATGCCAGGCATTCCGAACTGGTCCAGGTGCTCCCAGTCCAGCTCGACCCGGTTCAACTGCTCTGGCAGGTCCTCGCCACACAGGTACATGACGATCTCGTGGTTGATTCGCTGCTCGAGCGCCGAATGATGCCCCGAGCCCCAGGGCGCAACCTGCAGCGCCAGGTTGAGCGGGGACCAGCCCCGGTTGCCGCTCATGATGAAGCCGCGCGTGTAACCGCGCGACGGGTCAGTCTCATAGAACTGGCGCGTGGAGACCGTCCCGCCCCAGGTCCCGTGCCAACCCTCGACGGCTTCGTCGAAGAGTCCGACCGCGAAGCTCTGCACATGCGTCATGAGGTTCTTCCCGACCAGTCCGCTCGAGTTCGCCAGGCCGTTCGGGTGGCGTGCTGACGAGGAGAGCAGCAGCAGCCGAGGAGTTCCGAGGCCGCCGCAGGCCATCACGACGACCGCCGCGCGCGCCTCCTTTATCGCCCCGTCCTGGTCGTAATAGATGGCGCCGGTAGCGCGCCCGTCGGGTCCTGTCGCTATCTCACGAACCCGCGCGTTGGTGCGAAGCTCAACCCCATTCTTCAGAGCCGTCGGCCAGTAGGTCACGTCCGCCGTGCCGAGTGATGCCTGTGGGCAGCCGAACGTGCACCAGCCTCGGTTGTCGCAGGCGGACCGGCCGGCGTGGGCGGTCGTCGCGATCGCCTGCTCCGTCGGCCACCAGTACCAACCCAGCTTCTCGTACGCGTCCCTCAGCAGCTCGCCCGGCCGGCCCAGCGGCGCAGGCGGCAGCGGGAGCGCGTCCCTCTCGGGGCCGCATGGGTCGTTGGCGAGGCCCGCCACGCCGACCACCGACTCGTTGATTGTGTAGTAAGGCGCGAGGTCTTCGTAGGTCAGGGGCCAGTCCACTCCGACCCCGTCGAGCGTGCGGACCCGGAAGTCCGAGGGCGCCAGACGCCAGTAGTTCCCGGCGAAACCGACAGTGCTGCCGCCAACCCCGTTGTACATGTAGATGTCGACAGGGTTGTCGCCATCGCTGCCCACCGGGTAATCGGCCGGCCAGCGCCGCACATTGGGGTTGGCCGCCCAGAAGCGCCGGCCGCGGACCTCCCAGTCGAGGTGAGCTTTCGGCAGCCGGGAGCGGTCGATCCAGTCGCCCTGCTCGAGGCAGACGACGCTCGCGCCACGCTCGGAGAGCCGCATGCTCAGCGCTGCGCCGGCCGCTCCCGACCCGATGACGAGAACGTCCGCCGCGGCCTCGGCGCTCATGCCTTCCGGATCGCTTCGCTCACCCTCCGCCACCGCGGCGGCAGCGAGCGAACCCTCTCCAGGCGGGAGGCGTCAAACGATGACATCGGGCTCCCCTTGGTGGGCGAGGTGCTGCTCCAGCCGGTGTCAGCCTCCAGCGCCGTCAACACGCGGGGATGGCCGTAGTACGCCTCGTATGTGAAGTCGCGCACCATGTTGAAGGCGTCGGTCGAGTCCTCCGCCTCGAACTCGCGCAGCAGGCGCTCGCGCTCGTCAGCAGTACAGCTGATGAAGGCCCGTTGCGCCCTCGCTGCCGCAATACGCTCAATCCTGTCGATGGCCTGGAGCAGCGAGGGTCTCAGCGCCGGCACCTTGAAAACCGTCGCGTCGATGTATTCGGCGGCGCCTACCTCCGCCGCGTCGGGCCGCCTCCCTGCGGCGGGGATGAGGGACGCCACCCAGGCCTTCAGAGTGGCCGCGCGCTCCGGGTCCAGAATCGAGAAGCCGCGTGCCTCGCCCACCGGCACCTCGGCCCGGCCAACCTCGAGGCGGTAGTCGGGTCGATTCGCCTGCGCGACGTGATGCCCACCCTGCTTCCTGTCGTAAGCCAATCGCCCTCCTCGCGCTTGCACGCCAACGATTTGCGTCGCGGCAAGACTCTAACATCGCGTACCGCGCGCTCCTGTTCGCTTGACAGCGCAGCCGGGGCTACATAGGCTACCCACTAACTTGGGGGTGGGCGCAAGCACGCGATGAGCAAGAAGTACGGGGTGGCGATCCTCGGCGCGGGTTGGGTTGCGGGCGAGTATGTCAAGGCATTCCGCGACCATCCGCTCACCGAGCTAACCGGCATCTACAGCCACACGCCCGGTAAGGCCGGCCGGCTGCTCAAACAGCACGGTGTCGAAGCGCGCGAGTACGCATCCGAGGACGAGCTGTTCAACGACGACCGCGTCAAGATCGTCGCTTCATGCACGCCTCCTGACGTGCGACCGCTCCAGCTCGAGAGGGCGGCGAAGTCGGGCCGCCACATTGTGATCGAGAAGCCGATCGCGCTGGACTACGACGGGGTGAAGCGCATCTACCACGCCGTGAAGGATGCCAAGGTGAAGAGCGTCACCTCTTTCGTCCTCCGATGGAACCCGCAGTTCGAGACTGTCAAGCAGCTCCAGGCAGACGGCGTGGTCGGAAAGATCATCTATGCCGAGGCCGACTACTGGCATCCCATGAAGACCGAGTACCCGAGCTATTCGTGGGCGGTATCGAAGAAGGGCGGTAGCTCGTTCGTCAGTGCGGGCTGCCACGCGGCCGACGCGATCCGGTACTTCGCGGGAGAGGTCAGCGACGTGGCGGCTTTCTCCGCCGGCCCCAAGAAGGACCTCAACTACGAGTACGACCCTGCCATAGTGGCCTCTCTCCGGTTCGAGCAAGGCGCGGTGGGCAAGCTTTCCTCCGTGATCGAAGGCGAGACGCCTTACATCTTCAACGTCCGTCTCTTCGGGACCGAGGGGACCATCCAGAACAACAGGGTCTTCTCCAGAAAGCACTACCCAGGCTCACTGAACTACTGGAGCTTCCCGACCATCGAGCCCGATTCAGGCGATGTGACACATCACCCGTTCGTCCCCGAGATCAGGCACTTCATGGAGTGCATCGAGAACAACGTCGAGTCGCATGCATCGATTTACGACTCGTACAAATCGATGGCGCTGTGCTTCGCGATCGACGAGTCCGCGGCAAACAACGGTAAACCGGTCAAGGTCGACTACAAGGTCTGACGGCGCGTGGTCTCCGATTTTCACATCAGGTCAGTTCAGGGAGGATAGAAGTGGCGAGCGGATCTTTCACTCAGCGCGACGTGACCCGGAGGTCGATGCTTGCCGGCACCATCGGTGCCGTCGGCGGGTTGGTGATCGGCGGGGTCGCGGGCAACCAGCTCGCCCCCAAGTCGTCCACCGGAGGCGGCGCGGGCTCTAGGGGCAGCCTGAAGGTCGTCTGCATCTTTCCGACCGGCGGCGCGATCGCGTCGGACGGCAAGGAGATGGCGAACGGCGTGAAGCTGGCCGTCCAAGAGATAAACGCGCGAGGCGGGCTGATTGGGTGGCACCTCGACTACGTCGAGATCGACGACAAGGACTCGAACACGGACCAGATCACCGCCGCCTTCAACCGGGCGGTGAGCGTTGAGAAGCCCGACGTGATCTTCTCCGGCTACCACCTTGCATCCGGTCCCGAGTTCGACATCGTCGCGAACGCCGGGCTGCTGTACTACAACGTCAACACGCAGGTCGCATGGGTCAAGCGCTACACGGACAACCCCAACAAGTACTGGGGCATCTTCCAGTGCGACCCGACCGAAGCCTGGTATGGGCAGGGCTTCGCCGTCTGGGTCGACGGCGCCCTCGGCACTAACCTGCTCAAACTTGGTGCGAAGACCTGCTCGATCATCAGCGGGAAGAGCGCATACGGAACGGTGATTGCCACCGGGTTCGAGACCGAGATCAAGGCGCGCGGATGGACAGTCGTCAGCTCGGACGGCGTCTCCGAGGGCTCGGTGCCCGACTGGGGACCTGTGCTATCCAAGGTCAAGCAGGCGGCGCCGAGCGTGCTATTCACGAGCGACTTCTCGCCCGCCGACGATGCGGCGATGGCCAAGGCGTGGGTCGGGGGCTCCACTCCCAAGACCCTGCTCTACCAGCAGTACGGGCCGTCGGTTCCCGAGTACCTCACGCTTGCCGGCAACGCCGCCAACGGCGTTGTTTGGGCGACGGTGCTCGGCCTGCTACCCGACAAGATCGGCGACGACTTCCGGGGGCGCTACGCGGCGAAGTTCGGAGCCCAGCCAGGCTGGGCGAACGCCGGCGGCTGCTACGACGAGGTCATGGTGTGGGCCGAGGCCGTAGCCATGTCTGGCGACCCGAAGAACTACAAGGCTGTGGCGAAGGCGACCGAGTCGGTCATCTGGCGCGGCACCACCGGGTCGATCTCATTCGAGAACCACACCGGTAAGCAGTTCCCGGCGCAGACAAAGGACGCGTCCCTGGGCCAGCCGCACATCATCGTCCAGATCCAGGACGGCCAGCAGAAGGTGGTGTCCCCCGCGCCCTTCACCAGCGGCGCGTTCGTGCTGCCCCCCTGGATGAAGTAAGGGTCGAAAGAGGCCGCAAGACCGGGCTCGACAGGTGGCGATCCTCGAGTGCCAGAAGGTCAGCAAGGCCTATGGAGGGCTCCTTGCGGTCAGCGAGCTGAGCTTTGCTGTTGAGCCCGGCGAGGTCTACGCCATCGTCGGGCCCAACGGCGCCGGTAAGACATCTCTCTTCGACTGCATCTCGGGGATCAATCCGGCCACCAGCGGCGCGATCAGGTTCCGTGACCGCGAGATCCAGGGCTTGCGACCGCACGACATATGCCGCCTCGGTCTGGCGCGCACCTTCCAGACCACTGTTGCCTTCGACAGCCAGACCGTCCTGACCAACGTCCTTGTCGGCGGCACCTTTGGGCGCGTCGGCGAG
This sequence comes from Candidatus Dormiibacterota bacterium, assembly GCA_030946685.1. Classification (GTDB taxonomy): domain Bacteria; phylum Chloroflexota; class Dormibacteria; order Dormibacterales; family Dormibacteraceae; genus Palsa-872. The sequence goes on along the minus strand of JALYYG010000233.1, from coordinate 15,974 downwards.
AACCCCTTCATTTCTTTCAACGACTCGGCGATCGGGGCCGCGCTGGATGCGCTCGCGTTGTGCGGCCTGGCCGGTCAGCAGCGGGCGGCAGCCGGCAGCCTTCCCGTCCTGGCCCGCAAGCGTTTGATGCTGGCGACCGCCCTCGCGACGCATCCCCAGCTGCTCCTGCTGGACGAACCATTTGGCGGGCTCAATCCGGCCGAGCGGACGCAGATGATCGACCTGATTCGGGTGGTCTCCCGGACCGGTGTGACCATCCTGATGATCGAGCACGTCATGAAAGCGGTCCAGGCCCTGGCCGGCCGCATCCTCGTCATCCATCACGGCCAACAGATCGCCGAGGGCCCGCCTTCGAAGGTCCTTCGCGACCCGCGCGTCATCGAGGTGTATCTCGGCACGCTCCGTCCCATGGGGCCTGACGCGGAGCCGGCAAATGCTTGAGGTCAAGGGCCTCGTCGCCGGCTACGCGGGGAGCGAGGTGCTCCACGGCATCGACCTGGTCGTCAACGACGGCGAAGGCGTCATCGTCCTTGGTCCGAACGGGCACGGAAAGACGACGCTGCTCCGAGCCATCACCGGCCTGCTGCCCCCACGGGCGGGCCAGGTCCTCCTCAACGGCAAGGACATCACCCGCTGGCGCGCGGATGTCATCGCCGCCGCGGGGGTGGTGCACATCCCGCAGGGGGACCTGCTCTTTCCCGAAATGACGGTTCTCGAGAACCTGCTGATGGGTGCGTATCACGGTCCGACGTGGGCAGAGCGCAACGTGCGCCTGGGCAGGGTCTACGAGCTGTTTCCTTGGCTCAAGGAGCGCGGCGGCCAGCTGGCGCGCAGCCTCTCCGGTGGCGAGCGGCGGATGCTGGCGCTCGGACGCGGCCTGATGTCGAAGGCCGAGATCCTGCTCATCGACGAGCCTTCGCTGGGGCTCGCGCCGCTGACCACGCAGCAGATCTATGCGAGCATCCAGACTGTCAAGGACGGCGGCATGTCGCTCCTGCTCGCCGATGAGAACGCGAACCATGTGGCCGGCCTGGCCGACCGCGTCTACCTGCTGGAGACCGGATCGCTGGTCCGCGAGGGCCCGGCCGAGGAGCTTCTTCGCGACAAGGCTCTGCTGGAGAGCTACCTCGGGTGAGCACGCAGTTCGTCCAGGCAGTGTGGGGAGGCGTTCTCTTCGGCGCCGTGTACGGGCTGATGGCCCTGGGCCTGACGCTGGTCTGGGGCGCGGTCCGGCTTCTCAACCTGGCCCACGGGGCGCTCTTCGTCGTCGGCGCGTACGGGGCGTACTGGGTCGTGGCGAGCCTGCACATGCCGATCCTTGTCGCCCTTCCATTCGGGGTGCTGGCGGCGGCCGCCTTCGCCTACCTGATGCACCTCGTCTTCATACGTCCGGTGCTCGGCAAGCCGGGATTCGACAACTCGACGCTGGTCGCCACAGTCGGTATCTCGATCGCGGTCTCGGCGGCCGCGCTACTCATCTTCAACCCAGAGTACAAAGTCGTCCCGCCGGTGCTGTCCGGCTCGACAGTGGTGGCGGGCGTCCAGATCACCTACCAGGGCCTCCTCGTGATCGGGACCTCGCTGGCGCTCTTCGCCATCGTCTACCTGTTTCTCACCTACACGCGACAGGGGATGGCCATCCGCGCGGTCTCGCAGCAAATCGAAGCGGCAAGCTTGATGTCGATCCCTGTCGTGCAGACGTACGGCATCGTCATAGCCATTAGCGGGGCCCTCGCCGGGCTGGCCGGAGTGCTGCTGTCCCCGTCCTTCTTCCTGAATCCGAACTCGGGCTTCAATCCGATGATCCAGGCGCTGATCGTGACGATATTCGGCGGCCTGGGCAGCATCCGGGGGGCTCTTGTGGCCGGGTTCGTACTCGGCATATTCGAATCTTTCGTCGAGGTCTTCTACGGCGTGGCCTGGGCTCAGCCGGGGGTGTTTGTCCTCATCATCCTGATGCTGATCGTGCGACCCAACGGGCTGTTCGGCATTGGCGAGGTGAGGCGGCTGTGAGCGTCGGCGCTGTCGCTCCGGCTGCGACCGCCCGGCCTGCGCTGGACCAGGCCGCGGCCCCCTGGCGCCGTGTCTCCTTTCTGGCGGTCGGCGGCACGCTGCTGGCCGGGATCGTGCTCCCCCTGGTGCTGACCAGGCTCACGATCGGAGACTACCTGGTCACCCTGCTGATCCTGTTTTTCATGCAGGCGGTGGTCGCCCAATCGTGGAACCTCGTGATGGGCTACGGGGGCATCTACTCCTTCGCGCAGGTCGCCCTGTTCGCGGTAGGCGGATGGACCACTGCCGTGCTGGCGCACAGCCTGGGCTGGAACCCGTTCATCGCCATCCTCTTCTCGCCGGTGGTCGCATTGATCGCCGCCGTCGGCATCGGCCTCCCGACCCTCCGCCTTCGAGGCGTGTATGTCGTGCTCCTCACACTCGCATTCCACGAGCTTGCGCACGTCTTCACGGTCACAGGGCCGCGCTTCATCAGCGGCGGCGGATATGGGTTGGTCTCCGTGCCCACTTTCCAGTTTGGCGACGCCATAGGCGAGCAGCGGACCATCTACCTCTACTATGTCGCGCTGGTCATCTTCGCCATTGCCAGCTTCGTGATCTGGCGCGTGATCCATTCGCCGCTTGGAGTCGCGGTCACGGCGCTGCGCGACTCCGAGACGTACGCGGTCAGCAGGGGCATCAACCAGTTCCGGATCCGCCTCATCCTGTTCGCGATCAGCGCATTCTTCACAGGGCTTGCCGGCGGCTACATGACCCACTACAACGGCGGCATCTCGACATCGGTGTTCGACTTCCCGCGCATCATCGACCTGCTGGCGATGATCGTGATCGGAGGTTGGGGGACTTTTGCCGGCCCAATACTCGGCGCGGCGATCATCATCGGCCTCGACCAGTACCTGGTCGCGATCGGAGACTACAGGGCCCTGTTCGAGGGATTGATCCTGGCGGTGATCGCCGTGTTCGCACCCCAGGGCCTGTGGCCGCTGATCCGCAGGGCATACGACAAGTACCTGGGCCCCGAGCCACCGACCCCCACCGCACCAGGCGAACAAGCGGCATCGGCTGCCGGCGCAACTCCCGAATCACAGCGTGGAGGTGGGTTGAGCTGACCACAGGATTCGTCTGGCACGAGCTCTACATGTGGCACGACACAGGCACGTCGGCGTGGGTGACGCCGGCGAGCCTCACCGTGCAGCCGCTCGGGCATATCGAGAGCGCCGAGGGCAAGCGACGGATCCGCAACCTGGTCGAGGTCAGCGGGCTGATGGACCACCTGGTGCAGCTGAAACCGCGAATGGCGACCGAGGACGAGGTCCTCCGCCTGCATACCGCCGACTACATGACCCGAATCAAGAAGGCGAGCTCCGAGATCGGAGGGGATGCAGGTGAGGAGACGCCGTTCGGTCATGGCTCCTACGAGATCGCGCTTCTTGCGGCCGGCGGCTGCTTGACCGCGGTAGAGGCGGTCCTCGACGGCACGGTGGACAACGCATACGCCCTTGTGCGGCCGCCCGGCCATCACGCAGAGAGAGACCAGGGCCGTGGCTTTTGCATCTTCGCCAACACCGCTCTCGCGGCCGCGCACGCCCGGCAGGCGCGGGCATTGTCGCGAGTGGCGATAGTGGACTGGGACGTTCATCACGGCAACGGCACCGAGCACGCCTTCTACTCCGACCCGACGGTGCTGACAATCTCGATCCACCAGGACAACAACTACCCGCCTGGCTCGGGCGCCATCGGCGATACGGGCTCTGGAGCGGGCGAGGGTTACAACATCAACGTCCCGCTCCCACCGGGGTCGGGAGTCGGCGCATACGTCGCGACCTTCGACCGAGTGGTCGCGCCTGCGCTGAGGGCCTTCCGCCCCGAGCTCATCCTGGTCGCATCCGGCCTGGACGCCAGCGCGATGGATCCGCTCGCCTCGATGATGATGACGAGCGACGGCTACAGGAAGCTGACTCAGACCGTGCTCGAGGTCGCGCACGATGTTTGCGGCGGACGGCTGGTCGCCTGCCATGAAGGCGGCTACTCGCCCGCGTATGTGCCCTATTGCGGGCTCGCGATACTGGAGGAGATGGCCGGCATTCGTTCCGGGCTCGCGGATCCTCTTCTCGACCTCTTGGCTGCGTTCGGCGGGCAGGAGATCCAGCCGCACCAGGAGGCGGTGGTCGCAGAAGCGGAGAAGCTTGCGATTGGTCTGCGCGCGCGGGCGCGTTGAGCTCCGTGGGTTAAGGGGGGAGGACTTGGACAGGTTCGCAGCCGGCTATCTCGACCACATTGCGAAGCACCTCTACTCGTCGGTCCTGTCCGATGTCCTCGATGATGCAGGTCACAGGCATCAGGTCATGCGGCCGGAGGTGCGGCCCCTCTACACGGGCGCAAAAGTCGTCGGCCGGGCCGCGACCATGCTCGCCATCGAAGTCAGCGAGCTGCCGCCCGAGCCATACAAGCTCCTCATGGAGCTGCTCGACGGCCTGCAGCCGGGGGAGGTGGTGGTGGGGGCAGTACAGGGCGAGTCGCGCGCTGCGCTGTGGGGCGAGCTGCTGAGCACTCATACTCGCGCACGGGGCGGGCGCGGCGTGGTCCTCGATGGCATGAGCCGCGACAGCTGGGGCATCGTGGACATGAAGTTCCCGGTCTTCGCAACCGGGCTTTCACCGGCTGACTCCAAGGGACGCCTCGAGGTCGTCGCAATCCGGAGCGCGATTCCCGTTGGAGGCGTGTCGGTTGCTGATGGCGACCTGGTGGTCGCCGACGACGACGGCTGCGTGGTCGTGCCCGCCGCGATCGAGGAGGAGGTGGTCGCCCGCGCGATCGACAAGGTCGCAGGAGAGAACACGATGCGCGACATCTTGAGCAAGGGAGCGAGCATCCGAGACGTTTTCGCGGAACACGGCATTCTTTGATTGACGGGTTGATCTGAGTGCGGTTCAACGACAGGGTCGTCATCGTTACCGGTGGGGGCTCTGGGATCGGGCGTGCCATGGTGCAGCGGTTCGCTGCCGAGGGCGCGAAGGTGGCGGTGGTCGACTGGCTGGGCGACCGAGCCGACGCGGTCGCGGCCGAGATCTCCAGCGCGGGCGGGCAGGCGGCAGCGATCCGCGCGGACGTCAGCCAGGCCCGGGACGTGAATTCGATGGTCGCGGCCGTGGGCTCACGGCTCGGCCCTGTCGACGTGCTCGTCAACAACGCCGCAATCGCCGACGGCGACGATGTGCTCCAGATCGATGAAGCCACCTGGGACCGCGACGTGGCCGTCGTGCTCAAGAGCGTCTTTCTCTGCTCCAAAGCCGTACTGCCCTCGATGATCGAGCGGCGGGGCGGCGCGATAGTGAACATCGCTTCGGTCAACGGGCTTTCGGCGCTCGGGAACGAGGCTTACAGCGCGGCCAAGGCCGGCATGATCAACCTCACCCAGGGGATCGCCGTGCGCTATGGAGCGCACGGAATCAGGTGCAACGCGATCGCGCCCGGCACCATCCGCACTCCGATCTGGCAGCAGCGGATCGACCGCGACCCTGACGTGTTCGAGCGCCTTGTCAAGTGGTACCCGCTGGGCCGGGTCGGTGAGCCGGACGACATCGCCAATGCTGCCTTGTTCCTGGCCTCGGATGATGCCTCCTGGATCACCGGCGCTGTGCTGGTCGTCGACGGCGGCTTGCTCGCCGGCAGCTTTCGGATGACTCGGGAGCTGCTGGCCGAGGCGGGAAGCGAAGACCTGGACTCCTAGACCGTGGACTTCGACGTGCTGATCACGGGCGGAGAGGTCGTCGATGGGAGCGGCGCGCCGCGTGCGCGCCTGGACGTCGGTATCGCAGGCGGCAGTGTGGCGGCGGTCGACGTTCTCGAAGGAGCCCGAGCGGCGCGAGTCATCGATGCAAGGGGTTTGACCGTCGCCCCCGGCTTCATCGACGTCCACGTGCATTCCGAGCTCGCGCGGCTGGGCGGGGTCGACCAGTTCGCCGGCGTTCTGGATGGCGTGACTGCTGAGCTGATGTCGCCCGACGGGTTCAGCTGGGCGCCGCTCGAGCCGGGGCGGCTGCAAGAGGTCAAGGATTACCTTCAGGTCTTCTACGGGGACCCAGACATCGGCTGGGACTGGTCCTCGGTGGCGGGCTACCTGGCGCTGTTCGAAGGCCGGATTCCAAACCACCTTGTCCCGCAGGCGCCCCACCTTGCGATCAAGGTCGCGGCGATGGGGTGGGAGCCAGGATCCCCCTCTACCGACCAGATGCGAGCCATGAAGGCCCACCTGGCCGCATGGCTGGACGCCGGCGCGGTTGGGATGTCCGCCGGGCTCGAGTATCAGCCCGGCGCACTTTCCCACATCAGCGAGTTGATCGAGCTGTGTCGCGTGGTGCGTGAGACCGGAGGCGTGTACGCGCCTCATCAGCGCGGCTACTGGAGTCGGGTCGAACAGGGAAGTAGGGAGAGCTTCGAGATCGGTCGGCGCTCCGGGGTCAAGGTCCACATCTCCCACCTCGCTGTCGACGACACGGCCGCCGTCCTCCTGGACGAGGCCGAGGCGTCAGGGGTGGACATCAGCTTCGACATGTATCCGTATTCGGCTGCGTGCACCCACCTCCTGATGATGCTGCCCGAATGGGCCCAGGCCGGCGGCTATCGCGCCAGCATGAATCGGCTGACCAGCGAGACCGAGCGCGAGCGGCTCCGGAGCGAGACGGCCGAGCGAATCGGCGAGCGCGGCGAGATCATGCTCAGCTGCGTCGAGGCGGGCGAGGCACTCGAGGGTCGAAGCATCGGCGACCTGGCCCGCCAGTCGGGTCAGGCAGATGTCGACTGCCTTTTCGACCTGCTCGCAAGCCATGCAGGCCGCGCCCTCGCCATCTACCACTGGCCGGAGTCGATCGACGGCCAGGAGATTCTCCGGCGGACGATCGCCCACCCCCTGTACATCGGGTCCACCGATGGCATCTACATGGGCAGCCGGCCGCACCGGCGCGGCTTCGGCACCTTCGCTCGGATCGTGGGCGAGCATGTTCGGGGCGGCACGTTGACCCTGGAGCAGGCTGTGCGCAAGGTCACCGGTCAGCCCGCCGAACGGTTCTCGCTAAGAGACCGCGGCCTGCTCCAGGCCGGCAGGGCTGCAGACGTCACAGTCTTCGATCCCACCACGCTCGCCGACCGAAGCACTTGGGAAAACGGCCGCGTGGCACCATCAGGGATCATTCACGTCCTCGTCGACGGAGAGCCGGTCGTGAGCGATGGGCTGCCGACCGGCCGCCTGCCCGGCCGGATCCTCGGCCGCTCCTGATGGAGGGTTGACTCCCGCTCGGTGCACTGCACAGAGCGCTGGCGCGTCCCCTGATTTGCTACAAGCGCAGAGCGGAGCGGATCAGGTCGAGCGACTCGAGGCGCATGAAGCCGTAGTGATAGAAGCCGGCCTCGGTGACGCCCGACTCGCGCGCCACCGCCAGCTTTGCGGCCAGATTCTCTGCTGAGTCGCAGTCGGGCGCCATCGGGCGCAGGATCACCGACAGCCGTCGATCCGGGCCGATGATCGACCGATAAGCAGCGAGGTCGAGGCGGAGCCGTTCAGGGTCGGCCGCGTATCCGATGGCCTCGACCTGGCCGCAGGCCGCCGCCACCCCGGCGATGTCGATGCCGAACTGCCATGCCGTCGCGGGGGCAGGGTCGCCCTCCGGGCGCCCGGTGGCGTAGCCCTTGACAGCCCCAGACAGGTCGATGAACGCAAAGCCGGCGCCCTCCGAGGCGGCCGAGAGCGCGGCCTCGGCGACGAGGGAGACCACAGTCTCGGACCTGGTTTCGATGTAAGCCGACAGCTCCCCGCCCGCGAATGTGCCAACCCGTTCGCGCACGGTCGCCGGCTCCTCCGGGTCGGGCTGTGCATCGAAGCGGCGCTCGAGCTCGCGGCGCGTTTCGGTCCGCAGCGATTCGGCGTTTACCCCGCGCTCCCGCGCGGCCGCCATGCAGTGCTCGCAGAAACAGAGCCCGAGCAGGTAGCGGCCGAACGCACCGAGCTCGATGAAATAGCGCTCGTGGTGAAACCCGTGCTCCAGGCCGTGGAAGTGGAGCGATTCCGCCGCCACCATGGCGACTCCCTTCGATGCGATGTCAGCGGTCAGCGCCTTGACGTATCCGCGCACCTCGGGGTTGGCCGGGCAGAGGTCGGTCAGGTGGGCGTCGCCGAAGGCGTTGCGGCAGGCGCATTCCGGATGCGCCTCACCGAGGGTGTAGTTGTGGAGGTAGACGGTCCACGCCCGAATCCGCAGCGATCGCGCGGCGGCTTCCTGGCCGAGGTTCGCGAGCACGTCGGACTCAAGCGCGAGCCGGCTCACCCGCGGCTGAAGGGTCAAGCCTCGATAGCGGTTTGGATCGGGCTGAAAGAAGACCGACCCCCCTTCCAGGAAATGGACCTTGCGCGCAGGGTTGTGCGGGAAGATGTCGCGCCCGTGATGGTAGGCTGCGGCCATCGTGACGCCGCCGAGGCCTGCACGCCCGGCCACGTTGTCGAGCACGGCCGCCATGCCCTCGTCCATCAGGTCGGTGGCGAACGCGAACACGGACGTCTCGATAGGCCCGATGTTAGCTTGTCCCGGTAGTGTTTCAGATCCGCCCCCGCACCTCAGCGCTGATCGTGGTGGACATGCAGAACGACTTCGTCCGGGTCGGGGCGCCGCTCGAGGTACCGGACGCTCGCGAGACGATTGACGTCCACCTCGAGCTGCTGGACTGGTTCCGGGCGCGTCACCGGCCCGTGGTGTTCACGCGCTTCATCGCTGGCCCCTCCCGGACGCTGATGTGGAACTGGTCGCCCCAGATCGCGCCGCCCGTCTGCTGCTGCTGGCCCGGCTTCCAGCGTGCATACGGTGACATCGAGGGTGAGCGCGACTGCGTCGCCGTAATCGACGAGCTGGTTCCATTGCAGGGTGAGCAGCAGGTCGACAAGTACGGTTACAACGGATTCCACCGCACGAGGCTCACCGACCTGCTTGTCGCGCACAGCGTCGACACGGTTCTCATCACCGGAACCGTCACTCAGATCTGCGTCGAGGACACGGCGCGCGGCGCGTTTCATGAAGGCTTTCAAGCCGTGGTCGTCTCCGACGCCGTCTCGTCGTATGCGCCTGAGCTGCACCGTGCAAGCCTGCAGACGCTGTCGATGAAGTACGGTCGTGTCTTGACGGCGCAAGAGGCACTGCGCGAGATGGAGGCATAGGCGTGTCATCGACGTCGCAAACCAGATCTCTCAATCTCGACCGAGTGCTGGACGAGCAGGTCGACTGGCGTTACAAGTCGTTCCCGGCCGGTCCTCCCACTCCCATCCGCGGCGTGCGCAAGCGCGGTTGGAACGTCCTCGGCGGCGAGTTCATGCTTCCGGCGATGGTGCTCAAGGAATCAGCGCTGCGCCACAACAGCAGGCTGATGGCGTCGTACTGCAAGCGCCATGACATCCTGCTCGCGCCGCACGGCAAGACCACGATGGCGCCGCAGCTGCTCAAGATGCAGCTAGACGACGGCGCCTGGGCGGTGACGGCAGCGACGATGAGCCAGGTCCGCGTCTGGCGCGCTTTCGGCGTCGACCGCGTGATCCTTGCCAACGAGCTGGTCGAGCCGGCCTCCGTGCGCTGGGTCGCGAGCGAGATGAATTCTGATCCCGACTTCGAGTTTTACTGCCTTGTCGATTCGGTCGCCGAGGTGAGCCTGCTTGAGTCCGCTCTCGCCGACACCGGTCTCGGTCGGCGCCTCAAGGTCTTGCTTGAGTTCGGCCCGGTGGGCGGGCGGACCGGCTGCCGGACGCACGAGCAGGCGCTCGAGGTCGCGCAGGCGATCGCCGGCTCAGAGCACCTGGCGCTGGCGGGCGTGGAGGCGTTCGAGGGCGTGATCAGCGTCGACAGCCTGGCCGGCACGATCGTGGCGATCGACCGATTTCTGCACGACATGCGCGCGCTGGTCGCCGAGCTGGACGGAGCAGGCTTCTTCGCGCAGGTGCCCGGCTTGATCGTGACCGCCGGAGGCAGCGCGTTCCCCGACCGCGTCGTGGCCCACCTCGGCGGCCCGTGGGAGTTGAGCCGCCCGGTGCGCCTGGTTCTGCGAAGCGGCTGCTATATCACGCACGACGCTGTCCACTACAACCACCTGTCGCCCTTCGGCGGCCGGATCCCGGAAACTGAGCCGCTCGTCGAGGCGCTCGAGGTGTGGGGCGTGGTCCTATCGCTGCCGGAGCCTGGCCTCGCCATTCTCGGTTTCGGTAAGCGCGATGTCTCCCACGACCTCGAGCTTCCGGTGCCGCGCTTCGTCAAAACAGGCGGCCCGCAGCCGCCACGCCCCCTTCGCGCCGAGGCTTCGATCTTCGCGCTCAACGACCAGCATGCTTTCATGAAGGTGGGCGCGGACGCTGACTTGAAAGTCGGGGACATCGTCGGATGTGGCATCTCGCATCCCTGCACCGCTTTCGACAAGTGGCGACTGATTCCCGTTGTCGACGACGGCTACAGGGTCGTCGATGCCGTGCTCACTTACTTCTAGCTCGCGCTGACTCCGGCCAGCGCCATCACGGGCCGCATCCGGTCCACGGCCAGCTCGGCGTCGCGCAGCAAACCAGCCTTGTCGGCGAGCACGAACAGGTTCGCGAGGTGCAGAGCCGAGCGGCCGCTTTCGAGCCCGCCGACCATCCGGAAGTGGTCCTGCTGTCCGTTCAGGTAGGCCATGAAGACGACGCCGGTCTTGTAGTAGAAGGTCGGAGCGCCGAAGACGTGCCTGGAAAGGTGGACTGTCGGCTCGAGGATCGCGCCGAACCTCTTCACGTCGCCTGCATCTAGAGCGAGCAAGGCCGCCGAGGCCGCCGGCGCGATCATGTCGAACGCACCGAGCAAGGCGTCGCTGTGGCGCTCGCCATCGCCTCCGATCGTGGTCGGGTAGTCGAAGTCGTCGCCGGTGAACATTCGAACGCCCTCCGGCAGCCGCGCGCGCATTGCGATTTCGCGCCTCTGGTCGAGGAGCGAGAGCTTCAACCCCTCCACCTTTTCCCTGTGCGCGGCGATGATCTCGAGGCACACGGCCATCGCCCCGTCCAGGTCGGCATGGCCCCAGTAGCCGGCGAGCGCCGGGTCGAAGACCTCGCCGAGCCAGTGGATGAGGGCGGGCTGCTCGAGCTGCGAAAGGACACGGTCGTAGACGTACGAGTAATCCTCTGGGCCGCGGGCTATCCTCGCGAGCTCGCGGCTTGCCATCAGGACGACCTGCCCGCCCTGCGCCTCCACGAATTCGCACTGCTCCTCATAAGCGGCCACGATGTCGCGCAGGTCGCGCGCCGACCCGGGCGCAAGCTGGTCGGTCTGAGCGCCGCAGACGATCCGGCCGCCCACAGCCCTGGCCTCCGCCACGGAGCGCCGGATCAGCTCCTTGCTCGCCTCCCAGTCGAGGCCCATCCCGCGCTGCGCGGTGTCCATCGCCTCGGCCACGCCGAGCCCGTAGCTCCAGATGTGGCGTCGGAAGGCGAGGGTTCGCTCCCAATCGATCGCGGCCGGTGCGTTCGGGCTCGTGTCGGCGAGCGCGTTCGCGACCACATGGACGGCGGCGTAAGGGAGGCGCGAGCGAGGGGCGACGCCGCCCTCGGCGTAGAGGAACTTTCCGGTCGGCACGTAGTCGTAGACGCTGCCCTCGGCGTTGGGCAGGCGGACCTTCTCAGGCATCCGGGTCGCCCATGACGATAGTATCCATTGCAATCGTTTTTGGGCAATGTTTGTGACGCGCCGCGCGCGCGGAACCGTCCGAAAGGAGCTCTTCGCATTTGAAGCTTGGCGTCTTCCTTCCGTCCTACCTCCTGCCAGGCCAGGAGGACCGGCACGGCGACCAGATTCGCCGTTTTGCGGTCCATGCGGAGAGCCTGGGTTTCGAGTCGCTTTTCATCACCGACCACCTTCTGACCGCGCGCCGCTTCTACAGGGTCAGCTGGACCGAGCCGCTCATGACGCTCAGCCACGCGGCGGCGGTGACCTCACGCATCAAGCTCGGGACTTCGGTCCTCGTGCTGCCAACACACAATCCCGTCGTGCTCGCCAAGGAGATCGCAACGATTCAACACCTCTCGGGCGGCCGGTTCATCTACGGAGTTGGGACCGGGTGGTACCCGCCGGAGTTCGAATCGACGGGCGGGACCACGCAGCAGCGAGGCCGCCGCACCGACGAGGTGCTCGAGGCCTCGATGCAGCTGCTTAAGGCGCCCAACCAGACCTTCGAGGGCAGGTACCACCAGTTCTCGGGCATCACGGTTGAGCCTCTGGCGGACGTTCCGCCCGTCTGGGTCGCGGGCGGCCGTCAGCTCGCACACCAGGCCTCGCCGGACAAGCCGAGCATGAACCCGAGGGTGCTTCAGCGGATCTGCCGGTGGGACGGTTGGATCGCGCGCCCAACCTCGCTCCCCGAGCAGATCTCGGAGGACCTGAACGAGATCGACGGCGAGCTGGCGAAACAGCGAACGTCCCGGTCCGCGAAGGGGTTCACAGTCGCTCACGAAAACTTCGTCTGGCTGACGGAGAAAACGCGACGCGAGGATGTGGTCGCCGAGCAGCAGGCGAGGATGCTCGCCGTGGTGTCCGACGAACGACCGTGGGACTACATCGAAGCCGTCTACCTCACCGGCACCATCGACGAGATCCAGGGCCGGATTCAGGAGCGGATCGATGTGGGGGTGGAGCATATGTTCCTGCACACGATGACCGCTGACCTCGGCCAGCTCGACCTCTTCGCCAAGCACATACTCGAGCCATTCGCGAACGCTGCCCCGGCGCAGGTCGGCCGATGAAACGCGCGGGTTGAGATGGGCGGCAAGTCTGTCGACGACATCCCAATCGGGCTCAGCACCCGGTTCAGCAAGACGGTCAGCGAGTCCGACGTGTATCTGTTCGCGGGGATCACAGGGGACCTCGACCCCAACCATGTGGACGAGGAGTTCTGCCGCGGGACCTCCCTCGGACACCGCGTCGCACACGGCGCACTCATCGTCGGCTACATGTCCGCCGCATCCTCGCGCATCCTGGAGGACTTCGACAGGCCCATGGTTTCTGTCGGCTACGACCGCATCCGCTTTCTGAAGCCGGTCTACTTCGGTGACACGATTACAGTCCAGTACGTCATCAACTCCGTCGACGCCAAGCGCGAGCGGATCGCGGCCAAGGTCGAGGTCAAGAATCAGCGCGACGAGGTGGTTTGCGTCGCTGATCACATCATGCAGCTCGTAGATTGACCGTCGCGCTGCGAACCCTGTCTGGGATACGCATCGCCGCATTCACGCAGTTCCTGCTCGGACCGGTCGCCGTTCAACACCTGGCCGATCTCGGGGCAGATGTGATCAAAGTCGAAACCCCCGTTACAGGCGCGTGGGAACGCCACTGGTCGGGCGCCGAGACCTTCCCCAACGGCGTGAGTGCTTTCTTCATGCTCGCCAACCGAAACGCGCGCAGCGTTGCGCTGGACCTGAAATCCGATCTCGGGCGCGAGGCGGCGCTGCGCTTGATCGCAACATCCGACGTCGTGGTTGCGAACTTCAGGCCTGGCGTCATGGAGAGGCTTGGCCTGGATTACGAAGCCGCGAAGGCCGCTCGGCCGGACATCATCTACGCGTCGGCGTCGGGCTACGGCAGCGACAGCCCGACCCGGGACCTGCCCGGCCAGGACCTCCTCATCCAGGCGCTGTCCGGAGCGGCATCGCTCACCGGGCGTTTGGGACAGGACCCGGTGCCCGTCGGGGCCGCGGTCGTCGACCAGCACGGAGGGGCTCTGCTGGCAATGGGCATTCTCGCGGCGCTGTTTCATCGCGAGCGAACGGGCGAAGGCCAGTGGCTGGAAGTGGCCATGCTGCACGCCGCTTTCGAGCTATTCAGCGAGCCAGTCGTCTACCGGCTCAACGGGTCGCGTGTCGAACGCCCGGCGGAGCCGATCGCATCGACATTTCATTCCGCCCCGTACGGCATCTACCGCACCGCCAACGGCCACATCGCGATCTCGATGACGCCAATCAAGACCCTGTTGGACGCCCTCTCCGCGCCACGGCTGGAAGGCCTTGAGGATCCGGCGGTTGCATTCACCAAGCGGGACGAGATCAGGGCCGCGCTGGGTCCAATCGTCGCTGGGTTTGCGACCGGCGAGCTGGTCGAGAGGCTGAGATCGCATCAGATATGGTGTGCGCCAGTGAACACGCTGGACGAGGCACTCGCAGAGCCTGCCACGCGTCACCTGAGCCCGTTCCTGGAGATGGACCACCCACGCGCCGGCAGCGTGAAGGTCATCAAGCACCCGGTCCGCTACGGTGCGGGCGAGCCAGAGTTTCGCCGCATGCCGCCCGAGCTCGGTGAGCACACGAATGAGGTACTGCGCGAGATCGGCTATTCCGACAAAGACATCGCGAGGATCGCGCAAGCGTGACCGCTCGCGTCGACCACGTCGGCGTGGTTGTGTCCTCTCTGGAGACCGCCTCCACGTTCCTCCGCGACGTCCTCGGGTTGGAGTTGAAGTCGCAGCCCCCGCCGTCGCCGGAAGGTGTCCGCATCGCCTATTACGGTGGCGAAGGTGCGCGCGTCGAGTTGATCGAAGTCTCCGATCCGCAAGCGCTTGCGACCCGGCTGGGTGGCGCCGAAGCTCGCATCGAGCACATAGCGCTGGAGGTCGATGACGTTTGGGAGGCCGCCGCCCGGCTGCGGGCCCGCGGCGTGGCCTTCACCACGCATGAGCCTTCGAAAGTCCGCGACACTCTGGCGATCTGGACTGTGCCCGAGACGTCGGCGGGCATCGCGTGGCAGCTCTTCAGCCGGATTCGGTAGGCGGGCGCAGCTAACCTAAAGCAATGTTCAGAGTCCAGGACCTGCGCGGCGTGATGGTCGCGCTCGCCACGCCTCTGACGTCCGATGGCGCGATGGACGAGCCGGCGATCGAGCGCCTTGTCGAGCACGTCACTGCAGGCGGGGTCCACGGCCTGCTCGCGCTCGGGTCGACCGGGGAGTCCGCATCGCTCGACGAGCCGGCTCGCCGCAAGGTGCTTCGCGCAGTCGTGAAGGCCGCAGCTGACAGGGTGCCGGTGATCTGTGGCGTTGTGCAGAGCCAGCTGGCGGCTGCGCGCGCGGACGTGAGCGCCGCGGCAGAGCTGGGTGCGATCGCGGCAGTGGTCGCGCCTCCCTATTACTACCCGATCGATCAGGCGACGGTGCTCGCGTTCTACCGCCGGCTGGCCGCCGGCAGTCCCCTCCCGATCATGGTCTACAACATCCCGCAGAACACCAAGGTCGTGATGGAGCCGGCGACACTCGCGACCCTTGCGCGCGAAGGTACTGTGGTCGGGATCAAGGATTCGAGTCGCGACTTCGAGTACTTCGAAAACGTATGCCTCGCGATGCGCGACCTCCCTAAGTTCCGCATCTTCACTGGCAGCGACACGATGTTGCTCGCCTCGCTGGCCATGGGCGGCGCGGGCACGATCTGTGGCGCGGGCAACGTTGCCCCGAGCTGGGTCGTGCGAATCTACGATGACTTCCAGCGAGGAGATTGGAAGGCCGCGCGCTTGCACCAGGACTCGCTTATCGAGCTCGTGTCGGCGGTCCGCACCGGCGCATTCCCCGCGGCCATCAAGGCCGCATTGCATCTCCAGGGCATATGCGATCCATGGCCGGCCGCGCCGGTGGCGCCGCTCGACGAAACCGCCGAGGGCCACCTTCGCCAGCGGCTGGAGAAGTGGGGACTGCTGGCACCGATCCCTCAGGTGAAGCCCTAGCGGGGCGGCGATTGCCAATCCGGACCGACGAAC
The DNA here is from genome assembly GCA_030946685.1 of Candidatus Dormiibacterota bacterium. Lineage (GTDB taxonomy): Bacteria > Chloroflexota > Dormibacteria > Dormibacterales > Dormibacteraceae > Palsa-872. The sequence goes on along the minus strand of JALYYG010000233.1, from coordinate 181 downwards.
TGCCGTCCAAGGCCTCCCTTGTCAGGTTGAAGCGTGCGGGCCGGACGATGACTGCGTTGTGGACGAAAGGTAGGCTCGAGCAGGTCCGCTTGGGCCTGGACGGGCTGTTGCGGTTGTCGCTTGCCGACATGCGCAGCGAGCTCGAGCACACGACTGGTGGTATCGACCCGGCCCAGTGCGA
>JALYYG010000001.1 GCA_030946685.1 Candidatus Dormiibacterota bacterium | reverse complement strand
GGCGATACAGGCCGTTGCGCTTGATCTCGTCGACCACCACCCAATCGGCGTTGCGCAGGATCTCCAGCCTGTCGGCCGTGACCTCGCCAAGGCACCGGATCGACAGGCCCGGACCCGGGAAGGGCTGCCGGTAGACCATCTCCTCTGGCATCCCGAGCTCCATGCCCACCGCCCGTACCTCGTCCTTGAAGAGATAGCGGAGCGGTTCGATCAGCTGGAAGCGTAGGCCGGGTGGAAGTCCACCGACGTTGTGGTGGGTCTTGATCTTGACCGCTGTCGAGGACACGTCGGGTGCGGTGGACTCGATGACGTCGGGATAGAGGGTGCCCTGGGCCAAGAAGTCGATGTGACCAAGGCTCGATGCCTCCGCTTCGAAAACAGTGATGAACTCACGACCGACGATGCGTCTTTTCTGCTCAGGATCGATCACGCCGCGAAGCGCGTCGAGGAACCGCTCGGTGGCATCGACGTAGCGGATGTTCATGTCGAGGTTGCCGTGCATGACCGCGAGCACCCGCTCGGGTTCCTCCTTCCGCAGCAGCCCGTTGTTCACGAAAACGCACGTGAGCTGGTCGCCGACGGCGCGGTGGACCAGCGTCGCCGCCACCGCCGAATCGACGCCGCCCGACAGGGCGCAGATAACCCGACCCCCGGCGACCTGGGCGCGAATGCTCTCGGTCGCCTCCGCGATGAACGAGCCCGGCGTCCACGACGCATCGCAGTGGCACACGCCGTACAGGAAGTTGCGCAGCACCTCGCGACCGCTCGGCGTGTGCACCACCTCAGGGTGAAACTGGATGCCGAAGATGCCGCGACCGTCCGTGAAGGCGGCCACAGGCGAGTTGCCGCTCGATGCCAGCGAACGAAAGCCTGGCGGCAGCTCGCTGACGTGATCGCCATGGCTCATCCAGACCGGGAGCTCGTCATTCATGCCCTTGAAGAGTCCATTCGGCTCGCGCACCGCAAGCAGCGCCGGACCGTATTCGCGGGCATGTCCCGGATCGACCTTCCCACCAAGGTGGTGGGCGATGAGCTGCATGCCATAGCAGATGCCGAGCACCGGGATGCCGGCACGGAGGGCTTCCGGATCCACCTGCGGCGCACCGGGCTCGTAGACGCTTGCCGGCCCGCCGCTGAGGATGAGCCCCGCCGGATGCCACTCCTTCAGCTCCGCCCAGGGCGTCGTCCCGGGGACGAGCTCGCAGTAGACGCTCGCTTCGCGCACGCGACGCGCGATGAGCTGGCTGAACTGAGATCCGAAGTCGAGCACAAGCACGGTCTGTGTTCCTTTGAAACGGGGGTCACCCCGTGCGCCGCCCTTAGTCTCCTTACGGGGCCGGGTGGCCGTGGCGGTCTTGGCCAGGGTCAGCCTTTCCCCATACCAACGTGCTGGGCTTGCTGAAGGCTCTTTCCCTCGGAGGTGATCGAGGGCGCTATGACCATCTCCACGTGTTGGAACTCGGGTATGTCGCGGGCTCCGCACACACCGAGCGCAGAGCGCAGCGCGCCGGCAAAGTTCTGGCTTCCGTCGTCGACGCGAGCCGGCCCGAACAAGATCTCTTTGAGGGTTGCCTTGGTGCCGACCTGAATGCGAGTCCCGCGCGGCAGGTTGGGGTCCGGTGTCGCCATGCCCCAGTTGAATCCTTTCGACGCCGACTCCTCGGCCCCTGCGAGAGGCGTTCCGATCATGACCGCGTCGGCCCCGCACGCGAACGCTTTGCAGACGTCGGCGCCGATGCGCATGCCTCCATCAGTGATCACGGCGACACGCATCCCGCCCCTCCTCATGTGCTCGTCACGGGCGGCTGCGACGTCGGCCGTCGCGGTCACCTGCGGCACGCCGACCCCGAGCACGCCTCGCGTCGTGCAGGCGGCCCCCGGACCAACGCCGACCAGTATGCCGGCGATGCCGGTCTCCATCAACTCCAGCGCGGTCTCGTAGTGGACGCAGTTGCCAACCACAACGGGGATGTCGCAAGCCCGGACCAGCTGTTCGAACGAGAGCTGGTGATACGACTTCGACGAATGGCGCGCGGTGAGCACGGTGCCCTGGACGACGAGGACGTCGGCACCGGCCTTCTGCACAACCTCGGCCCGTTCCTCCGCTCGCGCGGGAATCGTCGAGGCGGCACAGGGGACGCCGGCTGCCTTGACGGCCCGTATGCGCTCAGAGATGAGGTTGGGCTTGACTGGCTCCCGGTAAACCTCTTTGAGGATCGCATTGACGTGCGACTTGTCAGCCTCAGCGATTCTCTTGATGATTGGGGCCGAGTCTTCGTAACGGGTGTGGACGCCATCGAGATTGAGTACCGCCACGCCGCCCAGCCGGCCCATGGCTATGGCGAACTCGACGTCGACAACGCCGTCCATGGCTGCACCCCAGATGGGGATAGGAAGCTTGAGGTGATTCCCCAGCGCGAAAGAGATGTCCACCTCTTCCGGGTTCAGCGTCACGCCACCAGGCACGAGTGCGACCTCGTCGAAACCATAAGAGCGGCGCGCGTATCGCCCTATCCCTATCTCGAGGCCAGACTGCTCCCCGGGAACCACTCCGCGGGTTGCGAGCCGGCTCTGATTCAGGGTGTGTTTACTCCATTTGTGGCGGGCTTTCCGAAATTATACGAGAAGCAGGTAGCGTAACCGCATCCTCCGCGTTGCCGCATATCCTTTATGTGATGTATAGGACACTCGAGTATTTGCGAGGCATTTCCGACGACGACGTACGCCGGCTGCGCTCGCGTGGCATACAACACACCAACCAACTTCTGCACCGCACCTCGCTCGGCATCGACCGCACACGGCTGTCCAAGAAGACGGGAATCAGTCCAGACCGGCTGCTCGAGTTCGCGCATCAGTGCACCCTGCTCGAAGTCTCCGGCACGGAGCGCTACCTCCCCGTCATCCATCGACTCGGTATCGATTCGATGAAGACACTTCGCGCCCAGGATGCGAAGGATCTGCACGCGAAGCTCGTGGAAGCCGTCGGGCTTGCGGGCGCACCGAGCCTGTCGGATGTGCAGTACTGGATCAGCCAGGCCACCGCACTCGACATCGTGGAGGAACCGGACGAGAAAGCGCCCTTGCCGGTGACCGTTTAGCCCGGCTTGCCCATGGTGGCGGTCGGCTAGGTGAAGGTCCCTCGCCGCATCTTCAGGTTCGCGTAGACACCTTTCTGGATGGTGTTCCGCACCTCGTCGGCAACCGCCATCACCAGGCTTCGATCGTCGGCCGCCTCGGGTGGGTGTGTCTCGACGTGTACAGGCGCATGGAACTGGATTCGCCACTTGCTCGGCAGTGGAATCAGGCCCAGCGGTCCCAGCCACGGCCAGAAAGGTGTGACGGGCATATAAGGCAGGCCGAACGCCCTGGCCACGGGTGCGAGGTCAGCGATCATCGGGTAGATCTCCTCAGAGCCCACCACGGACACCGGGACGATGGGCGCGCGGGCGCGTATCGCCGTCGCCACGAAGCCGCCCCGGCCAAAACGGCGGAGCCGGTAGCGATCCTTGAAAGGCTTGCCAGTCCCCTTGACCCCTTCGGGGAAGACCAGGACCAGCTCGTCGCGCTCGAGCAAGCGTCGGGTGTCGTCTGGGTGCCCAACGGTCTGGCCCGTGCGGCGCAAGAACCAGCTGAGCACCGGCATCCCCATGAAGAGGCTCGCCACGAGGGCGCGCACGTGTCGGGGCTGCGGGTGCTCGACGAACATCGCCGTTTTTATCATCGTCCCGTCCCACGGCAGCACGCCGGCGTGGTTTGAAACGAGTAGCGCACGACCAGACGCTGGGACGTTCTCGATGCCCGTGGTCTCAACTCGCCAGTAGTCGCGGTAGAGGATCTTGAAAGCCGCGAGAAACGACTCGGTCCACTGCGGATCGAAGCCGAAGTCGTCGACCGCATAATCCGCTCCGCGCCTCGAGAGCTCGCGCTGCTGGTATGCGAGTTGAACCAGCTCCATGACGCGGTTGAGGTCGATGACCTCGCGGCCGGTCACCTGGCGCAGGCGCGTCGACAGCTCGACCATGCCCTGCATCGCATACATGGGCGCATTCCGCTGCAGCCGGCGTACAGACTTGGGCAGCTGGACGCGTGGCGGCGCCGGCGCGATGATCTCGGGCTTGCGGCTGCGCCGCCGCAACTCTTGCTGGGGCTCGATGTAGGTGGCGACAGGGTCGGAGCTCACCGTCGCGCCACCCGGGAGGTGGGGCCGGAGATGCCGAACGGATCTTTGGAGCCCATGCGGATCTCCAAATCTCTCGCCCGGCCCTTCGACCCCACCTCCGACACGCCGCCTCGATGGCCGTTGCCTTCCTGGCGCCGGCGGCGCTGAAGGAAGACCTGGAGCTCGTACTCCTGCGGCGGAGACGGGGTCTCGATCACCTCGGCGTCCTTGCCCCGAGCAAAAGCATCCATCACCGCACGGGTCTGGTAGGCCGGGCTCCACCCGAACTCCGTCGCGAGCCGAGAACAGTCCGCGACCGAGCCGAACGTGAGGACATCGGCCAGGTGGCCTGGCAGAGCGATCCCGGTCATCGCGCGCAGCCCCAGGCGTGCCAGCCAACGGCCGTAGGGAAAGAGCACAGGGGCGGCGCGGCCGCCCATGATCGCGATGGCCTGGCTAACCAGCACGACCCCGCCGCCGGCGACGTTGAAGGCTCCGGAGTGCGAGCCGATGACAGCCCGCACCACCGCCTCGGCCGCGTCCTCTTCATGCAGCAGCTGAAGTCGCGGATCGAAGCCGGCGAATGTCGGCACGATCGGCAAGGAAAGATACTTCGCGAGCGTCGTGTCGTCGGTCACGCGGTAGCCTAAGCGCAGGACTGTGACGCGACAGCCCGAGTTGCGATCCGCAAATTCGCCGACGAGCTGCTCCATCTCGCGCAGGTCGCTGGTTACGGATGAGCTCTGCCGCTCTGCGCCCACCATATCCTCCGAGAAGAAGGACGGGTCGGTTGGACTGGCGCCGTAGACGGCCTGGCTCGACTTCACGATCAGGCGCTCGACAGGACTGGATGTCCCGGTGCAACCGACGAGAACGTTCATGGTCCCGATGACATTCGTCTCGTGAGCGGCGCGGTCCTCGCCGGCAGAGTCCACGGTGACGGCCATGTGCACGACGGTGTCGATGTGCAGCTGCCGGACCAGCTTTCCAATCACGGCGTGACGCGTATCGGCATGGACGAAATCCATCTCCTCCAATGCACTGACAGGGTCGGCAACGTCGCAGCCGAAGAGGAAAGGCACCTGCGGGGCCAGGCGGCGGGCGACCTCGGCGCCAAGAGGGTTGGAGACACCCGTGATGAGGACGCGACGAGGCAGAGCCGGAGTCACGGCTGGGGGCCTCGGCGAGAGATTCGGTGTCCAGGGGTCCCTCCCATGACTGCGTCATGGGGACCCCAGCGGAACGGGCGAGCACCGGAGCGCACGATGCGTAAGGGAGGAGCGGAGTCCGCAACTTTCCTGCGGGGTCCCCAAGCCAACGGCTTGGGGCCGCTGGGCGACGAAGATCCGTCGAGGATCTCCGGCCGCGATTCCGAGATCATGCTCTCCCGATTATGGATATATCCCTCGAACAGTGGTTGCGTTCGCAACCCGCTGCACCGCGAGTGCATAGGCCGCGAGCCGCATGTCGATCCGCTTGTTCACCGACGTGTGGAGGATCTCGTAAAAGGCCCGCGTGATGACGTGGTGCAGCTTGGTATTGATCTCCTCCTCCTCCCAGAAGAAAGCCTGGAGATCCTGCACCCACTCGAAGTAGGAGACGATCACGCCGCCCGCATTGGCGATGATGTCGGGGACGACGAAGATTCCGCGCTCGTGCAGGATGGGGTCGGCCTCAGGCGAGACCGCGGCGTTCGCGCCTTCGGTGATCAGCCTCGCGCGAATCCGCCCTGCGTTCTCGGCGGTGACCTGGTCCTGGACGGCGGCGGGCACCAAGACTGTCACGGGCAGCTCCAGGAGCTCGGAGTTGGTGATGCTCTCAGCCTTTTTGAAACCGCTCACCCCGCCGCGCACCTGGCGGTGTTCCTCGAGCGAAGCCAGGTCCAGGCCCTTGGGGTTGTACACGCCGCCCTTAGAGTCGCTGACCGCGACCACGCTCAACCCGGCCTCGGATAGCAGCCGAGCGCTCGACTGTCCGACCTGGCCGTATCCCTGCACCGCCAGCGTGGGCGTCTCATCCTCGACGTGCAGGTACTTGAGGGCTTCGAGGGTTAGGTAGGTTGCCCCGCGACCCGGAGCATCGACGCGTCCCTCCGATCCACCGACGTCGACTGGTTTGCCGGTCACAGATGCGGTCACCGAGTGTCCGGAATGCATCGAGATCGTGTCCATGATCCAGGCCATCACCTGCGGGTTGGTACCCATGTCGGGGGCAGGAATGTCCTTCTCGGGACCGATCAGAATGGCGATCTCGGTCGCATATCGACGCGTGAGATGCTCGAGCTCGTTCTGCGAGAGCTTCGACGGGTCGCAGGCGACCGCCCCCTTGGACCCCCCGTAAGGCAGGCCCACCGCCGCGCATTTCCAGGTCATCAGCATCGCCAATGCCTTGACGAGGTCCAGCGTGACCGCGGGGTGGTAGCGGATGCCACCCTTGGCCGGCCCACGGCTGATGTTGTGCTGAACCCGCCATCCGGTGAACACATGGACCGAGCCGTCGTCCATGCGCACCGGAAAGTGGACCGTGAGCTCGCGCTTGACGTCCCGGAGCCCTTTGCGCGCGTCGTCGGAAAGGCCTATGACGTCTGCCGCAGCGTCAAAGCGCTGCTGGGCGGTCTTGAACGCGGAAACGCGAGTTTCGACCGCCATTTAGGGAATCCGATACTACTCCTGGCATCACCCGTCTAGAAGAGAATGGGCCCGATGTCCCGTAGACGGGTGGTCAGCATTTTCGTCGTGGCGGGGGTTGCCTTGGCGACCGGTTTCCTGGTCGCCGGGCAGGTCAAGGTCCAGCTCCTGACTCCCTCCAACCAGGTCGCCAGGTACCAGGCGCTGGTACGGAGCGTGCAGGAGCTCGAGGCGACCAACGCGGACTCACGCCAGAGGATCGCGATGCTCCGGTCGCAGATCGACGCGCTGGAGGCGGCCGCGGCCCAGCGTTCCGCGGCGACCCAGGCCCTTCAGAACCAGGTCGCCGACCTTCGCGCCCATGCCGGGCTGACCAAGCTCCACGGACCAGGGGTTGAGGTGGACCTCGCCAACGGCGTGCCTGGTCTGGACACCGGCGGCCAAGCCGGCTACCTGGTCAACTTCAAGGACGTTCAGGACCTCGTCAACCTCCTCTTTGCGCACGGAGCGGAGGGCATCGCCGTGAACGGCCGGAGGATCACGCCGCTGAGCGCCTTCTCTGGTTCGGAGGGCCAGGTGGTAATCGACCAGGGGCCGCCGGTGACCGCCCCGATCAAGTTGCTTGCCGTGGGTGACCGCCCCCGGATGGAAGCGGCGCTGAGCGATCCCTCCGCGCTGTCCGACATCCGCGCTCGCGAGGTCCAGTTTCAGCTCCAGATCAGCTTCAGCGGCGGACCGGACCTCGGGCTGCCTGCGTATGACTCCAGCCTGAACACGCACCATGTCGGCACGCTCTAGAGGTCCGGCCTCGGGCCGGGCCATCGGCATCTGGTTGATCGCCCTGCTGGTCGCGCTGGTCGCCACGGTGCAGATCCGCAGCCAGGCCGAGGTCGAGCGCAGCTTCGTCGGCACCGACACGACGACTCTCGCATTCCTCATCGACAATCTCCACCGTTCCAACGACTCCCTGCAGGCGGAAACGACCGACCTGACCCAGCGACAAGCGACCCTCCAGTCGGGCAGCGACACCGCCGCGAACCAGGTGCTGGCCGACGAGGCCAATCGCCTGCGTGCCGCGGAAGGCCTGGTGCCAGTGCATGGACCGGGCGTCGTGCTGGTCGTGAACGCGGTCGGTCTTCAGACCCTGGATCTGCAGGACGCTTTGAACAACCTCGCCGTCGGCGGTGCGGAGGCGATCGCCGTCAACGATCGGCGCATCGTTGTCGGTGTGCCGATCGAGCAGACCACGGGCGGCGTCACCATCGGCGGCGTGCTGGTCCCACCGCCGTGGACCATCTCCGTCATCGGGGACGCCAACCGCCTCGCGCAGGCGGCCGACGCGATGACGCAACAGATGCGCGCTGACCGCCGCGTGCGTCAAGCGTCCTATCGGGTCGAGTCCGACGTCGTCATCAGGGCGGTCGCCCCCGGGCGACCTTTCGTCTACGCCCTGGGATAAGCACGAAAGAGGACTGAGGTCCTCTCTCGTGGACTCTCACCTGGGGTACTCCAGGCGACGCTTGAGGCGCTTGGAAAAGGGGGACGGTTGGGTGACGGCCGGGGTGAACCCGGCCTACCTGCCGCGATTGGGTCTTTTTGTTTTGTTCGATGCGGTGACTGCTGGGCGCTTCCGCTGAGCTGACAGCTGATCCAGTCGCTTGTTGATCCTATCGATGTCGCTGTGACTGGGAATGCGCAGGCGGCGCAGCGCGCGCTCGATCGCTTCGTCGACCATGCTTTCGAGATCGCCTCTGCGCCGCTCCATCTGGTTGACCAGGTCGGACGGGACGTTGAGCGTCTTGCGGACGTAATCGAGCAGCGCCTGTCCGCGTTCGTGAAGGGCGCCTCCGTCGACTGGCCGCGCAGGACCACGTTTCTCCTCAGACAGGACGATCTGCGAGAGGGTGACCTGGGTTAGGTCCTGCGCTGTCTCGCGGTCGACGACCTGGATCTCGTGACCGTCACGCACGAGCCCCGCGATGCCCTCGAGGGTGATGTAGCTGCTGGTTCGCGTGTCATAGAGCTTGCGATTCGCGTACTTCTTGATAAGGTGTCGTTCGGGGGGTGTCGACACTTCGGGCCCATTCTAACGCGGTGCGTTATGCGTACCGCACGGCATGTTCATGGAGGTTGGTAAATGGCCGCCAAGAAACGCGCGTCAACGCGATCGAAGCTCCTGAAACGAGCAGTCAAGGCCGGCAGGACGGCGCTTCGTCAAGCGGAGAGGCGAGTGCCACCTGACTTACGCAAGCAGCTCGAGCAGACCATCCGAGAAGGCCAGAAGACGATCCACACCGCGATCAAGGAGGTGCAGACGCGTCTCGACCGCACCGCACGGCAGGCGGACCTCGACAAGGCCATGAAGCGCCTGGAAGGGCTGAGCAAGCAGGTTCGCAACCTGGCCAGTGGTTTGGCTGCGCCCACCGCGCCGGCGCGGCCCGCTCGACGTAGGGCTGGCGCGCGCAAGGCTGCCACAAGAAAGCCGGCCGCGCGAAAGACGGCGGCGAAGCGCACGCCGACCAAACGAGCGGCCACGAGACCCGCTCGGGTCATCCCATCGCCCGGCCCATCACCGGAGCCGGACCCCGAGCGGGGCGAAGGGCTCTAGCCGCCGAAGACGCGGGCGCCGCCCAGGAGGACTGCTCCTGGGCGTAGCTGATCCCACGTCGACATTGCTTCGCTGAGGGGATCGCGCTCGTAGATCTGGAGGTCGGCGACCATCCCCGGATCCAACGTTCCCTTGCGATATTCCTCAAAGCTGGCGAACGCGCCCCCAGCGGTGTAAGCACGCAGCGCCGCGAGAGCACCGATCCCGTTCACCTGGTCTTCGACCGCCGCGCGAATGCCGGGCCATGGGTTGGGGTCGGGAGTGACCGGCAAGTCTGAGCTGAACGCGATCGCGACACCCGCTTTCAACAGTGGTCCGTGGGCGGCCAGGTGTGCGCGATCTCGAGCCGGGAAGAAGAGCGCCGACGCTACGCGACCGAAACGAGCCGCCGTGGGCTGCATCACCGCGACCATGCGCAGCTTGCCCAGCCGGACCTGGAGGTCCGGCGGACAGATCGTGCAGTGCTCCACGCGGTGTCTGAGCGCCATGCCGCCGGCCGCTTCGACAGCGTCACACATGGCCTCGATGGCGCCGTCTCCTATCGCGTGCGCGGCCACCTGCAAGCCGGCCTGGGTCGCGCGGGCAACGAGCTCACGCAATTCGTCTGGAGTGGTTCGCCACACGCCGCCTCCCGAACGCATGGCGACACGCTCAGCGCCGCCATCCACGAAGACCTTGATCGGTCCCGCGCGCAGGATCCCGCCCCCGAAGCCTGCCCGCACGCCCAGTCCTGAGGCAGCCTCCAGCAGCTCCCACGAGAGAAACTCGTTGACCCGGATCTTGAGGCGCCCGCTGTCAGCCAGTTGCTGGTATGCGCGCAGGTCGTCAGCGAATCCGCGGTTGACCGCAGCGCCGACCGACGTGACTCCACGCGAGAGGAAAAGCTTCTGAGCGAGAAGAATGCCCTGCTCACGGCGGTCGAGCGCCGGCGGCGGCTGTACGTCGGCTACCAGCCTCATCGCTGTCTCGAGGAGAAGCCCGTTTGGCAGTCCATTCCGGTCGCGCCCGACGCGCCCCCCCGGCGGATCCTGGCCCGGCGCCATCAGACCTGCCGCCTCCAGGGCCGCGGTGTTCGCCACGCGCGAATGGCCGCCGCGTTCGTCGATATAGCAAGGGTGGCCGCGGGTCGCCTCATCCAGCTCGGTTCGGTGGGGCGGCCGAAGCTCGGCCAGCTCATCCACCCGGTAGCCCATGCCCTGCTGCCACTCGCCCTTCTTCAGGGCGCGCCCGTGCTCACGAAGACGCCTAGCGATCTCAACCACGCTGCGCGCGCCGCCCAGGTCGGCGCCGAAGCGCGTGAGGCCGTAGTAGACGACGTGCGCGTGCGCGTCGTTGAATCCGGGCAGCACCGAAGCGCCTTTGAGGTCGTGGACGCGCGTGCGCGGACCCTTTAGACCCATCAGCTCGGATCCCCCCACGGCCACGACCTGCCCGCTCGCCACCGCCAGGTGGCTGTGGGCCTGAAGGCCTGTGCGACCGAGCGTGCGAATGACTCCGCGGGCGAGGATCAGATCGGCTTTCACACGCGGTTAATGTAGCGGCGTGGACGTCATTGACCTCCGCTCTGACACAGTGACGCAGCCGACACCCGAGATGCGTCGCGCCATGACCACCGCTCCGCTCGGTGACGACGTACTTGGCGACGACCCAACGGTGAATCGGCTGGAAGAGGTCGCCGCGGCACGCCTGGGCAAGGCGGCCTCTGTCTTTCTGCCCAGCGGGACCATGGGCAACCTGATCGGCGTGGCGGTTAATGCGCGGTCAGGCGAAGAGGTGATTGCCGACGCCGATGCTCACGTCTATCTATATGAGGCCGGCGGCGCAGCCGCAATTGCCGGAGTACAGATCCAGCCGATCGCGACAGCGGCGGGGATCATGTCAGCTGACCAGATCGAGGCCGCTGTCCGGCCGCGCGACGACTTGCATTTTCCGCTCACTGCAGCGCTATTCCTGGAGAACACGCACAACGTTCATGGAGGCGTGGTTTGGCCGCTTGATGCGCTGCGAGCGGCGTCACGCGCTGCTCACCGCCAGGGCGTGAGCGTGCATCTGGACGGAGCGCGTATCTTCAACGCCGCCGTTGCGCTTGGCGTGAACGTCGCCGATATCGCTGCACCGGCGGACACGGTGACCTTCTGCCTTTCCAAGGGTCTCGGCTGCCCCGCCGGCAGCCTCTTCTGCGGGAACCAAGAGGCCGTCGATAAGGCACGGCGGTGGCGCAAGCGCCTTGGCGGCGCGATGCGCCAGACCGGTGTGCTCGCAGCCGCGGGGTTGGTCGCGCTCGACACGATGGTCGACCGTCTGGCCGAGGACCATGCCAACGCACGGACGTTGGCCGAAGGACTCAATGAGCTCCCGGGCGTCAGCTGCGACCTGTCCCGCGTCCAGACCAACCTCATCTATTTCGATGTGGCAACGCTGACAGCGGCCGAGTTCCAGGACGGATGCCACCGCCGCGGCCTGTTGGGCGAGGCGACGGGCCGGCAGCGGGTTCGCTTCGTCACCCACAACGGGATCACCGCTGCGGATGTCCAGGCCGCGCTCCAGATCTGCGAAGGAGTCATGTCTGCCTGACCTGAAGCTGTCCGACGACGGCCTCTACTACTGGGACGGGAAGCAGTGGGTGAGCACCCTGTCGCAAGATGGCAGGTCTCGCTGGAATGGATCCGCCTGGGTCCCGGTCGGTGGCCCTGCTCCTCCCGTTTACTTTCAATCCCAACCGGGGGTGCGAGTGCCCACCAGCTGGACGAAGCCAATGCAGTACGCGGTCGCCGCCTTCTATCTCTTCGAGGCGATCTGGGCCGTCGCCCTGCCTTTCTTCATGGCCGCGCCAATGGCCGACTATTTCAACCAGATCGTGCAGCGGAACGCCCAGCTCAACCCCAACGCGGCTCCGCCCCCTGCCGACTTTCTGGCCGGGATGACCACGTTGATGACAGTGGGCCTCGCGATCGGAGCAGCGGTTGGCGTCGCCATCTCGACGGTGGCCATCATCGGGGCCCTCAAGCGCTGGACCTGGGTCTTTTACGTGGTGCTGGTCCTGTTTGGTTTGGGGACCATCTCCCTGCCATTCACCGTGTTCAGCGCCGTTGCGACCACAGCGTTGAATCCCGTCAGGCTCCCTGCCGCACTGACGTGGGTCTCAGTGGCGTTCGGGGTTCCTGAGGCCGCGCTCTTCGTCTGGATGCTCGTGGCAGCCCTCCGGCGCGGACCATGGGCCATTACGAGATCGATCAGTTGAGTAGCTGGGCGAGCAGCTTGGGATCTATGTTGCCGCCGCTCACGACGGCCACTGTGGGTGGACCTGGCTCCAGCTGCTCCAGCGCCGCGTAGGTTAGGGCGCCGGCCCCTTCAGCGACCACCTTCGCGGCGGACGCCAGCTCGGGGATCGCCGAGCGCAAGCGCGGCTCGGGCACCGTCAGCCACCGATCGACGCATTCCTTTAAGAGCTCGAACATGCGGGCGTCGAACGGCGCGGTCGTGCCGTCGGCGATCGTTTCAGGCTTGATCGTCACCGGGCCCCCGGCTTCGAGGCAACGCGTCCACAGCGCATAGCCGTCCGACTGCACCCCGATGACCTCGATGTCGGGACGCAGACCCTTGAGCGCTGAGGCGACGCCGCCGATCAACCCGCCACCTCCAACCGGCACGAGGACCCGGGCAAGGTCGGGCATGTCCTCCAAGAGCTCCAATCCGAGGCCGCCGTGGCCGGCCATCAGCCCGGGGTCGGCGAAGGGGTGGATGAACGATTCAGGCTCCGATCTCCAACCCTCGCTTGCCAGCCACTCGAGCATCGCCTCCCGGGGCATGAGGATGGGAGTAGCGCCCCATCGCTTCACCCCCTCGAGCTTGATGACCGTGGCGGTGTCGTACATGACGACCCGGCAGGGGATTCCCAACGTCTTGGCGACATAGGCGCAGGCCTGTGCGGCATTGCCTGCGCTGACAGTGATCAACCCGCGGCGCAGCTGGTCCGGGGACAGGCCGAGGGCCGCCGCGAAGAAGCCTCGCACCTTGAAGCTCCCTGTCGGCTGGAGGCATTCGAGCTTCAGCAGCGCTCCCTCGACGGGCACCAACGGCGTCCGCTGAATGTGCTTTCGCGCGCGGTCCGCGGCCGTTCGTATGCGCTCGAGTTCGATCACTACCATTAATCGTAAAGAGCATGGCTGGAGGCCCTGACGAGAGATTCGGTGGCCAGGTGGTCCAGCTGCTAGGCGCGGCCGAGCACCGGAGCGCGCGCATCCGTGGATGCGTAAGTGAGGAGCGGAGGCCGCAACAACGCAGATGGGCCGCATGGGCGCCGAAGATCCGTTGGGGATCTCCGGCCATACTCTTCTGGTGCCAATCTATGAGTACCGGTGCGACGAGTGCGGCAAGCGGTCGTCGTCGCTGCTCCCAAGCTTTTCGTCGCCCGACCCGCTCTGCCCGCACTGCGGCAAGGCCGGGCTGCGGCGGTTGGTCTCGACATTCGCCACTGTCCACTCGGGCGAAGACGGAGTCGACGACCCCGGAGGAGGTGGCGATGACTTCGGGGGCGGCGACGATTTCGGAGGCGGCGATGACTCGGGCGGCGGCGGTTACGACGACGACTTCTAGTGTCCAGCCTCCGCTAAACGACGATTTCCATGACACCAGCGTCGCCGGGTTGGCCGGGGTCCCCCCGGCCATGACTTTGTCTTCCTTCATCCCCAATCGTCGTGAGGAGAGACTTTCTAAAACAGAGCCCATCGATATACCGGGGGAGAGCAGGCCCACGCGCGAAGCGCCCGCCGATGAGGGGAACCACCCGGGGTCCCTCTCATACTTTTACGACTTCTAGCCTGTGGCCAGGATCTCGTTGGCGGCCTTAATCAATTCTCTGCGGTTGGTGTCGTCGCGGGCGAAGATGCGGAAAAGCGCCATGCGCAGAGGTAGACGCCTGAAGAGCTCCAGAACGCGGCTCTGCTGGTAGCGGTCCTCCAGCGGCTCATATATAAGGATGTCGGCGGTCTCGGTCATCGGATTGAACGCTCGCGACTCCTGGGCCGCCACGTCGACCTCGAACTCGATGCCGCGGAGGCGCTCAGGCAGCCTGTCGCGCAGCTGGCTCGCGAACTGCTCGCGCGTGACGCTGAGCGCCCCGCTGGGGATCTCACGCGCGTCGGTCTGGCCCTGGTAGATGAGCTTCCATTTGAGCTTGCGGGCGACGACCTCGGCCCACGCCCTGCCGAGCTCGCGCCGTTGCGCGTCTCCATCGCCGGCCGCCCAGCGGTCCACCTCGGACAGCAGCGACCATTCGGTGAGCATCTGGAAGTGGTCCATTCTCTCGAGCGGGTTGCCGCCCAAAACGAGCTCCAGCGTGGGCCGGAACACCTCGCGCAGCTGCAGGTCGATGCGGCGGACGGTGCGGTGGAAATACACCTGGTGATACAGGTAGAGCCGCGCGGTCAGGAACATGTAGAGCGCCTCGGCCGCATGCGCGTGGAGCGCCAGGCCCCGCCCGGAGACGAAGGAATAGTGGATGATCCGCTGCACGTCGACCGGTCCGGTCGCGACGCCACATATATATGAGTCGCGCGGGACGTAATCCATGTTGTCGGCCGAGTACGCCCCGACCATGGCCGGCTTGAGCGCCGCGAGCCACGCAGGGGCGCTGAATCCATCGAGCTCGTCGGACGAGATCAGGTATGCGACCCAGGTAGGATCGATTCGCTCGCCCGCCTCGAAGTCGGCGCTCGGCGACGCGCCGAGGGCGCTGACGAGCGGAGACAGGGGGCCGGTGATGATGGAACGACCGATCACCTCGTGGTCGATCTGCCACGTGTCGAGGTAGTTCTCGTCGAAGAAGTGGCCGAACGGCCCGTGCCCGACGTCATGGAGGAGGCCGGCGATGCGCATCGTCTCCTCCACCAGCCCCGGCGACGGGGTCTCCTTGCAGGTCGCGCTGAGAGTCGGGTGGAGATGGCGCGCCCATTCGCCGGCCAGGTGCATGGCGCCCAGCGCGTGCTGGAAGCGCGAGTGCTCGGCGGTGGCAAACACCCACCACGCGCTCTGAAGCTGATGGATGCGGCGGAGGCGTTGGAGCCATGCCGTGTCGACGAGGTCCTGCTCGGCCGCCTGTCCTGGCACCCCGCCCGGCCCGCCCTTGGTGATGCGAAGGTATCGGTAGATGGGGTCGCTGGAAAGGTTGACGCGCGAGTACTCGAGCGGAGCGTCCGTCATTGACCGATTATCCATGCACTGTCGCGGGCGATCGCGATGATGACCGGCCTCGAGGAAGGAATCGAGCTCTTCAACAGCGGCCGCTACTGGGAAGCGCACGAGGCCTGGGAGGGCGACTGGATGCCCGACCGCAAAGGGCCGGACTCAGGCTTCTACAAAGGATTGATCCAGGTCGCGGCGGGTTGCCTCCACTACACGCGACGAAACCGTCGGGGGGCGGTCAACAAATGGCGGAGCGGAGCGGACTACCTGCGGCCTTACCTGCCGGAGCACCGCGGCGTCCGCCTGACACCACTGGTGGGCGCTGTCGACGGCTACCTGAACGCCATGCAAGGGCGAGCCTGGCCCGAGCTGGTGATGCCAACAATAGAAACTAGATCGTGACTTGGCCCCAAGGCCGGGTTCATCCCGGCCGTCACCAGGCGCCCATTTCCAAGCGCCGCCCAGCGCGGCGGAGGAGTAGGAGGGGGTTCCGCGGGGGAGGACACCTGTCCTTCCCCGCGCTTTCTGAGGTGGCCGCCAGGCCGGGTTCACCCCGGCCGTCCCAACGCGTCCACTTCCCAAGCGCCGCCCAGGGTCGCGAGTAGCAGGAGGGGGTTCCGCGGGGGAGGGCGCGGTCCTCCCCCGCGCTTTTTCAGGAGTAAGGAGGAAACCTGCGGCCGGCCGCCGACTCGATCAGGCCGCCGTGGCCCAGCCGGAGCAGGTCGCCGGCGTCGGCGCGGCCGTACGCAAAGACGAACGGGAGCAGCAGGTCCAGCGAGCTCGACCTGCCGAAGCCTGCACAAGACGCGACGCCGACGACTGCTGCATCGCCCAGCCGGCCAAGCCAAAGCATGCTGCCAGGGTGCATTGGCGCGCCCAGCTGGAGCAGCCTGCCGCCAGCGTTGGTGAGCTCGGCATAGGCCGGGTCTAAGGGATCGATCGCGGAGGCGCCCGCGAACAGTACGAGCTGCGCGCCCATGGTTGTCGCCTCGCCATAGGCAGCCGCCACCGCTTCGGCGGTGCGGGCGACTTCGCGCACCGCGAGCACCTCGGCGCCGTACCAACCGAGCTTCGCGGTGACGGCGGCGCCGAACAGCTCGCGGGCCTTGGGCTTCAGACGTTCGGTGGCGACCACGAACGTGCGCAGCGGCTGGAAGGGAAGCACCTCGACCACCGGTCCGCTCGAGCGGCACATCTGCTCCACCGCAGCGATCAGCTGGCCCGGCACCGCCACCGGGGTGACCTTGCAGCCCGCGACCTCCTCGCCTTCGGCGACCGCCTGGCCGTCCATCAGCGTGAACACCGATATGTAGCCAAGCTCGTTGATGGCGTCAACCAGGTCTGCGCGCACCCGAACGAGGCCGCGATGAGTTGAACTCAAGCGGGTCTGGCTCTGCACTGGCGGCTTTGACTCCAGCCCCGGGCCGGACAGGGCCGCCGCCAGCCGTTGCGCTGCGGCGTCCTCATGTACGTCGCCAGGCTCCAGCTCTACGACGTGAACATCGCCTGCTTCCTGGACACGCGCAAGGTGATGAGAGGTCAGCACGGTCCCCTTGCGCAAATCGGAGCCGAGGTCATGGACGAGCACACGGCCGACCACGTCCTCCACCCGAGCCCCGCTCCCCAGTCGATACGCCCTCACTCTGGCAGCATAGATTCGGGTTGACGGTTCCTGCCACGGTCCGGCTCTACAACACGTTCACTCGTGCCAAGGAGGTGCTGGCGCCGGTCAATGCCGGCACCGTGCAGATCTACTCCTGCGGGCCGACTGTCTATCGCTACGTGCACATCGGCAACCTGCGGACTTTCATGCTCCCCGACCTTCTATGCCGGACCCTCGACTACCTGGGATACCGGACACATCAGGTAATGAACATCACCGACGTCGGCCACCTCACCGATGACACCTTCGACCGCGGCGAGGACAAAATGCTCGTCTCGGCGCGCCTAGAAAAGAAGTCACCCGAGGAGATTGCCGCCTTCTATACGACGGCCTTCATGGAGGACGCCGCAAGCGTCAACATCAGGCTCGCGGCCGAGTACCCCCACGCCAGCCACTACATACCTCAGATGGTCGACCTCATCGAAAAGCTGATCGACAAGGGACACGCTTACGAGGTCGGCGGCACCGTCTATTACGACATCGCGAGCTTTACTGCCTATGGCCGGCTCTCGCGCAACAGCCCCGACAAGCTGCTTGCCGGCGCGCGCGGCGAGGTCGATCCGCGGAAAAGGCACCCAGGTGATTTCACGCTATGGAAGGCTGCCGGCGAGCACCGCCTTCAGGTCTGGCCCAGCCCATGGGGCCCCGGTTTCCCCGGCTGGCACATCGAGTGCTCCGCGATGTCGATGTCCCTCCTGGGCGACCGATTCGACATCCACACCGGCGGCGCCGACAACGTCTTTCCGCACCACGAGGCGGAGATCGCGCAGTCTGAGGGAGTCACCGGTCATCGCGTGGTGAGCTGCTGGCTGCACGGCGGCCTCCTGCTACTCGCAGGGTCGCGGATGGCCAAGTCCGCGGGCAACTTCTTCCGGATTCGCGAGCTCGAGGACCAGGGATTCGACCCGCTCGCCTTCCGCTACCTCGCGCTGCAGGCCAAGTACCGGACCAAGCTCAACTTCAGCACCGAAGGTCTTGCCGGCGCCGATCGCGCTCTGCGCATGCTCAGGAACCGCCTCGCGGATTGGTCTCGCGACAAGCGCACTGTCGACCGCGACGTCCCCGAGGTGGCGGGCCTGGAGGCACGATTCAGATCCTCGATCGCGGATGACCTTGACCTCCCCGCCGTGATGGCGTTGGTCGCCGAGCTGAGCCACTCGCAGGTGGCTCCGGGAGCCAAGGCGGCGTTGCTGCGAGATTGGGACGGCGTGCTTGGGTTGGACCTCGACCGCCCAGCCCCGAGCCTGGAACTGCCCTCGGGCGCCTCGGAACTGCTCGAAGCACGTGCAAAAGCGCGCGCGGCGAAGGATTTCGCCGCCTCCGACCGCCTCCGCGACGAGCTGGCGGTGATGGGCGTCGCGGTCACGGACACCCCCGACGGCCAACGCTGGACCGTGGGCTAAGCCAGCACAGACGGCCCCACCCCCTCAGGCCGCACCTGACTCTTGACGGCGAACGTATGTTCGTCTAACGTCCCTGGCACCAATGCCCGGGTTTCCTCAATTCTTCGCCACCGACCTCCAGGGCGAGGTGACGCTGGACCACGTGATCCCGGCGGCAGAGGCTCGATTCGTTTCCCTGCCGGACGATCTCCGACCCGAGCTCGCCCGCGCGCTGTCGGCGCGTGGCGTCGAACGGCTCTATTCCCACCAGGCAGATGCCTACGAGGCGGTTCGCAGCCGCCGCCACCTGGTGGTGGTGACGCCGACCGCAAGCGGAAAAACACTGTGCTACAACCTGCCCGTTCTCCAGCGCCTCCTGGAGCGCCCGGACAGGCGGGCTCTGTTTGTGTTTCCGACCAAAGCACTGGCGCAAGACCAGCTGGCGGAGCTCAGCGCGCTGAAGCACGGCCTTCCCATCGATCTGCGCGTTGACACGTACGACGGCGACACGTCTCCCGGCCGCCGCACTGCGATCAGAGAAGCAGGGCACATCGTGATGACCAATCCCGACATGCTTCACGCCGGCTTACTCCCCCATCACACTCGCTGGCGCCGGCTCTTCTCGAGCCTCGACTTCGTCGTCATCGACGAGCTGCACATGTACCGCGGGGTCTTTGGCAGCCAGGTCGCCAATGTCATCCGGCGGCTGAAACGGATATGTGCCTTTTACGGATCGGCTCCTACTTTCATCTGTGCCTCCGCGACTATCGCCAACCCCCTTCAGCTGGCGCAGAGATTGCTGGAGGAGGAGAACATCGAGCTGGTCGAGCGCAACGGCGCGCCCCGCGGCGAGCGGCGGCTGATCTTCTACAACCCACCGCTGCTCAACCGCGAGATGGGCGTGCGGCGCAGCTCCATGCTCGAGGCGCGTCGCATCGCGGCGCCATGGATCCGCGCCGGCATTCAAACCATCGTCTTCTGCCGCAGCCGCCTCCAGGTCGAGGTGATGCTGAGCTACCTGCGACAGGACCTGGCCCCCCGCCTTGACGCCGCCCAGCGCGTGCGCGGATACCGCGCCGGCTACCTGCCCTTGCACCGGAGGGAGATCGAGGCGGGCCTGCGCAGCGGAGAGATCACGAGCGTCGTCAGCACCAACGCCCTGGAGCTCGGGATTGACATCGGCAGCTTGCAGACCGCGATCCTGGTCGGGTACCCCGGAACCATCGCATCCACATGGCAGCAGCTGGGCAGAGCTGGGCGGCGGTCCGGTTCGGTTGGTGTCTTCGTAGCCTCGAGCTCTCCGCTGGACCAGTTCATCGTCCGCCACCCTGAGTACTTCCTCAGCACCGACCCCGAGGAGGGGCTCATCGACCCGGACAATCTCCTGCTTCTCGCCGGTCACCTGCAGGCGGGCCTGTTCGAGCTGCCTTTTGAAGCGACGGAGCGGCTCGGCCGTGCCGACGTGCATGAGCTGCTCGCGCTTTTCGAGGAGGACGGTTCCGCTTCGCGTTCGGCCGGCCGGTGGTTCTGGAGCCGCCAGGCCTTCCCGGCCGACGAGATCCATCTCCGCCGCATCGCCGCGGACAACGTCGTGATCATCGACACGTCACAGGCGCGACCCAAGGTCATCGGCGAGATGGACCAGTTCACTGCTCCTGTGCTGCTGCACGAGGAGGCCGTCTATCTCCACGAGGGAGCGCAATTCCACGTCGAACGCCTTGACTGGGAGGAGAAGAAGGCCTACGTGCACCCGGTGGAGGTCGACTACTACACGGATGCGCTGGCCTCTGTGACAGTGCAGGTGCTCGATACCTTTGCCGGTCCCGACAGCGACGGCCTGTCACGAAGTCACGGCGAGCTGAAGATCACCTCTCTCGCGAGCATGTTCAAAAAGATCCGGTTCCACACCCACGAGAACATCGGCTCGGGCCCCATCCATCTGCCGGAGCAAACGCTGCACACGACGGGCTACTGGATCACCGTCGACGAAGACATGTGGAGATCGCTCGGCCGCGAGACGCTGGAGGCCGGGCTCCAGGGGATGGCTCATTCGCTTCGGCACGTCGCGAGCTTGCGACTCATGTGCGACCCGCGCGACCTTGGCGCCGTGGCAGAGGTGCGCTCAGTAACAACCAGGTTTCCGACAGTGACCGTCTACGAAATGTATCCCGGCGGCGTCGGGTACTCGACTCGCATGTACGAGCTTCACCGCGAGCTGCTCGAGCACGCCGCTGCGCTTGTGCGCGACTGCCCTTGCCTGGCGGGATGTCCCTCCTGCGTCGGTCCCCTGCATCTCGTGGAAGGAGCCAAGGGGGCATGTCTCAAGTTGCTCTCCGCGAGCGCCTTACCCGTCTAGGCGCCCCTTCCAGACCTCATGCGCATCTAGAGCGCGCGCTGCCGCGCGGGTTTGAAGCCGTCTCGACCCCATTCGGAGAAGCTGTGCTGCGCCAGGACGTGATCTCGCTGCCGCCGCTCGAACCCGACCCCGGCTCGGTCGCTTACATCGACACCGAGACGACGGGCCTCTCCGGCGGGGCTGGAACCTATGTCTTCGCCGCGGCCGTCGCCCGGCCCATCGATTGCGGACTTCGCATCGTGCAGGTCTTTCTGCCCCAGCCCGGAATGGAAGCGGCGTTCCTGCATGCACTCGAGGATGAGATGGAACCGGCGCAGGCCGTGGCCACGTTCAACGGCAGCTCGTTCGACCTGCCGGTGCTGCGGGCGCGCTGGGTGATGGCGCGCATGCCAGGCGAGCTTTCCTACCCGCCTCACGTGGATCTGCTCACCCTTGTCCGGGCTCTGTACCGGCACCGCTTGGACAGCTGCAACCTGCGGTCGGTGGAGGAGCGCTTGCTCGGATATGAGCGTGACGACCCCATCTCGAGCGCCCTGGTGCCTGACGCCTACTTCGAATACCTGCGCCACGGCTCGAGCCCGCTGCTTGAAGCGGCCCTCGAACATAACCGGCTCGACGTGATCAGCCTGGTCCACCTCCATTCCCACCTGCTGCGCCGGCTGCAGGGAGGCGACGCCGGAATGGACGCAGCGGACTGGCTGGCGCTCGGCCGGCACAGGTATCGCCGCGGCGCTCGAGCCGACGGCTGGCGCGCTCTACGGAACGCAACCGGCTTCGGCGACGGCGTGGCGGCGGCTACGGCCGGGCTCCTTATGGCTCGACGCCTCGTCCGGCGTGGATCCATCGCCGCTGCCGACCGTCTGCTCGAATGGCTCGAGGCGAGAGCCTACGAAGATGTTCGGGTCTCGATCGCGCGGGCCAGGTTGTTCGAATGGCGGCGACGCGATCCTCAGCTCGCGCTGGCGGTGGTCGAGGCAGCCCAGCTCCGGATGCCGGAGCACTCGACGGGCCTAGAGCCGCGCCGGGTGCGGCTCCGGCGCAAGGTCGACAGCCGGCTGCGCGACCGCCGGAAGCGCAAGCGCCGGGGTGACCAGATCCAGGCTCCCATCCCGGATGGCCCGGCCCAGGGCTTCGACGGCCGCTGGGTCGAACTCTGAGCCCGCGCCCTCAACTATCCGTTCCAGCGCCACGGCGGCTGTTTGCCGCTCGTAACCACGCCCGGCGGTCAGCGCCTCAAACGTTTCGGCAACCGCGATGATTCGCGCCCCCTGAGGGATCTTCTCTCCCACCAGGCCATCAGGCGTGCCGGCGCCGTCCCAGCGCTCGTGGTGGCTGCGTATATACGCCATCACCTCGGGAGAGAATTTCGCACGGTGGGCCATCTTCTCGCCCGCCTCGGGGTGACCGGGAACTTCGAAGCCCTGGCCGGCGGTCAACGTCATGTGGCCGACGTCATGAAGGAACGAGGCTGTCCGCAGGTCTTCAAGGTGGTTCACGGGCAAGCTCGATCGGCGGCCGATCGCGTCGGCGATGGTGACGACTCGGCTCGAGTGTCCCTGGGTGAGCGGGCTCCGATGGTCGACCGCATGCGCGACGGCGCCCACCATCTGCGGCCCGGCCTCAGCCATCATCGTGAAGAGGCTAACGTCATCAAGCTCGAGCTCGGTCACGAGCTGAGGGAACGTGCACGCTCGGTCCTTTCCTTCACGCTTGGCGAGGTAGAGGGCCTGGTCCGCGGCGGCCACGAGCTCCACCGCGGTCAGCGCGTCATCCGGGTACGTGGCGGCCCCGATGCTGAAGGTCAGGTGACTGCCCGGGGTTGTGGCAATGGCCGCATCGTGAACCGCGTCGACGACGCGATGGGCAAGCCGCTGAGCGCCGACCGCGTTTGTGTCAGGGGCCATGATGACCAGCTCGTCTCCGCCGTATCGCGCAACTACGTCCTGCGTGCGCGCGACAGCGCGCACGATCCGGGCTCCAAGCTGCAGCACGAGATCTCCCTGCTGGTGGCCGGCCTGGTCGTTCACCGATTTGAAGTGATCGAAATCGACCAGAACCACCGAAAACTTGGCAGAGGTCCTCTCCGGTCGCGCGAACGCGGCGGCCAGCCGCCTCCGGAACTCGCGCACGTTGGAGAGCCCGGTCAAGGCGTCTGAGGTGGCCTCCTGGGTGCTGCGGTGGTAGCGCAGCGCATTGGCGAGCGGCACGGCCGAGCTGCCGGAGAGGGCAGCGACCGAGAACAGGTCCTGGTTGGTGAACGTCCCTTTGGTGCGCGTCAAGCTGAGCAAGGCGGTGACGCCTTCGCCAGATGCGATCGGGATCACAAGAGACCGCCGGTCCGCTCCGATGGCAGCCTCGCCCGTGCGCGCCACCTGGGAGAGTCTCTCCTCGTCGAGGAACTCGGGCGCCGCCGCGGCGGCCTCTTCGTCGGGCGCGCTGGCTCCCACCTCGAAGCCCTCCTGCGACGCGAGGATCAGGCTGCCGTGGTCGGCGAGGGTCATCTGGACCGCGTGTTCCACAACGACCTTGAAGACATCCTTTATATCCGTGTCGCTGACCATGGCCAGACTGAGCTCACGAAGAGAGTCCGCCTGCGCTGCGCGCTCCACCGCCTGCCGGCGCTCTCGTTCGAGCTCGCGGGTCATGTAGCCGGTCGCCAATGCCACCACGAGAAAGAGGAAGACCTTACCGATTGTGGCATTCGGATCGGTCGTGAAATTGGCCGGCGTGAAAGAGCCACCGATGAAGAGGTAGATGAACGAGATGACCAGCGCCGAGACGACGCAGGCGGCTGCACCGAAGCGAACCGCGTTCGTGATGACGGCCAGGAAGAGAGCGAGGAAAAATGGGCTGGAGAAGCCGTCCGACAGATACACCAATCCGGTGGCAAAGAAGATGTCGAGCGACATCGTGCTCAGGCTGAACTGCTTGCCCGGCTGGTACCCCCGGGCGAGAAGGATGTTCACGACCACGTTCATCACCGCCCAGCCGGCGAGCAGGATGTCGACGGACCCGCGGGCTTCGGCGCTGGTGACCGAGGTGACGTTGTTCAACACCGCCAGCACGATCAGGAACAGCCAGCGGAAGCTGACCGCCACCCGCTCGCCAACGCGGCGGCGGTCGGCGTCGAACTTGGCGTCTATCTCGCGCGCGCGGACGTCCTGCCAGCGGCGCGACTGCGCACCACCGTCCGGCTTAGTTTTCACATCCAAGTTCGACACCTCCGGATAGGCATCACCCGGTTCCGGTCGCACAAGCGACCGAAGATGCCGAGCTGTGCGTTACTGGCGGTGAAATGGACCGTTTTGCGTCCCTTCAGCGGCGGGCTTTTACCTGGGCGCGCCCTATGCACTTCAAGTGCAATCAAAAGGCCCTTTCGTCGTTTAGACAAGTTGTGA
>JALYYG010000154.1 GCA_030946685.1 Candidatus Dormiibacterota bacterium | reverse complement strand
GGGCAATTGGTGGACCCGAGGGGATTCGAACCCCTGACCTTCAGACTGCCAGTCTGACGCGCTCCCAACTGCGCCACGGGCCCACGACAGGGTGGAGAAGATGATACCGCCCACCTCCGACCCGACTTTCCAGTGTCGTTACTGTGCTGCTCTGGCATCCGAAGCCGATGAAGACTAGAGAAATCGACCCAGGGATTTTGAAGGGTGGCGGCCACCTTGCGCTGCCGGACGGGCCGGGACCTCACCCCGGCGTCGTCGTCATCCATGAGGCTTACGGGCTGAACGAAAACATCAGGGAAATCACCGGCCGTTTCGCCGATCAGGGTTACGTAGCGCTTGCAGTTGACCTCTTCGGTGGTCGCAACCGCGCCGTGTGCATGGCCCGCTACATGGCCGGGATGCTGGCAGGCTCGGTCGATCGCTTCGGCATCGCCGACCTCAAGGCGGCCCTCACGCACCTCGGCGGCCTACCCGAGGTCGACCCCGAGCGCATGGGAGCGATCGGCTTCTGCATGGGCGGCGGATTCGCCATCGCCTGGGCCTGCACTGACCAGCGTCTGAAAGCGATCGCTCCCTTCTACGGCGCCAACCCCCGGCCGCTGGAAGCGGTCGGGCGTGCGTGCCCTGTGGTCGGCTCATACCCCGAGAAAGACTTCACCACCAGCGCCGGGCGCGCTTTGGACAAGGCCCTCGAGCGCTACGGCATCGCACACGACATCAAGATCTATCCGGGCGCCAACCACTCCTTCTTCAACGATCGCGGCCGTGCCTACAACAAAGCAGCCGCGACCGACTCGTGGTCCCGTGTGCTGGCATTCTTCGGAGAGCATCTCGCACACAGGTAGCGTCAGCCATGAGGCTGACCCCGCGTTTAGGCCAGGCGCGTGATGAGAAACATGGCCGCCGCACCGCCGATCGTCAGCGGCAGCCCCTTGGCCGGCGCGAGCTCCTTCGCCCGCGGCAGGAGCGTGCTCGAGGCCGCGTAAATGAACAGGCCCGAAAAGAAACCGATCGCCACCGGAAAGACGGTGTCGGGAACCGGGACGAATGATGCAAACAGCGCGCCAAGAATCGGAGCCAGCGCATCAGCCACCAGCAACGTGCGCGAGCGACCGGCGGATTGCCTATGGGTGACCATGTAGGAAACGGTATTCAGACCGTCGGAGAAGTCGTGGCCGATGACCGCGGCGGCGACGAGGAACCCCAGCGCGGAATCAACGCGGAACCCAAGCCCAATGGCCAGGCCATCGAACACGCTGTGGACTACGAACCCGGCGGCCCCAAACAGTCCAGCCCGGTCGGGAGCCTCGCCCTCTTCGTGATGGTGATGCAGGAATCGCTCAAGGGTGTAGAAGCCCAGAAAGCCCACGAGGCACGCACCCACCGGGATCTGGGCGGAGATGTGTATCTCCGCAGCGCGAAGTATCGCGTCCGGCAGCAGGTCGAAGAACGCAGCGCCGAGGACAACTCCGCCTGCCAGGGCGGCCAAAGCCTGGACTCGGGCCGGCCACCGTAGCGCCGCGAAACCGCCCGCAAGGGTGGAGAAAAAAGCCACCGCGGCGAACGCAATCGCAAGCCAGGCTCCCATCGCCTTACCTGCAGGCCGGACAGAGCCCGGAAAACACCAGGTGATGGCCGGTCACGGCGAAGCCCGTCCCCTTCTCAACTCGTGCTTCGGCGCGCTCGAGGAGGCAGTTGGGCAGCGACGACACCGCACCGCACTCGTCGCAGCGCACGTGGTCGTGATGACGCCCGGCGAGCTCATAGCAGACCCGGCGGTCGCCGAGAGACACCTGGCCGATGACGCCATGCCGCTCGAGCCATGTGACGGCGCGAAACACCGACGAGTAGTCGGCGGAAAGACCAGCCGCCAGGATCCCCGAGTGCAGGTCCTCTATCGACCAGTCGTGCCGGTCGCTGCCTTCCAGCAGCAATCGGACCGAGTCGCGTACGTGGCTTGGCCGCGCCATCGACCGCAGCCTATCAGGTTATGCAATCAACTTGCATTACCGGGTGCGAGCGGGCCAACGCCTCCGGCGGCTGTGGTTGACGGTCGCCGGAATGGCAGCGCGATGCACCGACTGCATCGGCCTGCGCTCC
>JALYYG010000151.1 GCA_030946685.1 Candidatus Dormiibacterota bacterium | reverse complement strand
ATCACCGACGGTCGCCAATCCCGATGGAAAGGGCGACGTCGTCTATTTCGGTGACGCCGGCCCGAACGGCAACGCGAGCGATGGCGGCCACGAGTGGGCGATGTACGGTGTCGGCAACACGTCTGGGACCGCGTGCGGTACCAAGTGGGTGTTCAGCAACTTCGGCAGCCCGCCAGGCAGCCAGAACGGGATTTCTGGCGTGTACTCGTCGCAAGCGTACGGCCACCTCGCCAACCAGACGCCCGTGATCGTTTTCGGCACGACCGATCCCGATGACTCCATCTACGAGCTGAACGCCAGCACCGGCGCGCTGCTGTGGCGGTTCCAGGCGCCAGTCGTGACCGACTCCGACATCGGCGCGCCGGCGACCATCGCGCCCCCGGGGACCATCGGTGCGGTTGGTTCGCCCTCGTACGTCGACGGCGTGGCCTTCGACACGGCAAAGTCCGCCGTCACCTACGCGCTCGATCTCAAGACCGGAGCGAAGATCTGGAGCTTCGACATTCGCAAGACCATCGGTCACGGCAATCCGACTCAGTCAGGTGCGTCGCTGGTCGGCAACACGCTGTACCTCGGGTACGGTGGAGGGGTCTTCGCGCTCAATGCTGCGACCGGCGCAAAGGTCTGGACATCGACTGTTGGACCAGGGGTCGTCTCATCGCCGGCCATATCGGGCCCAGCCGGCAACCAGGTGCTCTTCGTCGGCGATCTCGCAGGCAGCGTCAAAGCAATCAGCCTGTCCACCGGAGCGAGCGTCTTCTCGTATTCGACGGGCAAGCTCTTCTTTGCCTCAGCTGCTGTGTCGACCGGTCAGTTCTTCATCACGAGCAGCAACGGCTACCTGTACGCCTTCGGGCAGTAACCGCCGAGCAGAACAGCCAACGAGTTCACGAGTCAGATCGGCCTGGTCTCGGGCGAATTTTCCGGGTTGCCATGAGCCCCGGTCTGGACTATGCTCTCCAAGCGCCTCAGCGATCGCTGGTCGGCACCAGTTTCTGAGGCCGGGGCCGTTAGCCACGTAGTTCGACCGACGTACCTCCGCATGGGCTGGGGTCTAAACCGGCGACCGACGTTTGCTGACGTGAAACGAAAGTCGAGGGGAGATTTGCTGACATGAGACGAACATGGGGTATTGCCGTATTGCGGCGCAACTGGTCCTCACTCAGGCCGATCATCGCAATCGTCATCGGCTTGGCCGTTTTCTCACTTGCCACTGTCGACTACGCGACGAGCCCAACCGAGCATAAAGGGCTCCACGTTGGCCCTCTGTTCTTCACAGTCCCAGGGATGAAAAGTCCCGTGGCCGCCGGCCATAAACCGGTAGCCGGCCATCTGCCGACCACGAATGGTGGCACGCCCCCGGCCAGCGGGCTGAAGTATCCGCTGCTCGGGCTGCTTGATCGGCAAGGAGCACCGTCGGCAAGTTTCTACACGGTGCTCAATGGTTATGTGGTCAACGTGAGCTGGGCCTCGCTGCAAACCAGCGCGGGCGGACCGATCACCAGCAACAATGCCATCGACAGGGCCATTGCCCAGGTTCGCTCGGCCAACGCTGCCGGCGCTCACCTGGCACTGAAGGTGCGCATATTCGCGGGCATCCAGGCACCTCTCTGGGCCAAGAACATTGGAGGCGCGCCGGTCGCAGTCCGAGACACGCACTCCGGCGCGACCGGCACAGTGGGCCGGTTCTGGACGGCAGCCTTCGGCCAGGCGTACCAGGACTTTCAGACCAAGTTGGCGGCCCAATACGATGCGGTCTTCGAGATCCGCGAAGTCACGATGTCACGCTGCACGACCATCTACGACGAGCCGTTCCTCCGCCAGACCAACGATCCGACCTCCGTCGCCAACCTCTGGCAAGCCGGATACACCGCAGCCGCTGACAAGCTCTGCCAGCAGCAGCAGGTCCAGGCCCATACTGTCTGGCAACACACCAGGTCGGACCTGGCGTTCAACCCTGCCGAGCAAATTTACTCGGCAACCAAGGTTGGAGTGGATGAGATGTTCACGGAGCAGATGATGAGTTACTGCAGGCAGGTGCTCGG
>JALYYG010000150.1 GCA_030946685.1 Candidatus Dormiibacterota bacterium | reverse complement strand
CGGACGTCACGATGGGCCAGCCGCCAGGCCAGGAGGGTCTGGGCTGGGCCGGTTCCCAGTGTGAAGATCGTGGTCATGACGAAGATCGGAACAAGCCAGTCGATCTTGTTGAGGCCACCGAACTTGATCGTCCAGAAGATGATGATCGGTAGCATCTGGTTGGCGATCCACGGGTACAACTCGCGCCATGTCAGCAGGTGGACCAACCCCAACTTCTGCCTCAGCGTCACTTGCCGCGACGCAAGGCCTTGGAAGAGGTACCGGTAGGACACCTGGAACCAGCCCTGCGCCCAGCGCATCCTTTGGTTCCACAGCGCGTGGAGGGTGACCGGGGCGAGCTCCCGCGAGACGAGCAGCGGGTCGGATGCGATCCGGCGTCCCTCGAGCAGCGCCCGTATCGACGAGTCGATGTCCTCGGTGAGCATGGACGCGTGCATTCGGATCTCGTGGAGGAGCCGCGCTTGCCAGTAGCCGTTCGAACCTCCAAAAATCCCGAAATGGTGCAGCCTGGCGCGCCCGGGGTGGCTCACCGCGTAGATCGCCTCGAACTCGACCGCAACGATCCGCGATACCCACGTCTCGTTCCCATTGCGGACCAGGCAGTGCCCCTGGACGATGTCGTACCCGGAAGCCAGCCAGCGCCATGCCCTCCGGAAGCAGTGCGGGTCGGGGTGGTGGTCGGCGTCGAATATGCCGATGAACTCACCGGTGGCCTCGGACAACGCGGCGTTCACGTTCTGGGCTTTCGATTCGCTGCCATCCACGCGGATCAATTTCAAGCGTGGGTCGGCGCGCGACATCTCACCGAGCGTCTCCTCGACAGGCATCGTTCTTGGGGTGTTGTAGGCAAGCAGTATCTGTAGCCCGGCTTCGTAGTCGACACGCTGGAACGCCCTGATTGTCTGCACGATGGTCGCGGCTTCATTTGGCAGGTAGGCGGCGATGATCGCGGTCGCGGGCACGTAGCTCGCTTCGGGCAGTCGCGGTGGATGCTTGGGTCGCAGAGCGAGCAGGCCCTCGGCCCATATGAGCACGGCGGTCACAAGCAGGGCGATGACGACCACGACGTATGCGATCGGAACGATGTCGAACCCGACCGCGTCCAGGAGCAGATAGACCGCCAGCGGCAGACCGACTGCCAGCAGCTGCGTGATCAGAATCTGTCCCGGAATGGTGACCAGCATGCGCAGCACGCCGGACCGTATGGGCGTGCGGCGCCGCCGATCGAGCGGACGCATCGTAGGTACGTAGAGAACCGGTCGAAGGTCGAGCTGCAGCTCCGCATGCTCCATGGCGATTGAGCAGCGCTCCCCGAGCTCTCGGGCGTCCGAGTCGACCCCGAACTCGACAAAGCCCACCATTGGGGTGAGCTGGAAGACCTCACCGCCCGCGGTGAAATTGTGGGAGGCGATCGTCTCTATCACATCGGAGAGGCGGTCCCGGGCTTCGGACTCCAGAGTCTCGGGCAGCAGGAGCATGAAGCGGTCTTGCTCGTCGTGCGCAAGCACTTCGAGAGGCGCGGCCCGGGCCGTCATCAGGGCCACCACCTGCAGCTCGATCTGGTCCTGAACACGTGACGAGAACCTTGTGCGCAGCCGTGCGAGCTCGTGCAGGCCGATGTAAGCGACGACCCCCCGGCGGTTTGTCTTCCTGGCGCGCGAGACCTCGCGGTCGAGCTCCTCTGCGAACCGCGCCTCGGAGAGCACGCCCGTCGGCCGGTCGCGCAGCAGGCTGGACGCCGGCACCGGAGGGCGTTCGATCTTGGCGCGCACGCGAGCCAGGAGCTCACGGAGGGCGAATGGTTTGACCAGGTAGTCGTCGGCGCCGAGGCCCATACCCGCGACGAGATCCTCGGTGTCGCCTCGACCTGTCAGCAAGATCACGGGCACGGCCCTGGTGGCGGCCTGCGCGCGGATGCGCTTGACAAGCTCGAACCCATCCATCCGCGGCATGGTCACGTCGCTGATCACGAGGTCGGGAAGCGCCTCGCTCAGCCTGGCCAGCGCTTCCTCGCCGTCCGCTGCGTAAACGACGGTGCACCCGGCGGCGGTCAGCCCGCGGCCGACAACCTTGCGGATCATCGGCTCGTCGTCGACGACGAGGATCGACGCTTCAATGCGATCTGCGACCTGATGGGCCGAGGCCCTGGTCCTGGCGTGGTCGCTCTTGGCTACCTTCATCCCGGTTCGGCAGTCTGAGTATGGCCTCGAGGTGCGCGACTCGCTCGCAGCGTTGGCGCTGGTCGGACGCCCAATCGGCAGCCGGCGACCAAGTTCGCCGGGGGGAAATTGGAGCACCACATTGTCTACCCACCGCCAAAGAAGTACCGGAATTCCCCGAGGTGATGTCGCGATCAAAAGTTGGAGCGGGAGACGGGGTCCAACGACCCGAGTACCAACGATTATGTTGAGTTCACGTACCGCATCGGGATGGAGCCACGGGCTACCCTAGAAATGCAATAGTGTGTAGCGTGGTCAGGTGAGTGTGTATTATCGCGACGTGGCGACACACGTGAGAAAGAACATCACTCTTCCCCGCTCTCTTGATGAACGGCTTCGCAAGGCAGCACGCAAGCGCGGCACGACTCAGAGTGGGCTCATCGTCCATCTCGTGGAGACTGGATTGGCCGCGGAGGCCAACCAGATCGACCGCCTACGCAGCTTCGTGGGTGTCATTAATGGACCGCCGGACCTTTCCGAAACGATTGACGAAACGGTGTACGGCGGCTGACCTCACTCGCCGACACCGGGCTTTTGATTGCCGCCCTCAACCGCGGCGACTCGCACCATCGCTGGGCGGTCAATGTCATCGAAAGTCAGCGAAAGGTGGGGTCACCCATCGCGGTCCCAGAAGTCGTCGCCGGAGAGGCCTTTACGAAGCTCCGCTACGATCGCCGTGTCAGTGGCCGCGGCGATGCCCGACCTGCGCTGGCAGTCTTCGGGCTGCTCGCCGCAGACTCAGAGCTTTTCGAAATACGAGGCACGCCCAACGAGTCTCATCGGCGCTCCGTTGAGCTGCTGGCCAAATATGTTGACCAAGCTTTCTCATGGGTTGACGCGATCGTCCTCCTAAGCGTCGACGACGATCGCCGGGTGGAGAGGTTGTGGACGGTCGACTCGACCCTCGGCACCTACCGCTTCTCCCACCGGGTTGTGATATCAAGTCCGCGCAGCTAAACAATCGGATCCAGGACCACCGGTTCATCCAGCGCAGCTCATTCACGCACTGAATCAAGAGCAAGCTGGAGCGGGAGACGGGACCGTCCGCCCCAAGTACCAAGCGAGGGGTTGAGTTTGTTTACAGGCTCACGGGCAGCAACTGCTGACGTGACAAGCACTCCGATCTCGATGGCTGGAGCTGGATGCGGTGGTGCGGGAGATTCGCCGGCGTCGGCGCAGTTCCTTATCAGCCTTGCGAAGTCATTTGGATTCTCAGTGCGTGCGTCTTGTGGGTGGCAAGCTCAGTCCTCAGCTCACCGCTTTCTTCACGAGCGCGCCGATCCTTGCGCCCTCGGCGGCGGTCAACTTCGTCAGCGCGAAGGCGACCGGCCACACGGCGCCTTCGTCGAGGTTCGCCGCGTCGCTGAAGCCGAGCGTCGCGTACCTCGTATTGAACTTCTGCGCGCTTTGGAAGAAGCAGACGACCTTGCCGTCCTTGGCATACGCGGGCATCCCGTACCAGGTTCTCGGCGAGAGGGCTGGCGCGCTGGCTTTGATGATCGCATGGAGCCGCTCGCCCAGGGCGCGATCCGGTCCCGGCATCCCGGCGATCTGCGCGAGCACGGCGCTTTCCCCGTCCGCCTTGTCCGCG
>JALYYG010000124.1 GCA_030946685.1 Candidatus Dormiibacterota bacterium | reverse complement strand
GGCCCCAACGCCGATCAGCAGGGCAATATCACCGAGCGCGAGCTGCTGCGAAAGCGTTTCGAGCTCGGGCTGCTGAGCCTGCACCGCGACCAGTTTCCGAACACCGTGGCCACTGCCGGAGAGCTCGCGGACGTATGGGCCAGCGACCCAGATCGGTTGTGGCCGGACACGGTGGCCTTACTGGTCTTTGGCCTTGACGCGATGCTGCGAAAAGGGCGCAGGGGCCGCCGGGAGTAAACCGCCGCGAACCGATCCCGCCCGACGGCTCTTCGGATGCGCCCGCCAGCCACCACAACCGACTGCAGTGCCGGGTCACAGCTGGGTCACGAATTCCCGGCACTAGGGGGCTCCAAGAGGACACGGACGGACACCAAGGAGCGGCAATTTCAGTTCAGGCGTGCATCTGCGAAACCGGCGGGACACGCGGGGACACTCCACCAAGTCGGTTCGGGACCGTGGTGCCCGGGTTCAAATCCCGGGCCCCCGACCAGAATTTTCCATTGCTAACCCAAAACAGCTGCGGGGAGCGCGGCGCAGCGGTTACCTTTCCGCAATCTACAGTCGAGGCCGCATGTACGCTTACCGGGCCCATTGCCGACTAGCGATCACGCACACGATCGCCGGCGCTGACCGGCACCTCGTCGACCACGACTCTGTGCGGCCGGCACAATGAGTCCTGCCCGCTCGGTCCATGACGTTTTGGCGGGGCTGCGCAAGTCGTACTTGTTCGAGGACCTGACCGCCGACGAGATCGGTCCGCTCGCAGCCACGGCAACGACGCGTGCGCTCGTGCGCGGCGAGCGGCTTTGCCACCTTGGCGACCCCGCCGACGAGATATGGGTGGTGCTCTCTGGTGAAGTGAAGGACTCTGTTGTGGACGCCGAGGGTTTCGAGGTGATCCACTTCATCCACGGGCCTGGCATGACGCTTGGAGAACCGGGCTTCTTCTCCGTCGAGCGCACTCGAATCGTGGAGGTAATTGCGGTCGAACCGTCGAGGGTGATCCGCCTCGACCGTCGAGACCTCGTGCCCTTCATGTCCCAGCATCCGCAGGTGAAGGACCGGGTGTTGGAGACGCTGGCGTCCAACACGCGCTGGCAGACGACGATGATTTCGTCAACGGCGCGGCACCCACTCACCGACCGCCTGATACTGCGACTTCTCGAACTCGCGGAGTCGAGCCCGGAGCGCAACTCAGGGCTGGCGATCACTCCGAAGATCTCGCAGTCGACGCTGGCGGCGATGGTTGGAGTCAGCAGGGAGAACGTGAACCGCGCCCTATCTGCCCTGACCGTCGACGGGTCGATTCGTCAGGAGCGTGGGCGCTACGTACTGGTCGACGAGGAACGCCTGCGGCGGGCGGTTGCGAGGGACTGGCCGCTGGCCGCACGTCGCGATCGCCGCGCGAATCCCCCCGACGGCTAAAACCCTTCTGTGCCACCAGATCACACATCACCGGTGATGCGGCGACATAGGGCGTCGCTCGACCTTGAGCCATGCTCCTCAGAACCACTGGAGAGTTGAGGAAGATATGACAAGAACGAAGACCGACCATGTCGCCCAGTCCTTCGCGTCGGGGTTTGCAGGCCTCGTCGTCACGCCCGAGGATCCGGGTTACGACGCGGCGCGCGCACTCTGGAACAGCAGCATCGACGCGAGGCCCGCGCTGATTGCACGATGCGGCACGACGGAAGACATCGTCACCGCCGTGAAACTGACGCGAGCGGCCGGCGTTCCGCTGGCGGTGCGTGGTGGCGGGCACAGCGTTGCAGGCCTGAGCACCTGTAACGACGGCGTGGTCATCGACTTGTCGCCGATGCGCCGCGTGGACGTCCAAGCCGACCGGCGCACGGCAACGGTTCAACCGGGAGCGACCTGGTCCGACCTCGATGCGGCCACGGCAGCGCACGGACTCGCGACCACCGGCGGACTGATCTCGACCACCGGAGTCGCCGGGCTGACTCTTGGAGGCGGCATCGGTTGGCTGCAGCGAAGGTACGGGCTCGCATGCGACAACCTGAAGGCTGCCGACGTCGTGACTGCGGATGGCGACGTTGTGTCCGTCAGCGAGACCAAGCGCCCCGACCTGCTGTGGGGCCTGCGCGGTGGCGGAGGCAACTTCGGGATCGTGTCCCGCTTCGAGTTCGCCTTGCACCCGGTCGAGACCATCCTGGGCGGACTCCTCCTTTTCCCCTTTGAGCGGGGCAAGGAGGTTCTGACCGTGTTCCGCGATTGGGCGGCCGATGCACCGGACGAGGCCTCGATGCTGGCGGCCGTGATGACGGCGCCGCCCGAGCCGTTCGTGCCGCCGGCGCTGGTCGGCCGGAAGGCCATCGCGCTCCTGGGTTGCTGGTGCGGAGATCTAGATGCGGGCGCCAGGGCGACCGAGCCCCTCCGCGCGCTTTCGCCTTCCGTCGACCTGTTTGGTCCGATGCCATACGTAGCGCTGCAGGGGATGCTTGACGGGGGCGCAGCCGAAGGGCTGCGCAACTACTTCCGGGGCGGCTTCCTTGCTGACTTGGACGACGGCGTCATCGATGTCGCGCTCAAGTACGGCGCTCGCATGCCTTCATCTATGTCGCAGATCCACTTTCACCAGATGGGTGGCGCGGTCGCCAAGGTCCCAGCGGATGCCACCGCGTTCAGCGGCCGCCACGCCGGTTACACCTACAACGTCGTCTCGACATGGACCGAGCCGGCTGAGGATGAGATGCACATCGCCGCCAATCGCGACCTGGCCTCGTCACTGGCAGCGATGTCGCAGGGTGGGGCGTATGTGAACTTCGCCGGCGACACTGACGTCGACCGGGTTCGCTCGCTTTACGGCGACGAGATATACGATCGGTTGGCCCGGCTCAAGCGGGAGTACGACGCGTCGAATCTGTTCAGCCGCAACCAGAACATCAGGCCGGCGCGATGAGCGACCCCGGAAGGTTCCTGATCGCGAGCTGGGACGGCGGCGGCAATACACCACCCGCATACAACCTCGGTGCGCGGCTGATCCAGCTCGGTCATCGGGTGCGGCTGATCGGCTGGGACACGATGGCGAGGCGCGCGGCCGCTGCCGGCGTTGAGTTCGCGACCTATCCTTCGGTGGCTCACTGGCCAGACGGTCTCTCCCAGGACGAGGCCATAGACGAACGCTTAAAGCCTGCCCTTTTGAGTCGTGCCACGAGGGACGACATCCTGGCCGAGTCGAAGCTCTTCGCCCCCGACGTCATGGTGGTGGACTGCATGCTCGGCTCTGGATTCGACGCGGCGCGCATGCTCGGTCTCCCGATCGCCCTGCTGGTTCACGTTCTGTACTCGCGGTTCAGATACGAATGGGGTAGTTCCGTGATGGAACGGGACATGGCTCCAATCCTCGATGGGGCGGATGCAACGCTGGCGCTGGTGCCGCCGGGCTTCGACGTACCCTGCCCCTTGCCAGCCAACACGGCTTACGTCGGCCCGATAACTGCGCCGACCAGCCGGGAGCACCTCGACCCGATCGACTCCGCGCTGCTGGCCCAACCTGGCGACCCATGGGTGCTGCTGAGCCTCAGCACGACCCTGCAGCGGCAGACTGAGGCGTTGCCGGCGATGCTGGATGCGGTTGCACGGCTCCCGGTGCGCGTTCTGCTGACGCTGGGGGGAGTTCTCCCGACGGGAGCGATCGATGCGCCTGCGAACGTGACGGTTCGTGGGTTCCTTCCTCACCACCTGGTGCTGCCGCACATGGCGGCCGTGATCTGCCACGGCGGCCTGAGCACCATCACCGGAGCCCTGGCCGCTGGCGTGCGGATCGTCTGCATTCCTCAGGGCCGCGAGCAGCCCCTCAATGCTGAGCGGGTTGCGGCGTCCGGCGTGGGGCGGGTCGTCGCGACCGACGCGCCGGCTGCGGAGATTGCGGCCACTCTCATGGAGTTGCTGGAAGACCCTGCCGCGCCACGCGAGGCACGTCGGTTCGCCGACGTGATCGCCGGACTCGGTTGCGGCGATAGAGCGACACGGAAGGTTGTAAGTCTCCTCAGCCGACCGTATCGATCTGATTCGCTGGGTAAATCCGCTTAGGGCAAACCGGTTCCTCGCGGAATATGACGCGATAACGTCCTCCTGCTGTATCCAGTTCAAGCAGGTTCGGTTTGGTCACCGCGAGGTCATGTAGTAGTTCATGTAGTAATCCAGCCGACTTTGGCGGCTGAAACTGCCAGAAAATTGCCCGACCGAGGCTCGAAATGACCTCAAACTCCTCGAAATCCCTCTCGGTGGACGAGATGGCCTGGATTTCGGGACCGTGAGGCCCCGGGTTCAAATCCCGTGCCTCCGACCAATTGCGTCTGGCGTACACGCCCTCGATATCTGCGAAGCCCTCCGATCCCCCTGAACCGTTCGTCATGAGGCGGCGTTTCGTTGTCGGCGGTGAGCACTTCCGAATACGCTTATTTTTGTGACGGCCTGTCCGATCTGCGGCGTGGACAATCCCGACGGTGCCCAGTTCTGCTCCTCGTGTGGGACAAGGCTGCGCAGGGGTTCGCAGGCCCGTGAAGAGCGCAAAATCGTATCGGTCCTGTTCATCGATCTTGTCGGCTTCACCGCGCGCTCGGATCGAGCCGACCCCGAAGATATTCGGGACCTCCTGCAGCTGTACCACTCCCTCGTCAAGGAGCAGGCAGAACGGTTCGGCGGGAGCGTCGAGAAGTTTATTGGCGACGCCATCATGGCGGTATTCGGAGCTCCCCGCGCCCATACCGATGATCCGGAGCGAGCCGTCCGTGCCGGTCTGGGCGCACTGCATGCACTGGAGGAACTGAATCGCCAGCGACCGGGCCTCGGGCTGACCGCCAGGGCGGCAGTCAACACCGGGGAGGCCGTGGTAGCGATTGGTTCCGGCCACGAGAGAGGCGAAGCCCTGGCCCTTGGCGACGTGGTGAACACGGCCTCACGGCTGCAGATCTCCGCACCGGTCGGACGTTTGGTTGTCGGCGAGGAAACCCGCCGATCCACTCGCGACACCGTCCGATACGAGGAGCTCAGCCCGCTCGAGGCCAAGGGAAAACGGGAGCCCCTCGGGGTGTGGCTGGCGGTTGAGGCCGTCGCTGGGCCTGCTGAGCGCGCGATGCGCACCACCCCCTTCGTTGGCCGCGATCGTGAGTTCGGTTTGCTCGAATCGGTGTGGGAGGGAGCCATCCGGGAGAACCGTCCCCACCTTGTGACCGTGATCGGACCGCCGGGAATCGGGAAATCACGGCTATCCCGAGAGTTCGCGACGTTCGTGGAGCGGGGAGGGGGGCGAGCAATCCGCGGCCGCTGCCTCCCCTACGACACTCGAGATGTCTACGGCGCGTTCGCCGAACAGGTCAAGAAGGTAGCGCAAATCTTCGGGCAGGAGCGTCCCGAGACCGCGCGAGGCAAGCTGGGTGAGGCGGTCTCCCGGTTGTTCGATGAGGCCGAACGCCAGGAGGTCACACGCTGCCTCTCCTTGATGCTCGGGCTCGGGCTCGATCAACCGGTGGACGAGCAGGTTCTCCTGCTGTTCTCTGCCCGGAGGTTGGTCGAACGGTTGGGGATCGAGCAACCCACGCTTCTTGTGTTTGAGGACGTCCACTGGGCCGATGCTGAACAGCTCGACCTGATCGAATACCTGGCCATGCATGTCAGGGAGGCGCCGGTTGTGCTTCTGGCGCAGACCAGGCCCGAACTGCTCGACGGCAGGCCCGCGTGGGGGACCAGGGTGAGAGAACAAACCACTATTTCCCTCGAACCCGTGTCGGACACGGACGCGGCGACTCTCGTCGGTCACCTGTTGGGGGACGACCCTCCGCCTCACCCGATCGCGCGCTTGGTGGAAGTGGCTGGAGGAAACCCCCTTTTCTTGGAGGAGCTCGCCGCAGGACTGCTGGAGGGAGCCGATCTGGCCGAAGAGATTCCGACCACGGTCCGCGCAGCCATCGCCGCACGCGTGGACGCCCTGTTTCCGCACCATCGGAACGTCCTGCTCGCTGCCTCGGTAGTGGGCAAGGTGTTCTGGCGGGGGGCTGTGCATGCATTGGGCAGGACTGAGGCGATCGACGAGGCGCTCGATGCTCTGGAGACCCGGGACCTCATACGGCGAGAGCCCACCAGCCAGGTGAGAAGCGATGTCGAGTTCAGTTTCAAAAACATGGTGCTGCGCGACGTCTGCTATGCGACGCTGCCTCGAGCCGAGCGGCGAACCGCCCATGAATCGGTTGCCCGTTATATCGAACGGGTGGCAGGCGAGAAGGATAGGGAGCTCGCCTGGCTCCTGGCTCACCATTGGGAGGCTGCCGGAGACCTGGCCCGCGCAGTCGACTACCTCCTGCTGGCTGCCGAGCGGACTCAAGAGGCGATGGCCGAGCACGAGACAGTTGTGTTGCTGGAACGCGCGCAGGCCCTCGCGGCAGATGAGGACGTCAGAACCCGAATTCAGCTCCTTCTGGCGCTGGCCCGGGTCAGATTCGAGGACTTCGACCGGGCCACGATCGAGCTGGAGGCGCTGGTCGCAAAGGTCCATGGACGGGACGAATTGGATGTCCTTTTGGCGTTGGCTCGCTGCTACCACTGGACCGAACGCACGACAGAAGTCCTGGAGGTGGGGCGACGAGCGCTGGAGATGGCCCAGAACCTTGGCGTCACCGAGCTTGTCGGCCCTGCCATGGCGAGGTTGAGTCAGGGTCATGCGATGCGAGGTGAGGAAGGTGATATCGACCGGGCGATCCAGCTTGGTGAGCGGGCCATGGAGGTATGGGTGCCCGGCAGGAGGCTCGACGATATGGCGGAGCATGAGCACCTCCTTGCCGATCAGCACTACTGGACTGGCCATTACGGGCGTGCACTTGAGCTATCTCGGGCGGCGCGGGACCAGGCAGTCGATCCCAGCAGTGCGGAGGCCCTCCTTCGGGGCGGTGGCATGGAGGGCCTCCTGTTCACAGCAATGGGTCGATATGAGGAGGCTTTGGCGAGCTTCGACAAGGTCATCGCCCTCGGCCGGGAGCTGGGCAGGCCGGTCCGAGTGCTTCTGAACTACTCAACGATGGCGTTTCGGGAGCTGTATGAGCTGGACGAGGCGCGCCGGCGAAGTGAAGAGGCGCTAAGCCAGCAGGGCAGATCGGCAAGCTTTCACATGCCGTGGATGAACGCGGCGGTCGACCTGATCCAGACCGACCTGATGGCTGGTGAAATTGGCTCGGCCGAGCTGAGGTGGCGTGAGTTGTGGAACGAGGTCGTGGCGACGCCAGCGTGGGAGCGGTGGTTGCTTGGTGGCAAGATGGCCGCGCTCCGTGCCGGGATCGCCCTGGAGACGGAACCTCCAGAGGTAGCGGCAGAATGGGCGTCGAAGGCCATAGCCATGGCCCGCCAGGTCCGGCGAGCGAAGTACGAGAACGTCGCGCGCGCCACGCTGGGCAAGGCGCTGATGGCGATGGGGCGACGCCAAGACGCTTTGCGCCAACTGCAGGAGGCGGTCAAGGGCGCCGATACGCTTGGAAATCCCGCCGCGCGATGGCAGGTCAGGGCCGACCAGGCCGCCATCCTGGGCGCCGTCGGGGATGATAAGGGCGAGGACAAGGCGCTCCGAGAAGCGGCTCGCATCATTCGCGATATGGAAGCGAGCCTTGCACCCGAGCGCGCAAAACGGTTTGTGGCCACCCCCTTGATAGATAAGGTGCTAACAGCGACGACGTGACGAGGATCAGCTAGCCGGGCGGCTCGGGCATCAAGCTGAGTTGGGTCAGCCGGCTGGTCTGGTCGTAGTACGCGGATGCCCGGGATGTTCGCCGGCGCGTGCCGGTCGCCGCCCCGGCCCGACGGGGCGTGAAACTTCGTCAGCTCGAGCCGTCCGTGGCCGTCCCGGGGGTCTCCACCATCGCGATGTCCGCCCGGACGTCCTCAAGGCCCACCACGCGGTCCACCCAACCGCCCTCGACCAGCCCCTCGCCATGCAGCTTGAGTCCGGCTCGACGAAGAACGCCGTCGCGGCCGCGAGGTCGTCGACCACGATGCCCATGTGCTGCATGCGTTGGATCGTCATGCGCTCTACGGTAGCAACACGACGGCCCAGCTCCAGCGTCCCTCTGTTGCCGATCGGCTGGTGGGAACGCGCCGCCCAGTCGGGACATTGGTTATGACCTGAGCGCCGGTCACTGTGAAGCGGAGGACAGTTGCCTTCGTGTCTCGGAGTACGAGGTTCTCTTTGATGTACGCTCCGGCATCGCGCGAATCGCGGACGAGGATTGGGGAAGAGGGATTAAAGCCTCTACCGACCAGTCAGATGCCGAGCGAAAACTCCCATTGCGCGATCCGGATTGCCACCAGCGCTGTCGAAGGTGCATGCGGACTTGGGGTCCGGACGTTGAGATCGCGGTCGTAGGACTGCAAAATATATGACTACATGAGTCAGCGCACAGGGGTGCCAACAATTCGTTTTGAGGCCACGCTATACGCGATCGACAAACGGACTATTTTGCGCTTGCCTGAGAAAGCGAGCGTGAAACTGCCGTCGCGCGGGCAGGTGGCAGTACAAGGAACGATCAATGGCCACGGGTTCCAGGCGATGTTGGAACCAGACGGCTATTTTGGCCACTGGATGAGGGTTGATGGAAAGCTACAACAAACCGCTGCTCTAGGCGCTGGTGATACCGCGACGCTCGAAATTGAGTCACTCAAAGGCTGGCCGGAGCCGAACGTGCCACAGGATCTTGAGACAGCGCTGGCAGCTGCCCCTCAGAAGATCCAAGACCTATGGAAAGGTATTACGCCGATGGCGCGCTGGGAATGGGTTCGCTGGGTCAAGGCAACCCAAAACGCTGATACGCGCAAACGACGGGTCGAAGTAAGCATCTCGAAAATGAAAAGCGGGAAGCGACGGCCCTGCTGTTTCAACCTTGCCGCATGCACCGACCCGAAGCTGTCAAAAAACGGCAGGCTTATTGATCCAGCGTAATTTGCCGTGTTCGACGTAGGTCGAGGTCTTCATGACGAGGACGCAAGTGCTCCGGTGCTAGTCCTCGGAGCGACCGGCCGGGTTGGGCGCGCCGTAGTCGACCTACTATTAGACGCGGGCGTGCCGGTCCGCGTCCTCACGCATCGCTCGGAGGCGGCGGCGACCCTGCCAGCGAACGTCGAAGTCGTCACCGGCGACCTCACCGTGCCCGAATCGCTCGACGCAGGACTGCGAGGTGTCAGTGCGGTGTTCCTCGTCTGGACCGCCCCGCCGACGTCTGCTCCGGCAGTTGTCGAGCGTCTCGCAACCTACACGCGGCGTGTTGTCTTTCTCTCATCACCCCACCAAACCCCGCACCCTTTCTTCCAACAACCGAATCCAATGGCGGTGCTCCACGCCGATATTGAGCGGCTCATCGCGGCTGCCCGGCTCGAGTCGACGATCATCCGGCCGGGGATGTTAGCGTCGAACGCGTTGTTCTGGTGGGCGGCAGCGATTCGCGCCGACGGTGTCGTCCGGTGGCCTTACGGCGCCGCCGAGACGGCACCCGTCGATGACCGCGACGTGGCAGCCGTCGCGGCGCGGACCCTGTATCAGGATGGACATGCTGGAGGCGACTACGTCCTCACGGGCCCCGAGTCACTGAGTCAGGCAGAGCAGGTGAGCACCATCGGTGACGTCTTGGGGCGTCGGATCAAATTTGAGGAGCTGTCGCCGGATGAGTTTCGAAGCGAGACGGAGGCAAGCTGGCCGCGCCCGGTTGTGGACATGCTGCTCGCCGCGTGGGGCGCAACGATTGGAAGGCCGGCGCTCATCACCTCTACGGTGTTCGACATCCTCGGATCGGCGCCGCGATCGTTTCGCAAGTGGGTCGCCGAACACGCCACCGCGTTTATGAAAGGTCCAACCTCATCGAGTTGACCTTCGCCACGGTCAGGCACCGCACCAAGGTCACCAAGGGGCCCGGCTCAACGGCCGCCGGGATCCGCGTCGCCTACTCGACTGATCACGGGAGCGCGATGAAGGGATGCCTGGCGTAGATGCTTGGCCCGACTGCCATCGAGGAACTGTCGGCGCGTGCGGGCGGCGGCTTCGGCATAGGCGCCAACGTTGGGCTTGAGCGAAGCCAGGCGCTCGAGCAGCCCAAGCCGAACCTCCTCGAGCGGGGGGCGAAACTTGTCAAGTTATATGGCCAGCGACTATCGGGACGTCGACTACCGGAGGATCCCGACTGCCCGCCAGCTGACCGCCGCCTATGACGATCGAGCTCTTGCGCTGGTCCGGCTCGTCCGAGAGACTCCCTCGCTCCAGCAACAAGAACGGATCAATCGAGAGCACCTCCGGATTTCGGTCGTCAACGCGTTGGCCACCCGTCTGGGCTTGGACTCCGAGCGCGACATGCGCCCTCAGATCTTGGCCACGATCGCCTTCGCTCCTCTTGACGCTGCCATGTTCTCCTGGTTCGGCAACCGCTCCAGCGAAGAGGTGGGGCATCTCTTGGACGAGGCGCTCAGGGCGTTTGTGCAAGAGCGCGATGCCATGTGCGCCGCTATATCAAAGACTGGTAAGGCGCGCGCGGCAGCCATCAAATAGAGGCCATGTCCAGAGGTCTTGGACGTCGATCCGGCGCTACCACCGAGTGGTGCGGGATGCATATGCTCCTCGATCTCATCGGACGGTGATACCTTGCTGTGGTATGCCCGACGTGATTCCAGAAGAGGTTCGCGACCTGTTCGACGAGCCCGCACTGGCTCACATCTCCTACCTCAATCGCAAGGCCCAGATCGTCACCTTTCCGATTTGGGTCGATTTTGATGGCGAGCACATCCTGGTCAGCTCACCGATAGGATCTCGCAAGGGAAAGTCACTTCGTGAGCGCCCGGAGGTGTCGGTGTCGATAGTTAGCATCAAGAATCCCTGGCACTGGCTCTCCGTCAGCGGCAGGGTCGAGGACATTCACCCGGACAAGGACCTCGCGTTCATCGATCGCATGTCCCAAAAGTACACAGGCAAGACCTACGAACGCCGTACCCCCCGCGAGATATTTACGGTCGCGATTGACCGGGTGAGTTCAAGTGCGCAATGGGGGAGAGACGTTCTCGAACGACGCCGGCTCGGCTGAACCCGCCTCGCGACCATCGCGCGCCTGAAGATGGGTTCAGAGT
The DNA here is from genome assembly GCA_030946685.1 of Candidatus Dormiibacterota bacterium. Taxonomy (GTDB): domain Bacteria; phylum Chloroflexota; class Dormibacteria; order Dormibacterales; family Dormibacteraceae; genus Palsa-872. Next base: position 11,738 of record JALYYG010000124.1, on the reverse strand, counting down.
CCCATGGTCAGCAGGCGCGGTTACCTCGAAAGCGCATTGCGGATCAGGGCCTCCTACGGCTTGTTGTGTAAATCGTTCAAGCCTGAGCAAGTACACGTTGGGACCGTGAGATCTCGAATCGAAGCCCGAACTCATCCAGCGCCAGGGTCTATGGTCGGTGCTCGCAACGTGGGCCATCAGACTCTCACGTGTACTTCATTCTGAATGAGGACAATTCTGGATCCACAAAGGTTCTGGCGGTCGTCGGCATGTAGCGGGCGCTTGTTTCCATGAACCGCCCCCTAAGTCACAGGTTCTGCTTAAGTTTCTCTACGATCCTCAATCGTACCCAGCTGCTTGTGGTCGGCTTCTTTGTGGTTGTCTGGATCGCGCTCGTCGCGATTCTGGTCCTCTCGCCCGAGGTCTACACGCAGACCCTGCGCAAGGTCGGCGGTAACAGCCTCGCGATCGAGGGGTCGTTTCTGATTGCGCTCTCGACCCTTATCTCTTTCCTCGTGGTCGGGGTCCTCCGTCGCTGGCAATGGACTTTCTGGCTGGTCTTGATCGCGTTCTTCTTTGGGGTGTTGCGCCTTCCAGCCTCCGCACTGCAGCTCGCCGGGATGATGTCGGCCAGCGGCCCCACCTGGTACGAGGCGCTCCAGGGAGTGATCGGAGTCGTCCAGTTTCTGATCGCGATCGCGATGTTCGCGGGCTACCGGAAAGCCGGCGTCTGGGGAGAGTTCTGATCCTGTGGACACGCGAAGTCGACGCGGTCAGGGGAACATCGAGCCTCGCTACCGTGGTTCGTCCATGATGGAACGTCGGAGCCGTCGCCGGTTACAGCCGGGTCACGCATTCCCGGCACCGCACGGCTCCAGGGGGTCACTTCAGGACACCAGGCCAGCGCAGTTGAGTTCAGGAGACCCTTGCGGAGTCGGCAGGACACTCGAGGACATGCAACCAAGACGGTTCGGGACCGTGAGGCCCCGGGTTCATATCCCGGGCCCCCGACCAATCTCTCCATTCAGATCCGTATGGCGGGGAGTTAACGTTATACGTCCCCTGTAATGGTGCAGTAGTTCTGCGTTGTTTGGTATGTCGTTGGTGAAGTCATCTTGCATGTGGTCGACGACATGGTCGGCGCCCAGACCACGCACCAGCTCGACGTTTCGGGTGCTGCAGACTGCGGTGACCTTCGCCCCGAACGCCTTGGCGATCTGGACCGCGAACGTGCCCAACCCGCCAGACGCGCCGTTCACCAGCACGTACCGGCCGGTGGCGACGCCGCCATGGTCGCGAACCGCCTGCAGCGCGTCGTACCTGCGACGGCCAGCGTGCCCGCGTCCTCGAACGAAACTCCGGCGGGTTTTCGCGCTACCGCTCCGTCCTCCGCGACCGCGGCGTACTCCGCGAACGCGCCGCGCACACCGCCGAAAACCTCGTCGCCGGGCCGGTACCGCGTCACCCGGCTGCCCACCGATTCCACGATGCCTGCAAAGTCGGTTCCTACAATCGCGGGCTTGCGGCCGCGCTGCAAGTGCGGGACCAGCGTCAGGGCGTAGAGGTCGACTGGGTTGGCCGACGACGCGCGGACCCTGACCAGCCGGCCGTCCTCGGGCACCGCCGGCACCGCGGTATCCGTGATCGTGAGCGCTCCAAGCGATGTCGGACGCCGGCAAACGGCGGCTTTCATCACTCTCGTCCCCGTTGCTGCCTCGACGATCGCGTCAGCTCAGCCTGAACGGCGGGTACTGGTCCGTCACTAGCGTGAACGCATAGGCGTTGACGCGGTTGGTCCAGCGCATCACCCCGACCACGAACTCGAAGAGGCTGCGCGGGTAGCGGCCAGTGAAGAGGATCGCGAACCACGCGACGATGATCGACACCAGGGCCGCGATGCCGAGGAAGAACAGCACGACGTAGTGCGGGATCGCGAGCAGCCACTTGACGAGCGGCAGCCAGCGGTTCATGTGTCGCGCTTCGGGATACGCGAAGTCGAGGTGGACGCTCTGCTCCTCGTCGGTCGACGGATACCGGTCGTCCAGCAGGGCGAGGTATGCGGTGACCCGGTTGGAGAAGCGCAGCAGGTTCAGGTTCCAGTCGAACCACCAGCGCGGGTACTTCTGGCGAAACACGAGCATCAGCACGAGCGGCACGAACACTGCTGTCCCGCCGATGACCAGTGTGTTCCTGGTGGAATGGTCGCCGTCGTTGAAGGCAGACCCCGACAGCATCGTAAGCACCACGACGATCGGGATCGCGATGAGGAAACGGAACGCTGTCGTGAGCCGATCAAGCGGTCGGGATGGGTAATCGACGTCGAACTGCACCGGGTAGTTGCTGACCATGCATTCACTCTCCTGAAGGAATTGATCTGAGGTTGATGACTTCGTGGCCGCGCAGGGCTTCGAGGAACGGCTGGAAGCTGCCGTAAACCGTGCAACGGAGGACCCCCCCGTGGACCTCGACCTCGGAGACTCCGGAGGCGCGCTCGAGCTGCTGCACCGGCGCCGCGCCCACGAACGAGACCTCGACCCTCTGCACTTTTAGCTGCTCGGCCATCACATTCGAGGCTAGGTGGGGCACGTGCGGCCCGAATCGGTGGAATTACCGAATCTGCACCGAGCCGCCGCGCAACCGGGCGCCGTAGTAATTTCACCAACCATGGCCCGCCCCGCCCGCCGCCGCGGCAACCTCCCGGCAGAAGCCACGAGCTTCGTCGGACGCCGGAGGGAGCTCGCCGACCTGAAGAGGAAGCTTTCGTCGGCGCGTCTCGTCAGCCTCGTCGGGCCGGGTGGAGTGGGCAAGACGCGCCTGGCGATTCGAGCCGCAGCCGAGGTCAGCCGCGGCTTCTCAGGCGGCGCTTGGCTGGTTGAGCTGGCGGACGTGCGCGACCCGGCGCTGGTCGGCAACGCGGTCATGGCGGCCATAGACCTACGCGACCAGGCGGCGGCCGTGCCGAGCGCGCTGCTGGCCGCCCACCTGGAGGACAAACAGTTGCTGCTCGTGGTCGACAACTGTGAGCACCTGCTCGAGCCTGCCGCGCAGCTGCTCAGCGAGCTTATCCGCGTCGCGCCAGGCCTTCGGGTGATCGCCACGAGCCGAGAACCGCTGACCGCGCCTGGGGAACACGTCATGCCGGTGCCGCCGTTAGAGTTGCCGACCGCACACGCCGAGCGACTCGACGAAGTTCGGCACAACGAGGCGGTGATGCTGTTCCTGGAGCGGGCGGAGGCGGCGAGCGGGACGTTTGAGCTGACCGCCGAGAACCAGGCGGCGGTCGCCGACCTCTGCCGCAGGCTCGACGGCCTCCCCCTGGCGATCGAGCTGGCTGCGGTGCGAACCCGAGTGCTCAGCGTCCAGCAGATCCTGGAGCGGCTGGCCGACCGCTTCGCCCTCCTCACGGGTGGAGGGCGCGCCGCGCTCCCGCGCCACCAGACACTTGAAACGGCAATCGACTGGAGCCATGACCTTCTGACGGCAGAGGAGCGGACGCTGCTCAGGCGCCTGAGCGTGTTCGCCGGCCGGTTCACGCTCGAAGACGCAGTCGCGGTCTGCATGCGGTCAGACCTCCTGCCGACTCGGGCCCTTGACCTACTGTCGTCGCTGGTCGATAAGTCGCTCGTGCTCAAGGAGGACGTGGGCGGCGTCGGCTGCTATCGGCTCCACGAGACGATGCGCGAGTACGCAGGGCGCAAGCTCGGCGAGGCCGGCGAGCACGACGACCTCGAGCGGCGCTGCACCGAGTACTACGTCGCGACCTGCGGCGCCATGGCGCTGCAGGCCCGGTTCCGCCTTCCCCCGTGGCTGGCCTGGATGGATCTGGAGATCGACAACATCCGCTCAGTTCTGCGGCGATGCCTCGTCTCATCCGATTCGAGGAACGGTATCTCTCTCGCCACCTCGCTCAGCTGGTACTGGATCACCCGCGCGACCACTGAAGGCGTGCGCTGGCTGGACCAGCTCCTCGCGTCAGGTCCGGGAGATCCGGCCACGATCGGCTGGTCGTGGTTCACTCGCGGGTTCCTCGCGGTGCTGCAGGGCGACTGGGCCGCGGCCGTGCCTCCACTCCAACGCGCGGTCAAGGCGTCACGCGATGCAGGGAATCTGGTCCAGCTCGCGCACTCGTACTCGATGGTCTCGATCGCTGCGAACATGGCAGGCGACCGCGCGTCCGCTCTGAGGATGCTCGACGATGCTGCCTCGATCGCGGGCGAGATCGACGACGTGCCGACGAAGGTCGGCGTGCTGCAGGCACGATCGCTCAACGCGATCTTCGAGGCGGACTTCGGCGCGCTGCGTGCGGCCGCGACCGAGGGCGTGCGCCTGAGCCGGGAGGTCGGGGACCTATACGCCCTCCACATGATGAACCTCAACCTGGGCACGGCCGCCCTCTCATTCGGCGAGCTCGACGAGTCGAAGGCGCGCTACGAAGAGGCGCTGCGCATCGCGTATCAGATCGACGATCGCATCGGACAGTACTACCTGCTGGCTGGCCTCGCGTTTCACGCCACAGTGGCAGGGCAGTCGAATGTGGCGGCGCAGCTGCTAGGCGCCTCGGAGACCATCCGCCTCGGCGCCGGCGCGACCGTGATGGCGGTGCTTACGCCGGTCCTCACGCAGGCCGAGGAAGCTGCGGCGGCCGCGCTGGGAAGGTCGAAGTACAACGCGGAATTCGGCGCCGGCAAACGGCTGAGCCGGGAACGCGCGGTTGGGCTGGCGCTAGGCGAAACGCACTCCGCCGCAGCGTCGAAGAGTGACGGCGCCGCCGGCGGCATGCTCGCGAAGCGAGAGGCCGACGTCGCGCGGCTGATCGCGGACGGCCTGAGCAACAAGCAGATCGGCACCAGACTATTCATTTCGGAGCGCACCGTCGACAGCCACGTCCGCAGCATCCTCAACAAGCTCGGCTTCAGCTCGCGCGTGCAGATCGCACGCTGGATCGCGTCGGCGGAGCAGCGCTAGGAGCACCACTTGACCGCGCGCAAGGCAGCGCAGCACTCAGTCACGTGGAGGCGGGTGCTCAACGTTTTGTGGCGTCGCAGTTGTCGTTAGCGTGTGCGAGTCGACGTCTGCTCCATTCGGCGTTCGGTTAAGCCGAGCATCGCGTCGCGTCATGGTGATCCGAACCAGATAGTCAGCGCGTCTCGCAATCCGGTATCTGTGCCATCCCCCACCCAGGCGATGTATCCATCGGGTCTGATCAGCACGGCATTGGGGGCGGTGAGCGCGCCAAGTACCGGAAGCTCCCAAACACCAGCATATTTAGCGTTGATCAACTGAACTCGATCCGCCCATGGCGTGATGTCGAAGCCGCCGGGCTCGCCGAGGTTGAGCAGCACCGGCCGGGCATCGTGCAGGAGGGTGAATACCCGCAGCGGGCCGTTGGCAGTGACCAGGTCGAGATCGGGCATGCGGCGCCCGAGCAACGGGTGTCCCTCACCGAGGTCGTAATGGATGTCCAGACCAGACATCATCGCGGCGATCCGCTTGCGAGGCTCGTCCATGCTCAGCAGCTCGGACATGGTGTCGCGCAAGGCCTCGATACGCTCGCCGTAGCTGAGGAGCGCGGTTTGCGCCATGGTGTTGCGCAACACGCGGGCAGCGACCGGGTGCCGCTCGGCGTGATAGGTATCCAGCAGGCTTTCTGGCGACGTCTCCTTGACCACCTGGGCCAGCTTCCATCCCAGATTCACCGCATCCTGCACACCGATGTTGAGGCCCTGTCCACCCACCGGGAAATGCACGTGTGCGGCGTCGCCGGCCAGCAGCACCCGTCTGTCGCGGTAGGACGCCGCCTGCCGAGTCATATCGGTGAACCTGGAAATCGAGGTGGGACTATGGATCCCGTAATCGGTCCCGTATACAGCGATGAGCGCCTCGCTGAGATCACGCAGGGTGGGCTCACTGGTGTGTCCGACGTGCAGTTCGGTCACCAGGACCCGCACCGGTCCGTCCTCCAACCTGGAGAGCGACTGGACGCCAATAGCGTCGCGGCGGAGGCCCCACTCCGGCTCCTCGTCCATCTCGACTTCCGCGATCAGGCAGCTGGTTGACGGATCCCACCCCGGGAACTCGATACCGGCTGCCTTACGGATCAGACTGCGGCCTCCGTCGCACCCGACGAGATATCCCGTCCGCAGCGAGTGGCCGTCGGACAGTTCGACGTCAACGCCGGTGTCGTCCTGCGCGAAACCGGTCACTTCACGTCCGCGGTAGATCGGTACCGCGAGCTCGCCGACCCAGTCGGCAAGGATGCGCTCGATGTGGTTCTGCCACAGCCCGAGGCCGTAGTTGTGCCGGGTGGGAAAGTCGCTGATGTCCAAACGGATCCAGGCGAACCCCGCGACCTGGGCCACCTGCCCTTGCGAGAGGAACCGCTCAGCGATTCCACGCTGATCGAGCACCTCGATGGTGCGTGAGTGCAGACCGCCTGCGCGCGAACCGACAAGGTCCGGGCTGGTGCGCCGCTCGACAATGGCAACGTCGACCCGTGCCAGCGCCAACTCACCCGCCAACATCAGCCCTGTCGGACCGCCTCCGGCTACCACCACCGCATGTTCGGCCATACTCGTGAACCTCCGCGCAAAAATGAGGCGCCAGCGTCGCACGGAGCGGGGGGCTTGCGGCAAGCCCCGGGGTGCGCTATACATTGAGGGTGGAAAGGAGTGGGTACTCTCCTTTCCCCTAATCATCCGCTGTGGCGGTCAAGCCATTTGCGAAGCGGCGGCGCGGCGTGCATGGCGCACCGTGGGCCGGCCCAGGAAGCAAAGCCAGCTCGAACGTCGTCGAGAGCGGCGCCATTCTCAGGACGGTGAGGCTCCAGGTCAAACTCTGCACATCAACTAAGGCGCAGCGCGAGTCTTGCTTCGCGGCGCCGATGGTCTTGGGCAGGGGCGGCGCTTAAGCACTCACAGTCCCCTCACAGGCCGCCCACATGAACCTCAAATGAACTGCTGCCACTCTCTGCTTAGCTGCCATGAACGATTACGACCCAACAAGCCCCCACGAGACCGTCCCGCTCGCCTCGTTTCGAGCGCGACGTCAGGACCTCACCCGCCAGTATCTTCGCCAGACTCGTCGGCCTCGGCAACCACGGCCAAGCAGCTATGCAGGCCAGGGGCACGCCGATGGCTGTCGAACAGAAGAAGTCGATGGATCATCGCCGCTGTGGGGATATGTGCGGTGATCGGACTCACCGCCGCCTGCGGCACGTCCTCGGCAACAGCCACGTCCCCCTCGGCAGCAGCAGCCGGCAGCGGCTCCGGAGGCCTGGGATCCAATGCTCGGTCCGGACCGGCATCAGGCGGAGCATTGGGCACTGTCGCGACTGTGTCCACGTCGGGCTTCACGATGTCGACATCAACGGGCCAGAACGTGACGGTCAACGAAGCGTCCTCGACGACATACCAGAACGGCACGGGCCCGACCTCGGCCAGTGCCATTGCAACAGGCATAGACGTTCTCGTACTTGGGACGACCAACGGAACCACTATTGCGGCCGTGCAGGTAATCGTGCAACCGGCTGGCGGCGGCGGATCGACAGCCTCCTCGGCAGGAGTGGTCCCCTTCCAGCCCGGTGCATCGACCACGTCAAAGCAGGTCGGTCAGATCCCGGCGAACTACAGTCAGGGCTCGGGAACGATCGTCAGCGGAACGGCAGCGTATAAGGCGACGGAAGCTGCGCTGGCCGCCTACCCGGGGGCCATCGTCGACCGCGTTGTGCAGCTGAGCAACGGCGGGTACGAGGTTCACTACATCGGCGTCAACTGGCCGCACCACATCTTCGTCAATCAGGACTTCAAGGTCGTCGGCGCCAACTAGCCCCGCGGCAGAGCACGCCGCCCGTTGTAGCCATTAGGGCGCTCCATGCGCCTTTCATCTTCCAAGGATTCGTACGGATTTAGACATTAGAGGGAGGCCGGTCACGATCCGCCGGCGACCGATATTCCGGCGCGGCAATACACTGGCGCAATGTCCAGGGTTCGGCCCGCCTCGCCCGACGTCGAGCAGCAAGACATAGACGAGGCTCGGACATTCAACGCGCAGCTCGAAGCACTCATCGGCACCCAGCCACCCGTGTACACGCTCGCTCCTGAGGTCTCGCGGCGCGCGAGGCGAGAAGGAAAGGGGATCTTTCCGGCGCCAGCGTTCCTGGAGGAGGCGCGGGACATCGAGATCGCGGGCCGCGGCGGTCCAATCAAACTGCGCCTCATTCGTCCCGACCACAAGCCGGCGGGCATCTACCTCCACATTCATGGCGGAGGCTGGACCCTGGGCGCGCACGACATGCAGGACGTGGCCTTGAAGTTGCTCGCCAACGAGACCGGCCTCTGCGCTGTGAGCATCGACTACAGGCTCGCCCCAGAGAACCCGTACCCGGCCGGGCCTGACGACTGTGAGGACGCAGTGCTCCACCTACTGGAGCAAGGAGCTGTACAACTGGATGCTCCGGCGCGGTTTGCCATCGGCGGCGAGTCGGCCGGAGCGCATCTCGCCGTGGTGACGCTGTTGAGGCTACGTGACCGGCACGGAATCAGGAATCGAATCGGCGCCGCTAACCTGGTTTACGGCGCCTACGACCTGAATGGCACGCCGAGCCAGATCCTCTGGGGCGAACGCAACCTGGTCCTCTCGACGCCCATCATCCATTGGTTCGGCAACAACTTTCTCCCCGGTGTCGGATTCGAGCAGCGACGCGACCCCGACATATCGCCGCTCTATGCCCGTCTTGGCGAAATGCCTCCGGCACTATTCACAATCGGCACCATGGACTGCCTGATCGACGATTCGCTCTTCATGGCCGAGCGCTGGCGAGCGGCAGGCAATCGGGCCGAGGTTGCGGTCTATCCCGAAGGAGTTCACGCTTTCAACGCTTACCCGACCGGGTTGGCCCGCAAAGCCAATGCCAGGCAGTTCGACTTCCTGCGCAACTCCCTGACCTAGCGCTCGCATCGGCGCCGGGGCAGCCGTGACCTTCTTGCAGATCGATAAAGCCTGTGTGGCAACGGTTGTAGCAACCCAAGCGGCACCCGGCGCCACGCAGCGGCGCTTGGCGGACTTCAAGCGGGGTCGGAGTGAACTCAGACGGCCTCTGGCGGCTAACTTCGAACCGAGTGAGGCCCCCGGGTTCATATCCCGGGCCACAACCATGTTGTGCGTCAGTCAGCCTGCCGGTTTGCTGCCGCGGAGCGGGCGCGCTTGAACGGCGCCCAGAAGTCGGCGCCGCGCGTATTCCTCGCCGGTATCGTCGGCGGTTCGGTAGTCCCAGTCTGGCTGCGTGCCGACCGACACCGCGTTCGCGATCAGCTGCCTGCGGCGCTGGCTGGCTACCACCTTCTGTCGCAAGTCGTCGAGGTCCCATCGAGAGGCGACAAACCTGCGAAACGTGGCGACCTCGCGAGCCTGCTCCGGCGCCTCTGCCAGGTTCATTTGCTCGTTGGGGTCGTTCGACAGGTCGAAAAGCTGGTCCGGGTCTCCTGGTGACGTGATGAACTTCATCGATCCTTGTCGGATCATCGCGACTGGGGCGACCGCTCCTTCGGCCAGATACTCGGCAACCACGGGGTCGAGCCGTGAGCCTGTGCCATCAAGCAAAGGGACCAGGCTCTTGCCGTCAAGCTCTTCGCCCATCTCAACTTGCCCGCCAGCCAACTCCACAAAGGTCGGCACGAGGTCGAGGAGGGAAACGTTCGTACTCACGCGCCGCGGTGAGAAGGTCCCCGGCATGCTGACGATTAGCGGCACCGCGGCCGAAGGCTCGAAGAAAGTCATCTTGTACCATAGCCCGCGCTCACCAAGCATCTCGCCGTGGTCGGCGGCGAAGATCACCGCCGTGTCACCTTTCCTTCCTGCGGCCTCGAGGGCTTCCAGGAGCCGACCGATCTTCTGGTCGACGTAGCTGATCGCGGCGTAGTGGGCGTGACGCGCCCGGCGCACGGCCTCGTCAGGCACTTCGACGCCGAGGCCTCCACACATCTCACGGATCCTGCGGCTGTGCGGATCGAGCGCGTCATCGGACAGCGCCGGCACCGACGGCATTTCTATGCGCGAGTCCTTGTATATGTCCCAATAAGCGGCGGGCATCTCCCAGGGATCGTGCGGATGGCTGAACGAGGCGACCAGGAGGAACGGCCGCCGGTCGTCAGCTCTCCCCAGGTCGATTATCGACTGGCTGGATCTCAACGCGACCTGTTCGTCATAGTCCATCTGCAGCGATGTCTCGCTGATGCCCGCTTCGAAGACGCTGCTCATGTCGTGGTACCAGGGCTTGTGTTCGGACAGGGGCGCATCCCAGTCAGGGATCCAGTGGAGACCCGCGGGATAGATATCGGGCGTCAGGCGCTGCTCGAAACCATGGAGCTGGTCGGGCCCGATGAAGTGCATCTTGCCTGCGAGGCAGGTGCGGTACCCGAGCGCGCGAAGGCGGTGGGCGATCGTGGGGACCGACGCGGGAAGCTCCGCACCGTTGTCGTACACGCCGACGCGCGAGGGCAGGCGGCCCGTTATGAACGAAGCTCGCGACGGCGCGCATAGGGGCGCGCTGCAATAGGCGTTTTCGAACACAACCCCCTCCGAAGCGATCCGGTCGAGGTTTGGCGTCCTGACGACACGATTGCCGTAGGCCGGCAGGCCTCGGGCCGCCAGCTGGTCAGCGATCACGAAAAGGATGTTCAAGACGCTCTCAGCCTAGCCGGGAAGACCACCTTGACAAATCCCCAAATCGTCCTATGATCCGACAATCCTACGAAATGGAGCGAGTCCCGCGGCCATATGGGACCTGCCAAGGTTCGAGGGCCTCTCGGCCACCGAGTCCGTGCGCCGGATCATCCGAGAGGCGATCGTCGACGGCCGTATACCGCCCGGTGCTCCTCTACGCGAGGCCCTGCTCGTGCGGATGCTCGGGGCCGGCCGCGGGACGGTCCGCGAAGCCTTGCGCCAGCTGGTTCAGGAAGGCCTGGTCGAGTACCGGCTGCATCGCGGAGCATTCGTGCCTCGACAGAAGCTTGCGGATCGCCTCGACGTCTATGTGGCGCGAGAGGCCGTCGAGACCTGGGCTGCGCGCAAGCTGCTGGAAAGAGCCGGGGAGCTCGACTTCTCCAAGCTCGACGCGGCGATCGATGCAATGGCGGCCGACGGAACCGAGCTGGCCAAGCCGACCGAGGAAACAATCGCGGCCGACCTCCGCTTTCATCACGAGCTCGTGCGCATGGCTGGCAGCGAGCGACTGACGCGGGCCCACGAGACGTTCGCCGCCGAAACACGAATGCTGCTTCGAGCACATCCACCTTATCCGCGACGGACGTATGCGGGCGATCACAAGGCACTTGTTGATGCACTGCGGCGCCGGGATCCGAGGACGCCCGATCTCGTCGCCGAACACCTCCGCCTCACCTCGCGGCTGATCGGCGGCGAGGTCGAGCCAGAAGCTGAGGAGGCAGACGGGGCGTCCAGTGAAGATGTCGGGTCGCGGCCCATAGCCCCGACCGCCACGTAAGAGAGGAGCAGCGACAAATGGAAGAGAAAGGGAGCCGGAAACTCCTGGTTTCGCACAAACCAGCACTCACCCGGCGTGAACTGCTGATCGGCGCTGGGATGGTCGCCGGCGGCCTTGCCCTCGGCCCCCTGATCGCGGCATGCGGGTCCTCGCCGTCGACGGGCGGGACTTCGACGACCCCGAAGAAGGGCGGCAACTTCCGCCTTGGCGTAACGGGCGGCGGCGCCAAAGACATGATCGATGGCCAGAACATCGTCACCAA
>JALYYG010000116.1 GCA_030946685.1 Candidatus Dormiibacterota bacterium | reverse complement strand
TTGAGCTGAGAGGGGGTGGTCATGAACGCGAACGCGTCCTTCTCGGTCTTGAAGGGAATCGTGACCTCGGCTCCGGACTCCTCGCCCTCAGTGACGGTGGTGATCTTGGCGCCAGGGTATTTCGAGCCCAACTGAGTGTTGGCTTTGCTGATATCGGCCGAGCTGAATCCCTGCACTGAACCGCTCGAACCGCCTTGCATCAAAGACGTGGGAAACAGGAACTTCAAAGCGAGACTGACAGTTCCGTCGGAATTGAATGTAGCGCTGGTGCCGTAGCCGCAAGCGGCGCCCGCGAGCAGCACGGCAACAATCACAATCGTCCTGCATGTCGCCCTGAGCATTGCGCATATGTAGCAGAAAGACGTGGGCGGTGATGGATTCGAGACGCCGCTGACAGACTCGCTTCTACTGATCGTGTAACAGTGTTGAACGGCGGCAGATCGGTATCCGCAGTCCAGGCTACCCTTCACGCGTCTTGAGCGGGACTCGGCGCTGGAACCTGAAGCAATTCGCGGCCGGGGCGCTCTGGCGCCATCCCGACTTTCTGCGCCTTTGGCTCGGGCAGTCGGCCAGCATGCTCGGGGACGAGGTTGCCGATCTGGCCATCCCCACCGTGGCGATTCTAGTCCTGGGTGCGGGCGCCTTCGAGCTGGGGATCCTCAACGCGCTGACCTACCTACCCTTCCTGCTCTTCGGTCTGCCCGCCGGCGCCTTGGTGGATCGCCTGCGCCGCCGGCCCGTGCTGATCGCCGCCGACTTCTTCAGGGCACTGGTGTTGGCCTCCATCCCCGTAGCATTCGCCGCTGGCCTGCTGCACCTCTGGCAGCTCTATCTGGTGGCGTTCCTGACCGGGATCCTGGCGGTTTTCTTCGACGTCGCCTACGACGCGTACCTTCCCAGCCTGGTCAGCAAGGCCAACCTGGTCGAGGGCAACATCAAGCTGACGATCAGCGAGTCCGGCACCGCAATGGTCGGTCCCGCCCTAGCTGGGGTCATGATCCAGGTCATTGGCGCGGCCTGGGCGGTGGGCGCCGATGCCTTCTCGTTCTTGGTGTCCAGCCTGTCCCTGCTCGCCATCCGGGCTCGCGAGGCGACGTCTGAACGCTCTCAGGCCAAGCGGGCGCCTCTCCTCCGCGAAATCGATGAGGGCCTGCGTTTCGTGTTCGGCCACGCTGTGCTGCGTCCAATCATGATCGCCGGTGCGATCCACAACTTTGGCGGCATCATGGTCCGAACCGTCTTCTTCCTCTATGCCTACCGCCAGCTCCACCTGACCCCGGCCGCCGTAGGATTGATCTTGGCGCTCGGGGCGTGCGGGATTCTCTTGGGAGCCATGGTGTCCAGCTTCGCCAACCGGGCGGCCGGCGTCGGCCCTACCCTGCTGGTCTGTCAGCTGTTGACGGGGGTCGCCTATCTGCTGATCCCCCTTGCGTCGCTGGGGCTTGCCTTCCTGGTCCTCGTCGTCTCGCAGCTGCTGCTCGACGTAGTCCGGGCCGCCTTCAACATCAGTACCGTAAGCCTCCGGCAAGCAGTCACACCCGATCACATGCTCGGGCGAATGACGGCCTCCTACCGGACCGTGATCTGGGGGGTGTTTCCCCTGGGGGCGTTGGCGGGCGGGATCGCGGGCACGCGGCTGGGGTTGGTCCCGACCATCGTGATCGGCGGTCTGCTCACGCTGGCGGCCTCAGGCTGGCTCTTGACCCGCCCGGTATACACGCTCCGCGCACATCCTGGGATGCCATCGGTTTAGGTACTAAGTCGAGCCTCCAGCCGCGTCTCGGACGCTTAGGACGTTTAGGTGACGTTTGAAACGTCCCGAAACGCCGTTGAAACGTCCCATTCACTAGGACTCTGATTTAGTGCATTGCCCACGGAGCCCATGAGCGGCAGTAGCGGATCGCTGGCAGGATGCGGGCAGTCGACAACTCGCCGCTGTACTCACGCCGTCGTCCAGGACGTCCCATTCCAGATGCGAGTCTGGTTCGTGGCGCGATCGCTGCCGCCACCAAAGACGACTACTTCGGTTCCGTCATCGATCGCTACCGAACAGCAATTTGCGCCGAAGCTCGGGATCGAAGACCAAGTGATGCCGTCCCATTGCCAGGCGTCGTCGAGTACGACTCCTGACGAACCCAGCCCGCCTAACATGATTGACTTTCCTTGACTTGTAAACGGCGCCGCAGTCGCTTCCTGGCGCGGCGGCGGACTTGCCTTAGGCGCAAGCTTCGCCCATTGGCTTCCGCCCCAAGTCCAGCTGTCGCCGAGCACCTCGCCAGTCGCGCCACCAACGCCACCGAAAAGAAGGATCTTGCTGCTTGCTGGATCAGTAACCATAGCGGCATTGAACCGAGCGATCGGCGAAGTAACTGGGCTCAGCAGTGACCATGTCAAGCCGTCCCATGCCCATGTTTCCGGTGCACCTCCGGCGTCAGCCATTGCGAAGAGGATGACGCGGCCGGATGCCCTGTCGAAGGCGGCCTGGCCCGCAGAAACGCGCGGGCTAACGCCAGAGGCCTGTTGCCAATTCTGACCGTCCCACAGCCAGGTCGTAAGGTCTAGGTGCGTCGATCCACCAGAAGCGCCGTAGACGAGTACGACGAAGGATCCGCTATTTGCGTCGTATGCGGAGGCGACGATCGTATTTGCCGGAGGGCTTTGAGCTGGATGTAACTGAGTCCAGCATCCGGATTGTCGTACCCATGTATCGTTCAGCAAGTTGCTTGAAGCGTCGTGCCCGCCGAAAAGCACTGCCTGGTGGACGGAGGGCATGTATTCGAACGCAGCCAAGATCCGAGCAGACGGTAGTGCGCCACTCAAACAGGCACTCGTCTGACTGGGAGACGGTGCCGGCGAGGTAACCATAGATGAAGGCGATGCTGTGGGGGAGGCACCGGGGCCTCCGCACCCGGCCAGCAGCAATACAGCCATCAGAACACAGGTGCGGCGCATGCTATTTGACTCATCAACGCGGCCTTTGACTCACAGTTATGGACCTCATCCTAGTCGTGGATGCCATCTATTTAGGTACTAGGTCGGGCCTCAGCTCGCCGCCAGCCGACTCTCGGAGGCTTAGGACGTTTAGGTGACGTTTGGGACGTTTTGAAACGTCCCAAAACGCCGTTGAAACGTCCCATTAACTAGGACTCTCATTGGGGCATCGCCGCCGCTGGCTCGGAGTCAACGCCGCTGACAGTACGCCAGTCAAAACGAGGAGGAGAGCCTATGAGCGGCAGTATCGGATCAACATCACGAGACGGAGGCTCGCGAGGCGCGCCGGTGATGACCGTCGCCCACTCTAGGTTGTGCATTGGGTCGAGATGAGGGTGGGAGCGGATGCCGCTAAGTCGAGCAGCGTGGACAGGAAAGCGCGCCGACAGGCAGCGCTTGCTTTCGTGTCTCACGGAAGCAGAGTCGAGCGGGCGACGTGGTCCCCTCTCGTCGTGTTGACCCAATCGCGAGACATTGAGTCGGTTCGCGGCCATACAGCGTGCGCCTCACATGCGATGGGCTGTCTCGGGTGCCTGGCGCGGAACGCGTAACACCGTGCCTTCCATTGCGTTTGTTGCTTCCTCGTTTGCGGCTAGTACTCCGGTCGCGCCGGAATTGAGTCACAATCCCGACCGGCGACGTGCTAGCGATGGGACGGAGGTGCAGCAAGGCGTGGATGCAACGGCCGAAAGTGTGGGCATCGATGATCCTGCTGACGAGGAGGAGAACATGCAGCTCCTGTGGACCGACCTTGCTCGAGTCGTCGCGCAGGCGGCTGCGCGCTTGAGTCGCATCACGCACGACTCGATCCTGTGAGCGCCATCAAGACTTCTGGCGGCCGGCGAAACGACACCGTGACGACCGCCCTGATCTATATCCGGCAGTCCAGGCACAAGGAGGGCGAGCGCACTGTTTCGCCCGAGGTGCAGGAGCAGCAATGCCGCGCACTGCCCTCTGTGGCGGATTGCGATCATGTCGAGGTCTTCAGCGACCTTGACGTCAGCGGCGGCAAGCTCAAGGGTCGCAAGGCCTTCCTCGCGCTGGTCGACCGAGTCAAGGGTGGCCCCGTAAACATCGTGGCTGCTTACGACCAGTCTCGCGCCTTTCGGAACACGTCAGATGCCCTGGACTTCTATTCGCTCATGGAGAAGAGGTCCGAGATCGAGGTTGTCTTTGTCCACGGCCGATTCGACCGCTCGCCCGCCGGCGAGTTCACTTACACGACCCTGGCCGCGGCTCACGCCATGGAGCGGCGCATGACCGGCGAGAAAATTCGCGACGCGTACCGGTATGCGACCCAGCGGGGAGAGATGGTTGGCCAGGTGCCCGGCGGCTACGCCCGGAACGCGGATGGCTCGATCTCAGTCGACGAGGATGTCGCTCCGACGATCCGACGCATCTTCGAGATGTACGCGACCGGTCGATTCACCGCGCGCGACGTTGCGCGACGATTCAATGCTGAGGGCGTGCCCAAGCTGCCACGGTCACGCGGGGCCGCCTGGCACTGGCACAGCATCGCAGAGGTCCTGCGTAACGTCGCCTACGCGGGCATGGCCTTTTCTGAAAGTCGGCGCCGTGGCGGGCACGGTCGGCTGATACCAGCCGCTTGGCCCGCCCTGGTCAGCGACAGTCTCTTTAGAACCGCCCAGGCCGTGTCGCAGCGGCGCGTGGGACGCGGTGGACGCCGAGTACCCGGAGCTCCCGAGCTTCCCTACGTGTTCAAGGGACTTCTCCGCTGCTCATGCGGAGAGCGCTTGCACGGCGCAGGCAAGACAAATCGCAGGGGCGTTTATTACGCCTGCCGGCACGGACGCGAGAAGCTGGTTGCCTGCGGCGAGCGTTGGGTGCGAGAGGACGAAGTCACACCTTGGGCGCGAGCGCTGCTAGTGGAGCTGGAGCGCCTGAAGCCGTCGGACTTCGCCCGGCGCATCGATCAAATGAGAGCCAACCCTGTTGCTGAATCGCACGGTGCAATCGAGTCCATCGACCGAAGCCTCGATCGGCTCAACCAGTTGTTCTTGTGGGGTCATTGGGACGAGGCGAAATATCGCGCCGAGCGAGAGCGCCTCGAGAGCGTCCGCAAAGAGCTAGTGGACGCCGATGCGCCGGAGCGTATGGATCCAAAGCTCTCAGGCCTGGTTGAGGCCTGGGATATGGGTGACGGCGTCGTGCGTCGCGAATTGCTGGCTACGTTGTTCTCCGACATTCACGTCGGCCAGGGTCGCGTGAAGGGCTACACGCCGCGCGCAGATCGAGAGGCTCAAGTCACTCGGCTGATGGATACCGTGCGGTGGAAAGTGTCTGTCATTGTGGGCGGTGATGGATTCGAACCAACGGCCTCCTCGGTGTAAGCGAGGCGCTCTAGCCAGCTGAGCTAACCGCCCATCTCGGGGATGCTCAGTCTACCCAGGGGCGAGGGCGTTCAGCGCCGCGTTGAGCTGCGTGTCCTTGGCGTAGCCCAGGGACGGCTTCGTCACGTCAAACTCGTCATTGGGGTTGGCCAGGGCAACGGGGATATCTGGCGTCAATCCCTTGTGGTCGATGGTCACGCCGTTCGACAAGTACCAGCGCTTGATCGTGAGGTGCAGGTCCGAGCCGTCGTTCAGCGGAAAGTCCAACTGCACTGATCCCTTGCCGAACGTCGTAGTACCGATCAGCTTGGCGCGGCGTCGAACCTGCAGAGCTCCGGCAACGATCTCCGACGCCGAAGCGCTGTTCGCGTTGGCGAGCACCACCAATGGCACTGAAGGCGCCGCGTGCTGCCCGTTCGCATCGTGTCGCTCCACGTTGCCGTCACGATCGCGGAGCTCGAATGTCTCTCCGCTGGTGACAAATTGGCTGATGACGTCGTCGGCCGCGGATATGTAGCCGCCCGGATCGTCGCGAAGGTCGAGCACGACGCCCCTGGCTCCTCGGAGTCCGGAGGCAAGAGCGTCAGCGAACTCCTTCGACGTGGTCCCACCGAACTGGGTGATCCGCACGTACAAGACGTGGTTGCCGATCACGGCCGAGCGAACAGAGGCGATGTGGATCTCCGCCCGAGTGATGGTCACCGGGAAGGTTGTGCCGCCACGGCCGATCGTGAAGATGACCTTTGACCCATTCGGGCCCTGGATGGCGGCGGTGGCCTGTTCCGCAGAGCTCCCCTTCATGTCTTTGCCGTCGACGCTCACGATCTGATCGCCGGCCTGGAGCCCGGCTTTGGCGGCAGGCGAATCTGGCACTGTGCCCGCAATCACGGGGTATCCGGCGCTGAACGTGAGGTAGATGCCAACGCCAGAGTACTGACCCTGCAGCGAGTCCAGCAGGTGCTTGTACTGGGCGGGATCGTAGTAGGCGGAGAAGGGGTCGCCGAGGCTCGCAATCAAGCCCTGCACCGTACCGTGCGAGAGCTTGGTCGCATCCAGATTGCGGTCGACATAGTTCGCCTGGATCACCTGGATGGCTTGCTGAAGCTCAGTCGTGTCCACCCGGCCGACCGAGTGATGTGCGAGATATGGAAGATATGGCGAACCAGGGAACGCCTGGTCGACGTATAAGCCAGCGACGAACCCGATGAGAGCAACGACAAGGAAGGCGCCGCCCCAACGGGCAGCGCGGAGCTTCATGTCAGCAGACTAGGCGGAAACTTGCGATCAGCAGCCCAGCCAGATACAGGGATCCTTCCACACGTCGTTGACGCGAATCTCGAAGTGCACGTGTGGACCGGTTGAGTTGCCTGTCGATCCCTCAAAGGCGATGAGGGTGCCGCGGGCAACGATCTGACCGCTGTGCATGGTGGGGGCGAACGATGACAGGTGCCCGTAGAGGGTCGAGTAGCCGTTCCCATGGATCATGATTACGAAGTTGCCGTAGCCGTAGGAACCGGGGTAAAGGTAGATGACCCCCGTGTCCGCAGCGATGATCGGTGTCCCCCACGGCCCGGCGATGTCGATGCCCGTATGGATGCGGTGCGGGTACGGGCAGCTGGGCTCATATTGCTCGAACCAGTAGCTGTTGCAGCCGAATCCCTGGCTGATGCACCCGTGGCCGCACGTTGGCTCGGGCCACTCGAACTGGCCGGTCCCACCGCCGGCTGCGGCGGCTGCCGCCTGGTATTTTTGCGCCAGCTGGGCCACCTGCGCATCGATCGCGGCCCGCTGCGCCTGCAGCAGTGCGTACTGGCCTGCGAGCTGGGCCTCCAGCTGCCCCTGATACGCGACCGCCGCCGCCAGCGTGTTTTGGGTCTTCTGCATTTCCGCCACGGTCGCCTTCTGCTGGTTTAGCAGGGCAGTCAACTGGCCTCGTTGAACGGCGAGAGCTGCCGAGGCCTGGGCGACCTGGGATCGCTCCAGATGAAGCTGGTCCAGGAGCCGTTTGTCGGAATCCACGACCTGCTGCGCGCCGATCATGCGGTTCATGAGGTCGTTGAAGTTGCTGGCTGTGAGCACGAGCTGCACATAGTTGATCGCCCCGTGACTGTCTACGTATCTCAGGCGTTCGTTCAATAGTTGATCGCGCTCGCTCAGGTGAGCCCTGAGGAAGGTTAGGTCGGCGTCCGCCAACCGGATCTGACGGTCCAGGTCGTTGATTCCCGACTGCGTCCGGGCCATCAGCGTTTGCTGTGCCGCAATCTGGTCGTTGAGGGTCTTGATCAGGCCGTACAGCGCGTCGATCTGTGCCTGGGCGCTTTTGATCTGGCTGTGGATGTTCTGCAGCTGCCGCTGGTTTGCCACCTGCGCGCCGATCCCCTGGTTGTACGCAAGGCAGGCTTGATAGACGGCGGGAGGGTCGCCCGGATAGCAGTAAATGGCCGACGCGGTCTGCATGGTAGTGGGGATCCAGAGCAGGGATGCAACAGCGGTGGCTGTAAAGACGCGGAATTTCAAATCAGATCCTCACATAGCGGCGGACGCCGATATAGCTGCCCAGCGCGCCGAGCAGGGCTCCGCCGAGCAATAGATCGCGGGCAAGACTCGAGATGAAGGTGGGGTCGTAGGTGAGCGGAATGAAAACGATATCGGAGTGGAAGCGCTCAACCGCGGGCTGATAAGCAATGACGAGCAGCGACAGCGCAATGGCGGCAGCAATGAGCCCCGTCATCACGCCCTCGATCACGAAAGGCCCACGCACGAACCATTCCGTCGCGCCGACCAGCTTCATGACCTCGATCTCCTTGCGGCGGTGATATACGGCCGTTCGAATCGTGTTCATGACAATGACGACAGAGACTACAACAAGGATCGCCATCAGGCCAATTCCGGCGATGCCCAGCCACTGGGACAGCTGGAGCATGCGATTCACGAAGTCGCCCTGATAGTTGGTGGGGTCGGTGGGGTCCACGCCGGACCACCTGCGCCCCAGCAAATCGATGGCGGCAACGTCCTTGAGGTCGATGACGCGGACCTGGAGCTTGGCATCGAGCGGGTTGCCGTCGATCTGCTTTGCGAATACTGCGTTGTTGGGGTCCGATTGGAAATTGGCTAGAGCCTGTTCCTTGGTGATGAAGGTGACGTTCGCTACACGCGGGTCAGCTTTCAGCTGGTCCTGGAAGTTGTAGACGGTCTGCAGCGGAGTGCCGTCCGCGACGTTGATCGAAATCTCGCTCACCTTCAACCTGAAGCCATCGACGACCTGCGAGAAGGCGTGGCCCACGAGCAGGTTGACGCCGGCGAGGATGAGGATGAGCGTGATTGACAGAACCGCTGCCAGGCTCACGGCGAGGTTCCGCCAGAAGCTCTGCCAGGCGCTATTGAGCGCGAATTTGAGGTTTCGTAACTTCATCATGGTATCGGCCTGAACGATCGTCTCTTGCGATCTGCCCGGCGTCGATCGCGACAACGCGGCGGCGCAGCAAATCGACTATCTCGCGGTTGTGCGTCGCCATCACGACGGTGGCGCCGCGGGAGTTGATCCGCAGGAACAGCTGCATGATCTCCCACGCGGTCGCGGGGTCGAGGTTGCCTGTGGGCTCGTCGGCGATGATGAAACGCGGCGCGTGCACGAGCGCCCGCGCGATGGCCACGCGCTGCTGCTCACCGCCGGACAGGTTCGCCGGGTAGGTCAACTCTTTGCCAGAGAGGCCAACTGTGTCCAGGGCATCGGCGACGCGAGATTGGACGAGGCTGTCGGGTTCGCCTAGCACCCTCAGCGCGAAGGCAACGTTCTCGTACACCGTGAGGTTGGGTAAGAGCTTGAAGTCCTGGAAGACGAGCCCGACCTTACGGCGGTAGTGGGGAAGCTGGCGCCGCTTCATCCGGCCCAGTTCGACGCCCTCGACGAAGATCTTGCCCTTGGTCGGCTTCTCCTCCCTGATCAGTAAGCGGACCAGGGTCGATTTACCGGCGCCGGAAGGCCCGACCAGAAAAAGGAAGTCGCCTTCGGGAACGACCAGATTGATATCGCGAAGGGCCTCTGTTCCCGTCGGATAGGTTTTCCAGACGTGCTGGAAGCTGATGATCGGCCGGCTCTCAAAATCTGGTGTCAGGACCATAAGCTGAATCTCTTGCTGTGAAGTGACGGGCTTGCAGGCGCGCCCGGCTGAGCCGCGGGCAGTATACCGCATGCCCCCCGATGCTCCAAATACGTCCGAATGCCCCAAACAGGTACGTAACGGACCTGTGAAACGTTGGCAGGTTCTCGGTGGCTGCCGACTAACGCCCCCTCCCGAGCCCTCCCCCTGATAGAGGGCGGGAGCTGCGAGGTGGCTGCCTGTTAACGCCCCCCTGCCCGACCCTCCCCCCTTAAGGGGGAGGGACCTCTATTTCACCGCTTCCCGGTTATGGCCTAGGCGCCAGCTCAGATAGCTCTCTATGAATGGATCGAGCTCGCCGTCCAGCACCGCCTGGGCGTTCCCGAATTCGAATCCCGTGCGCACGTCCTTGACCAGCGTGTAGGGCTGGAGCACATAGTTGCGGATCTGCGACCCGAACTCGGCTGGCATGACCTGGCCGCGGATCTGGTCGAGCTGCGCCGCCGCCTCCTGCTGCTGGCGCTGGAAAAGCCTTGCCTTCAATACCTTCATCGCCATCTCGCGGTTCTTCATCTGCGAGCGCTCGTTCTGGCAGGTGACCACGATACCGGTGGGCAGATGGGTGATCCGCACTGCCGAGTCGGTCTTGTTGACGTGCTGGCCACCGGCGCCTGTCGACCTGTAGGTGTCGATGCGGAGGTCCTGCGGGTTGATCTCGACTGCGTCCTCATCGGCGCGCTCCAGCTCGGGCATGACCTCAACCAGCGCGAACGACGTGTGCCGCCGGTGGTTCTGGTCGAAAGGCGATATGCGCACTAGCCGATGCACTCCGTGCTCCGACCGTAACAAGCCGTACGCCCGCGGGCCGCGAATGATGAAGGTCGCACTCTTGAGCCCGGCCTCCTCCCCGGGTGACGTCTCGAGGATCTCAGTCTCGAAGCGCTTGCGTTCGGACCACTTGAGGTACATCCGCATCAGCATCTCTACCCAATCCTGGGCCTCCACGCCGCCCTGGCCGACCGAGATCGTCAACACGGCGTTGTGATTCGCGTACGGATCGGTGAACAGCAGGTCAAGCTCACGCGAGCGAAGCTCGGCGGTCAGGGTCGCTCGCTCCTGCTCCACCTGGACCTCGAGCTCGCGGTCACCGGCCGCCAGCTGATCCAGCTCGATCAGGTCTCGAGCACGCCTCTCCAGCCGCTCCCAGGTGGCGATCAGCTGGCGGTGGTCGGCAGCCTCTCGCGCCATCTGCCCGGCGCGGGCAGGATCGTCCCAAACGCCGGGTTGAACCAGGAGCCGGTCCAGCTCATCCGCCCGTTTGGCCTTCGGGTCAAGGTCAAAGGTGCTCCTTCAGCTGCAGAATCCGGTCCAACAGCTCCTTCGGGCTTAGCTCAGCGTCCATCGATTCTCCTAACTAGCGTGGCAGGGTTGGCCCGCTCTCCTCTGCTCCCACTGCAGGCTCCTGAGCGACTATTTTCCATGACATCGTTTGTACTTCTTGCCGGAACCGCACCAGCAAGGTTCGTTGCGGCCTATCTTGCCGGCCGCGCCGGGGCCACCCGCCGCGGCGCCTGCTCCGATTGGCGCTCCCCGGCGCGGCTTGGGCGCGCCATTGCGGCCGGCCCCATCCGCCCCATCCGGGTCGCCAGGACCGCTCTCCATCACCTGCCGGACAAGCGGTGAGGGCGGAGGCGGAGGCGCGTTGCGCTGGATCTGAACTCTGAAGATGCCGGCGACGATCGAGCCCTGGATGCGCTCTCGTAGCTCGTTGAACATCTCGAAAGCCTCATTTTTGTATTCCACGAGCGGGTCGCGCTGCCCATACGCGCGCAAGCCGATGCCTTCTCGGAAGTGCTCCATCTGCGTGAGGTACTCCATCCACTGCCAGTCGACGGTCCTCAGCATCAGGTCCCGCTCGACAAACGGCATCAGTTCGGTGCCGACTTCCTCGACCTTCTTGTCGTAAGCCTCGGCGGCAGCAGTGGACAGGTGCTCGCTCAACGCCTCGCGGCCTCTGACCAGAACGTCCTCCGGGATCTGCGAGCCCGGCTCGATCGGCAGGTAGGTCGACAGGTAGCGCACCAATCCGTCGACGTCCCAGTTCTCCCAGTGCCGGCTCTCGCAGTGAACCTCAATGCCCTTTTGGATCACATCGCCGACATAGGCCAGGATGTTGGTGCGGGCGTCGGCACCCTCCAACACCTTGCGTCGCTCCTCATACACAATCTGGCGCTGCTTGTTCATCACATCGTCGTACTCGACCACGTGCTTGCGGGCGTCGAAGTGCATCCCTTCAACCTTCTTTTGGGCGCCTGCGATTGAGCTGGCAACCCAGGGGTGCTCGATTGGTTCCACCTCGAGGCTGTCCATAAGCTTGCCGATCCTGTCCGCCGCCGGACCGAAGATCTTCATCAGGTCATCTTCGAGGGAGATGAAGAAGCGGCTCGATCCTGGGTCACCCTGCCGGCCCGCGCGACCGCGCAGCTGGTTGTCGATCCGTCGGCTCTCGTGGCGTTCGGTGCCGATGATGTGCAGGCCGCCGACGTCTGTGACGCCGGTGCCGAGCACGATGTCGGTGCCGCGACCGGCCATGTTGGTGGCGATAGTGACCGCTGCCGGCTGGCCGGCCTCCGCCACGATCGCCGCCTCGCGCTCGTGCTGCTTGGCGTTGAGCACGTTGTGCTTCACTCCCCGCTTCTCGAGCATTCGCGAAAGGCGCTCCGACTTCTCAACGGAGACTGTGCCGACCAGGACGGGTCGCTTCTGCGTGTTCATGTCGACTATCTCGTCGATGACCGCCTCGAACTTCGACTTCTCACTCTTGTAGATGACGTCGGGATGATCGGTCCGGACCATGTTCCGGTGCGTGGGGATTATTACGACGTCGAGCCCATAGATCTTGTGAAACTCCTCCGCTTCGGTCAGCGCGGTGCCCGTCATTCCAGCCAGCTTTTCGTACTGGCGGAAGTAGTTCTGAACCGTGATCGTTGCGATCGTCTTCTGCTCCTGCTGCACCTTCACGCCTTCCTTGGCTTCGACAGCCTGGTGCAGGCCGTCCGACCAGCGCCGGCCGGGCATCGTTCGCCCCGTGAACTCATCAACGATGATCACCTCACCGTCCTTGACGAGATACTCCTGGTCGCGCTGGAACAGCGTCTTGGCTTTCAACGCCTGGTTGATCTGGTGCGCCTCGATCACGTTCTCCAGGTCATAGATGTTGCGAATGCCGGTCCAGCGCTCCATCTTCGCGATGCCGGCCTCGGTCAACGATGCCGACTTGTGCTTGAAGTCGACCTCGTAGTCCTCGCTCTCTACCAGGCGTCCCGCCCACCTCGCGTACTCGTAGTACTTCTCGGTGGATTCCTCCGACTGACCGGAGATTATGTGCGGCGTGCGCGCCTCATCGATGAGGATCGAGTCGACCTCGTCGACGATGGCGTAGTTGAGGGCGCGCTGGGCGCACTGGGTGAGGTCGCGCGCCATGTTGTCGCGCAGGTAGTCGAAGGCAAGCTCGGAGTTGGTGGCGTAGGTGATGTCGGCGAGGTAGGCCTCGGTCTTGGTGACTGGGCGCAGATGCTGAAGCCTGGTGTCTCCATGCGTCTCGTCCAGAAAGTCCGGGTCGTAGAGGTACGTGCCTACCGATCCGACGTTGATGCCCACGCTCAGCCCGAGCAGGTGGAAGATCGGTCCCATCCAGCCCGCATCCCGGCGGGCCAGGTAGTCGTTGACGGTGACCAGGTGCACGCCCTTGCCAGGAAGGGCGTTGAGGTAGAGAGCCAGGCTGGCCACGAGGGTCTTGCCTTCACCGGTCTTCATCTCGGCGATCCGGCCCTGGTGCAGGACAATGCCTCCAACGAGCTGGACGTCGAAGTGACGCAGCCCGATCGTGCGGCGGCTGGCCTCGCGGCAGAGCGCGAAAGCCTCGATCAGCAGTTCGTCCAGGTCCTCGCCCTCTTGCGCGCGCTTGCGCAAGTGATCCGACCGCTCGCGCAGCGCGGCGTCGTCGAGCGCCTCGAGCTCCGGCTCGAGGTCGTTGATGGCGGCCGCCACCGTCAGGTGGCGCTTGATCTCGCGCTCGTTCGGATCAAAGAGCTTTGTCAGGCTGGGCACTGGATCTAGGTTACCGGGAAGCGGCCACGCCGAAACCAGGCCTGGCCTGAGGCCGGGCCGTAGTCCTCCCCGCTTGCCGGGGAGGTCGGCCACGCGTTGGTGTGGCCGGGTGGGGCC
>JALYYG010000109.1 GCA_030946685.1 Candidatus Dormiibacterota bacterium | reverse complement strand
CTTCGGCGTAACCGCGACGCACGCCCTGCTCCCCGACCCAGTGGTAGAGACCCTGGTCCGGCAGCTCTCGGGATGCCGTAGCCAGGTCGACGAAGAATTGACTCGCTTGCAGGTCGTGGACGAGGTGATAGTGGCGTGTCAACGCATGATCGGCCCGCTGGACGTAGGCCAATGGATCCTCATCGTGGGACTCAGCGACAGCCCTGGCTCCGTGTGGTGAAAGGAAGTAGATCGACGCGCGACGAACGAACCCGGGTCGCATCGTCACTCGCCAGGTTCTGACGAATCCTTGGCGGACGAGCCATTCGAGTCGGTACTGGCAGCTGCGTGGGCCCGCGAAGAACAGGGCCTGGAGCTGGTGACGGTCGAGGTACCGGTACTGGTCCAGGGCGAGCAGGATCGCCAAGTCTCGAGGTGTGAGCGGCCTGCGGTCACGTGACGTCAGACGAGTGGCGAGGAGCCAGAGCTCGAGATGGCCGGTGATTTGACGTGAGTAGGAAGGTTGAGAAGACAGTCCCGGCGGAGAAGTCGACACTTTTGAATCAGACGAGGGGTTCACCTCGACAAATGAAGTGCTGCCCGAAGGGGCCGCGAACTTCCGTTGCGAACCCCTGCGCGAAGGTGACGTGGAGGCGTTCATGCCATCTCCTTGAAGCCGCCACGCACGCCAACCGAGACCAAACGTGCCTCGATCTCAGACTCGACCGCCTCTCGTGACCGGCCGTAAATCGCGAGGCTCCCTCTGGCGAGTGCGGCGGCATTGAGCTCGCCGAGGCTCGGCGGCGGAGCTTCCGTGATCCCGGTGAAGGGCGCTTCGGTCCGGCCATCGACGCAGAGCCTCACTGCGACCTGGAAGCGTTCCAGCGAGAGAAGTTGGTGGTCGGTCAGCGGATTGAATTGCCGCGCCAGGCGGCGGGCGTCGTCCTGTCCGCACTGGAACACGACGCGCGTACGGGCGTTGCTGTCGAGTGCTTCCTGAGTCGAGTCCCGCAGTTGCCCAAGATGCTGGTTGGCCAGGGTCAGGTTGAGGCGATAGGCGCGCGACTCAGCGAGGATGTCGTCCAGTGACTGCGGTAGGTGGAGATAGTTATGGAACTCGTCGAGGTAGAGATTGAAGTCGCGCCGATTCACCTTCAGGCGGTTCGCCCGAACCAGGGCTGCCTGCCACAAGCGGCTGACGATGAATGAGCCGAGGAGTTGGCTGGTGTCCTCACCGAGCAAGCCCTTGGACAGGGACACCAGGAGGATGCAGTTGTTGTCGATGATCCGCTGGAAATCAATCGTCGACGTGCTCTGGCCGAGGATGTTGCGCAGGGTTGGGCGGAGCAGGAAGCTACGGAGCTTGTTCAGGACCGGACCGACCACCTGCAGCTGCTGCCCGGGCGCCATCTGCTCGTACTCCGCCCAAAAGAGCTTGAGGCCCGCCGGGTCGTCCAGCTCCGCGGTAAGTTTCGCGCGTGCCGTTCGGTTCAGCAACAGCAGCGGCACCTCGCACAGCGTTGCCTTGGGGTCCCGCATCAGCGTCAGCAGCGCCGCGCGGAGTACGTCGTCGGTTCGCGGACCCCAGAAGCGTTCGTATGTCTTCTTGAAGATAGTCACGATGCCGTCGCAGACGACCTCGCGCTGATTCGGATCGGGACAGGTGAGAACGTTCAGGCCGACGGGCTGCTCGCGCTGCGAGGGATCAATCAACACAACCCGGTCGTGATTGCGGCCAGGGATCCGCTCCAACAGGTCGCTGATCAGGTCACCCTTCGGGTCGAGGACGCCAACTCCGATCCCGGCCTCGATGTCCTGGAGCGCCAGATTGAGTAGCAGGGTGCTCTTGCCGCTGCCGGTCGGTCCGAGGACATGCATGTGGTGTCGGCGGTCGGCCTGGGCGATTCGAGCCGGTTCCCCGGTCGAGCCCTCCAAGCGGCAGAGGATGCTGCCATCTGCAGACAGCGGACGGTCTGGACCAAGCCGGACCCGGGCCGCATCCATTGGGAGTGTGGAAATCGGCAGGTGGAAGAGTTGGGCCAGCTCTTCGGCAGCGAGGTGCAGCCGGCCACCTGGCGCAGCATGTTCAGCAACCGCGCGGTCGAACCCGGCAGCCCACCGAACACGCTTGGGGCGGAGGCCGTTTTCTCCATCCAATGCTCGAAAGGCGGACGCGACGGCTTGCGCGGCGTACTTTGCTTCACCGGCGGTTTCCGCCCAGACGCAGAGCCGGATCTCCACCAGCCAGGCGGGACTTGTGGCCTTTCCCCTGGGCGGCAGAGGATAGGCGGCTCGCGCTTTCGGAACAGGAGGCGGCGCCGCACTGGTCGGCCTTGGGAGCACCAGCTCCACAAAGAAATCAAGCACTCCGAAGGCGACGTCGGCGAGAAATCCTCGATTCGGTGGCTCTCCGGCGAGTTGCCGGAGTCGTCGGTCCGCTGACTTCTCCCAGCCGACATCAGGTTGAAGGGCGATCTGGATCAGGCCGTCGGGCGCCTCGACCAGTGCCGCCGCAATCGCAGCTAACGCGCCGCGGTCATCCTGAGCCAGCGGGTAGAGGGATTCACGCCAGAGCGTCATCCTCGATCGGCCGGCAGGAAGCTGCGGAACTGTCGGGGTTGGCTCGGGAATTAGCTCCGCGTTCGGCAAAGCGGTCTTGAGAGCGGTCCGGATTAACCACTCGAGCTCGCGCGGATACCAGCAACGGGCCGTCAGGCGTCCCGCTCGGCTGCGGTACTCAAGACCGATCCAGGGCTGGCCGAAGAGCAGGCGCTTCCAGGCGGGCGCGGCCATGCCGTACAGCGCCCGGTAGAAGCGGAGCCAGGCTGTCGGATCGTACCGGGTCTCAGCACCGGGAACGACCCGAAGGGCGGCCCATTTGACCGGCCGGAGTCGACGACGCAGCTGTGGTGCGGCAACCTTCGCTACGACGAAGAGGATGATGGCCAGCACCGAGAACTTCACAGCAGGTAGGAAGGCGTGGACGAGGAAGGTCTGGACGTGTCCCAGGAAGCTGTTGACGGCCGTGACCCACCGTTCAAGGCGTTCAACAGTTGGGTCGGTGTCGGGCGCCGAGGCAACGATGGCGGAGGCGAGCGGGAATCCAGGCGCGCGGGGCGAGGCGGAGCGTGTCATGGACGAGCTTTGGGTTTTCATGGCGCCCACGGTACTCACCGACCGTCCGCTGACCGTCCGTTGGGAGGTCGGCTGTTGAATACAAGTCGGGGACGCGACCGTCCGTCGAGCGTCCGTCGACCGTCCGTTGACCGTCCGTTGGCCTCGTTTCGGGTCGGATCGGCCCCTAAGCCGGGCATGGAGGCGGTTTTTCGGCCCGGAGGAGCGACCCCGGTGTCTGATCCCGACGGGCTGCTGACGTAACTGCTCGGCGCATGGCCGGCCGGCAGAAAATCGGGGGGCGGTCGTCGGGTGGCTGAGTTGTCATGGCAGCCACCCCGTGCGCTGACCGTGCGGCGGCATGCGTTGGTCAGCTGCTGTTCGAATTCGCCGGCCACTCGCGAGCGTGCGACCTTGTGGGCAACCGTGCGATCTTGCCGCCGATGGCTTCCAGGAGCCCAGATTGGCCAGCAAAAGGTACCTTCGGCCTGCCCTCGGGGGCCGCCCCTACGCCGGGTCTCGGCCTTGGAAGCGCTGGATACACTTTGGGCAACCAGCGCCGACGATGGAGGGTTGAACCGATGGCTCGCACCGTCAAAACGCTTGGGTCGGCCCGCCGACGGCTGCCGCCCGCTCAGGCGCGCTGGCTTGCGATCAAAGTCGTCCTAACATCCGGCCTGGGCTTCCACCCGGACCAGCCACCTGGACGCCGGATGCTGGTTTCGCCCGGTCACACGCTGGCTGAGTTCGCAGAGGCCATCGATGTCGCCTTCGCCAGGTGGGACCACTCTCACTTGCATCTCTTCGATTTCGGCGACGCCGGGCGCTTCGTGCTCGGCGGCGACGAGGAGGACGAGGCCGTCGGGGACAGCAGCACAACGCCCCTACGCTCGCTAAAGCTTCAGGCTGGTGCTCGCTTCACGTATATCTACGATCTCGGCGACGAATGGCGACACGAGTGCGAGGTCGAAGGCTCGGACGTCGACCCCGAGGAGGCTTCCGGCACGGTCCCGGACAAACCCATTCCATTCTGGGGATGGGGCACCATCCCGGATCAATACGGGCGCCTCAGTGACGACGGCGGGACAGCCTGACTTTGTCTCCGCTCAAAACTTCGAAACTTGTGCGAACGGCCGTTCGTTTAAGTCGCGTGCGACGGGCGAAGTCTACCTTCCTTGGAGGGTGGTGGCGTGGTTCTGCCGATCAGGCCAAACGTGATGCAGAAACGCCGCCGATCGCAACGGCCCTCGATGAAGGGGCTATCTGCTGTCAACCCAATCTTTCGCCGGGGTTGTCGAGGTTAGATCGAGCGCACGCCGGAGATGCTGCCGGCGATCCCAGGTCGGTCGCTGAGTTTATTGGAAATCGGTCGGAGCGGCCGATTCAATGGATGCTTGCCGAACCGCCTTCGTCATAGAAGCCGACGTAGGTGCGCAGCTTCGAGCGGAGACGGCCGATGGACTCGGTACCGCGATCCCATTCCAAATCGAAAGTGATGGTGCGATCGCGGCTGAGGTAAAGACCCTCACCATCCGGCGTGGCGAT
This sequence comes from Candidatus Dormiibacterota bacterium, assembly GCA_030946685.1. Classification (GTDB taxonomy): domain Bacteria; phylum Chloroflexota; class Dormibacteria; order Dormibacterales; family Dormibacteraceae; genus Palsa-872. The sequence continues at coordinate 22,553 of JALYYG010000109.1, read as the reverse complement.
TGGTCGTCGATGTTCCTTGGCCCACATGCGCCGGCTGCTGCGGCTGCTCTCCTCACCAATCCAGAGCAACAATCCCTGGTCCACCTGCATCCGACTGGCCAGGGCCAGATCCATGAAGAACCCGTTGGCCTCCAGGTCGTGGGTGACGTGGCAGCAGTGGTCGCGGGCATCTTTCGCCCGGCGGATATAGGACCAAGGGGAATGCCCGCGAAACTCAGCCAGCAGCCGCCCCCTGCGGGGTGTCAGAAGAAGCACTGACGGCCGGCGCGTGAGACCGGGCGGATCGATCATCTGCCACCTGTAGATCAGGCCGTGATTGGAGAGAAACTGCAGCCGCGTTTGAGCGGAGCGGAGCCCGTGGAAGAAGAGTTGCTGGATCTGGAGAGTGTTCAGGTAGCGGTAGTCATGGAGAGCCTGGACGATGGCGATGTCGCGTTGGGTCAGCGAGCGTAGCAGGCGGGAGGTTTCTTCCTGGGTGAGCAGGGAGCTGGAGTGTTTGTGGAGATCACGAAGAATGATGGGACGACCATGTATGGGAGTCCGTCGCGGGATTAAGGACGGCGTTTCCTGAATTCGCAGAGGCTTCGCGATGGGGTTCGTTCCCTGAAACGCAGGCGGAGGCGAAGGGGCAGAAGCGAAAGCGGAGGCGAGGTCCTCCCGCACCGCGTCGAGGTACGAACCTGGGTCCCAGTCGATGTGCGAGGGCTCACTTTCAACGCACGCCTCCACGGCTGGCACGCCGCCTGATCCGCTGTCGGTCGATGTCATTTGTTCAAGACGGCTTTTCTCGACTTCCTTCGTCCTCCCTACTCTTTAAAGAGCGAGGCCCTCATCGCTGTGGACTACCCTCGCCCTTTAAAGGGCCGGTGCGACGGTGGTTTTGGGACAACTTGTTTTCACACCGACCTTTCCTGTTTCGACATCTAATCCTTAAAGAGCCGGTTTTCTGTGCCGATTTCATACATTGGGCTTCACTTCTAAGGGAGTGAATCCGTTTTTCATCTACCTCTTAAAGGGTGAGGCCCGAGTTGCGCCGTTCCTGCTTCCGGCCTTCAACCTGGACCGCAATGGCGTGAAGCCCTTCTACCCCGTAAAGGGTGAGCCCGGTTGCGGTTTTTGGACACTCTTTCAAGAAGCGGCAGTAGCGGCCCGCTTCCGACAGCTCGTTTTCCTCTCCAATTTCCAAAAAGGGCCGGGTGCTTCGTCTCTTTTCGGTCGCTGAACTCTGAAGGGAATGCCGACCGCCACAAGTTGATGCAGGTATGAATCCTTGGGCCGGTCCGCAGGCGGAGGACGACGGGTTGGACGGAGCAATGCCTTGAAGAGGGTTCTTCAATGGGTGGCGCTGGCCATCGGCGTGTTGGTTCTCCTGTTGTTCGGGCTTCTGTTCGGCCGCGATGCGACGCTGGCTTGGCCGCTCACAACGGCACAGTTCCTTGTCTATTTAGGCTTGCCTGCGCTTGAAATAGCAGCGGTTGTCGCGACCGCCCTGGGAACTCGGGCTACAAGGAACGCCCTCGTCTATACGTTGACGGTGATCTGGATAATCATCATCGTTGACATAACTCTTGCGTTCCTGGGGGTTTTTGGATTCTAGGATTCCGCATAGGACGGGGCTGCCAGACGCTTCACCAACGTAACCACCTCATGGCCGAGATCAGCCAGAAGAGTTGCCAAACCTGACCAGTCAGCCCAGCCATCAAATACGAATCACCGGCCGGCCAGCCCCCGCTTTTGCATCGGCGACGGCTCGCCCACCCAACGCACGGAAGTTTTTGAGCAGGGATTACTACCCGGACCCGCGGGTGCGGCTAGCTCGACTGCGGCAGGGAACCGGCGCGAATGGCCGCGAGTCCTTGGTCCCGCTGGACCTGCTTCTCGATCAGATCTCGGATGAAGACGCTCTTGATTACCGTGCCGAATGGGATCCGCACGTCCTCGACGGCAGCCTGCGCCGAGACGATCCCGACCATGCGGTCGCCTTCGATGACCGGGCCGCCGCTGTTGCCTGGGTACACGCTCATGTCCGCGAGGAAGTAATGCAGGTCGTCGCGCAGCATGGCCACCCGGCCGAACGCGAATACCGGGACGGACACCACCGCCGACGCCCACGGCTCCTCAGCTGGATGCAGGGCTCGCTGACCGAGCACGGCCGTCGCGTCCGGGTAGCCAACGGAATAGATCTGCGCGCCGTCCGCTGATGGCTCCTGCCCAATGTCGTCGAGGCTCACCGGCAGGTACCCGGTGCTCTCGAGCTCGTCCGCGAACCTTCCGTACAGATCCCCGGATCTGAGAGAGACGACCGCGAGGTCGAGCGCCGGCTCCGAGAACGTATAAGGGTGCATCCAGGGCACGCCAGCGCCGAGGTTCATCAGGTGGGCTTGCGGATGGTAGTCGGGCTGCCGTTTGACCTCGTCGAGCGTCGGGACGCGAAAGACGATCGGGAAAATCCAATCGTCGATCCGTTGCTGGCGGTCCGCGTCATCGCGATAGTGGTCCATCCCGGGAGCGCCGAGGGCATGGTCCGCATTGGTGAGCACGTGCCGGGCCGTCACCAGGTAACGGTTGCCCTCGTGCGCGACGAACACCGCGGTGCCTCGGTACCGTCGGTCGCGCATCTTCGGCAGACGCTTGGCGGCAATTTCGGCCGCCGGGTGTTCGCCTTTCTCCATCTCCCGCCACATCTCTTGCAGCTGCTTCTGCTGTTCTTCCCAAGTGGCCGAATCGGCGGCGGCCTCAAGGTGTACGACGGCTTTCTTCCAGTCTGGCTTCATTTCGCAGGTTCCTCTGTGGGTTACTTCGCCGGCCGCGGCCGGAGCAATCGCTCGAGCTGTCGGCGGTCGATGATGGTCGCAGTCGGCCCGCGGCGGCGGTAGCGCACCAGGTCGTAGGCGGGCAGCATCCGGAACACCGTCGCGCGGGAAGTGCCGTAGTTCTTGGTAGCCACGAACACGGTCACCAGGTCGGGCACGTTGGCGGTGATTCTAATCGCGGGCAAGCAGGTCCGGGAGCCTGGTTGCGCGCGCTGCCACAATGGGCAAGATGCCAGCAAAGCGTCATCACTACGTTCCCCGCGTCATCCTGCGGCGCTTCTCCTTGGACCCGAACGCCGATAATCCGCCGCTCGTGCGTCTGGACGTTGACTCCGGTCGGCCGGAGAAGACGAGCGTGAACAATGAGACTGTCATCGGCCACTACTACAGGCTGGCCGACGCGGGGAAGCTCCCGCCGACCCATGCGGAGGACACCCTCGCGAAGATCGAAAGCGACGCAGCTGGCCCAATCCGCAAGCTGGTCGACGGCGAACCCCTCAACCCGGCGGAGCGGCTCCAGATGGCGATGTTCCTGCACGTCCAGCGCAACCGGACGCCCCGCGGCCGCACCTGGGGCGCCAGCATGTACGAACAGATGGCTAAGGTCGTGATGGAGACCAACTTGCAGAACCCCGAGTTGGTGCGCGAGCAACTTAAAAAGGTTGACTCCACGAAGTCGGACGAGGACATCGAACGATGGCGCCTTGAAGTCCTCGGCTACCTGAAGTCGGGGCAGCTGGTCGTCGAGGCGGGCCAGGACCACGAAGTTGCTGGCATATTCGTTGTCGCGGCCGAGGTCGTGCCGGTCATCGTCGAGAGGACGACTTGGTTGTCGCTGCGAGCGGAGCGGGGCGCTACCTTCATCTGCTCGGACCACCCCGTGCACATCTACGACGAGAAGGCGCCGCCTGACGCGGGGGTGGGGTGGGTGTCGTCGCCGACCACCGAGGTGACCGTTCCGATCGACCAGCGGGTATGTCTGTTGCTAAAGCGCGGGCCGCCAACCTGGGAGCTGAGCAACGTCGACGCGGCCGCCGTGCAGGAGATCAACCTGCGTACCTATGCGTCGGCCCAATGGTCGATCTACGGACCATCCCAGCAAGTAGTGCAGCAGGTCCGCACACTCGTCAAGCGGAACCGCGCCCTCGTTGCCCAGCGCCGGCCACGTCCACCGCGGGCGGTGATCTTTGAGCGAGTGGAAGGGGAGGCCAGACCGCGCTCGACGACGGTGTACCGGCCGCCGGCGGGTCCGCCCGAACGCCGACCGAAGCCGCGATCCACATGACCTCAACCGACTGGTTCCAGTTGATCGGGATCACCCTGGCCTTCCTGTCGCTGATCGCAGCCGTCGTTGCAACGAAGTTCGCGGCGGACTCGGCGAAGGCTGCCAGCGAAACCGTCGAGCCGTTGCAGGCGATGGCGGCGAGCTTGAAGGAGTCGGTGGTCGCGTCCGAGAAAGTGCTCGCGGCGATGCGGGCTCTCGTCACCGGCGCGGAGGCGACGGCGGCGTCGATGCGGGCCCTCGTAACACGAGCGGAGGCGACGGCGGACCTTGCCCGGTTGAATCGGCAGGCGGACGAACTGGTCCGACGCATCGGGATCTATCAGCGTGTCGCTGAGGCAGTCGAGCACATGCTGCGAGGGCAGCGAGAGTTCGTCGAACGCAAGGGCATCGGGTTCCCGGATGAGTACCGCGAGAGGGCGCGTGCTGACCTCAAAGGAGCACTGAGTCTGCTTGCACCGGACGACCTCCAGACGGCGCGGACCCTCGCCGAAGATTATTTGGACGTCTGGGGGGCTTTGACGCCGGTCGACAACGACCTCCCAGGCCGGATCCGGAGGGCGCACGAGGAGCTCGAAGCCGTCGAGAAGCAGATTGCTAAAAGAGAGGCGACTCCCTAAAGAGGCGCCCACGACCTGAGCCCCTCCCCGGTCCTGGGCCTCTTTTGTTTGAGGCACGAGAGCTCACGAAGGCGGCAATGGTTGAGTCCGCTGATCCTCTCGGATCCGGCTTGCGACACTCCCGGCCGGTGGCCCCCAGACCAATCACGGTCATGCGACCCACTGTCGCGCACCCGACCGGATCAGGCGCGTTAACCCAACTCGAAACGTGCCGGCCAGGTAACAGGTCTAACTCTGGATCAGGTAAACCTAGGTTCGAGTCCTAGCGCCCCAGCCTCTAGGCGTCTGCCTGCTCCCCCATTGGCAAGGCTCCAGACGGCAGCCTTTGCTACGTCGACCATCGTCCAGATGATCGCGCGACTGGACGAATGCTTGATCGCTTCTTAACCGCGTGGGCCAGGCGATTACGCGAGAAGGTCTAGTCGCCGGCCGAGCCTTGGATCAATTCGCCGGTGTGGGCATCGATGAGGATCACGTAGCAGTTGGCGGTTCGCTGGCGACTGCCCGGGGGCCCATGCGAAAGAATCACCGATCCCGGCATGCTCACGACCCAGCACAGGCGTGGCGTGCTCGACGAAGGATTTGTGAGAACCACTTCGGCCAGAACGGTTTGAAGTACTGTACCGCCCGGAGCCTGCTTCAAGCCGATTTGTTCGGCCCCGCGTTGGGTAACCTGGGGCGAGTCCCAGGGGAACGCATTGAGCATTACAATCCCGGACTTCGAGAGCCGCTCCGCTGAGACGCCTTTCACCGACGGGCCTATCGCCGGATGCAACAATCGCACCGCTGCAAATACGAGAACGACCGCCAGCGCGATTCCGGCAAGACCGATGAACGTCTTACGCATTAACTGTCTAACGCCGGGGGCAGGCGAAAGTTCCTAGGCTGCCGATGTGTTAGGTGCTAGCCCGTGGCGGACACCAATCGAACATTTGATTCTAATCCGCTGGATCCTCTACCCAGTCCCCTGCAGCGACCTCCATCCCTCTCGCTTGAGGCCCTCGGCAAGGCTCAAGAAGGCGTGCTGGGCAGAGGGCGCCGCCGACACCCTCTGCCCGCGTGAACCGCTGCCGATTCTGCTACCGCAAATTTGAGATCACTTCGAGAATCGTTTGCCGATCAAGGCCGTTCGGGCGATAGTCCGGTGAATAGGCGGGCGTCAGATGCACCACGATACCCTTCGCGGACTTCCAGACGACCATGTCGACGCTGCCGTTGGGCGACCGTAAGAAGAGGTACTCTGAACCGCCGATCACTTCAGTCGTGTCCTTGTCGACTGATGACCCCAGTCCAGCCAGGCCTAACGGGTAGTCCTTGAGATATACGTCCAGCGGCGTATCAGTTCCGCGGGTATCGAGTGACTCCACGACCTGGACCTTCGCGCCCGCGACTTTGTACACCAAGTCGACAGATCCCGGCCGGCCATTGGCAGAAGGAGCGTAGAGCACTTGCTGTAGGCTTGCGCGATTGTCCCCCGCAAGAGTCAGGGCACTGAAACCGGCTCGCTGTTGGGCGTCGACAAGTGTGGTTTTAAAGGGCACCTTTATTGAAGTGGGTACTTCCTTCCCTGGCCCAGAAAGGGCAGTCGGAACGCGGTGGATGACGATATGCCCCGTCAGTGAAGACACTGCGAAGGCCGCGCCCGCGGCGAGCACCACCGCTGCCCCGGCTAGTCCGGCCGATAGAGTCCAGCGCCAGGCCCGACGCGGCGCTGTCTTTGTGATGCGAGGGGCTAGACGGGCCCAAGCCGACGGGGGAACAGCGACGACGCCGAGCTCCGCTTTCAACAGCCTAGAAAACACAGTGGTGTCAGGTTCCCGATACGACATGTTGACCTCCAATTGAATGATTAGCCTCATCGACGCCAGCTAGGTGGCCCGAGGCAGCTAGCTGGTCAAGCGCTCGAGATGTCCGCGATTTCACGGTTCCCTGCCGACAGCGGAGGATGCGCGCGACCTCCTCAACCGACAGGTCCAGATAGAAGCGGAGGACGAGAACCTCGCGGAAATCCATCGGTAGCTCTTGGATGGCGGCGACGAGCTGGAGCCGCAGCTCAGAGCGATCCAAATCTGTCGTCGTCGATGGCTCAGACCCAAGCGGGTCGGCGGAATGTCGTCGGCTTTTGCTCGACTGCCTTCGGGCGGCCCACACCACGTAGCGATATAGCCAGGTTGCAAAGCTGACATTCGCCCGTTTGCGGTGTAGGGTTCGAAACGCACGGAAGAAGGCCTCCTGGAGGGCCTCCTCGGCCGTCGCAAGGTCGCCGACTAGCGCAAGCGCAGTGCGCAAGGACCTTGCCTGGTGGCGCTGAAAGAGCTCAGCGAAGCCATCCTCCTCGCCGGCCAAACAGCGGGCAACCAGGTTGTGATCCGGATCGCTCATGTCTATTAAACACACGGAGGTTAGCGTTCGGTTCCCCAGCCGTATGTTTGTGATCTCGCCGCTCTTCCTTCTCCTATTGCCACAAAGCGGGGTTACGGCTTCTTGAGCGCCCGGGCGGTAATCGGACGGGTCCACGGCTGGTTCGGCGCCACGGGCCATTAGCGGCGGGAAAGCTAACTGGTCGCGGGATCAGCAACGATTAAGCCACCTTTCATTAACGAAATGGGCGCCATCATCGGGCAGGTCGCCTTCAGCCGAATATGAAATGAAGTCCGGACTGAAGCCGGGCGCCGAAATCGTTTGGGAATTCATGGCCTATCCCCCGGACGACCTCGAGCTGGCAGGGCACACCGTGCGTATGCAATGCATCGCTGAGTCGCGTGACCAGCCCAAGGCCGCGTTCCGTTTCGCCCGCAAGAATCCATCCGCGTAATCCGCGCGCCCCGGCCGGCTCCATCAGCGATATCAGCGGTTCCAACGGCTCGACGCCGGGCCCGACGCAGGCAAAACCGTGGATCGGAAAAGGTCGATTCTGTAGGGCCAGGGTGACAGCGAGCACCGCACCCTGGGAGAAGCCGCCCAGCGCAACCCGAGAACCGTCGAAAGCGTATGTCGCGCGCACCTCGTCGTAGGCCGCTTGAACGTCCCGCTCTGATCGCTCGCGGTCAAATGGCTCGGGCGGACCGCCCCACCAAAACGTGTCGCTTGATCGGCGCTGCGACGATTGTGCAATCGAGACCAGTACACCTCGGCCAGCGGCCGCCGCCCAGTATCCATCGTGTTCGCCAGGGATATCCGCTCCCCCATGCAGCGGTAGCAACAGCCGTGGCGCGACTGCTGTCTCAACCGCTTGGGGTTGTGGGAAGACAGCGACTCTAACGCGGGTGCCTGCCTCCAACGCCTCCATCATCGTCTTGGATCTGTGGAGGATTCGATGGAACCGCGGCCTGTCCTGCAATGGCTTAAGGCTGGGTGACCAAAGAAGAAGTAAGTGGTTCCAGCAGCTACCCCGGTCGAGCGCGACCTCGAGTGCGCGGAGCGCCTCCTCGTCGTGCCCGGCGCGCTTATATGCGCAAGCCAGCAGGTAGGAGCTCTCAGCCGCCTGTTCTGGAAATCGATCCGCGATCTCCATCGCGAGTGCGAGGGCATCGTCGTCTCTCTTTGCTGCCGAAAGGTCCAGGAGCCGGAAGGTGTCGGCCCAAAACTCGCGGGCACGGGTGGGGCTCATGGAACTCACAGCCGCTTCGGCATCTCCATAGGCATCGGCGACTCGAAGATATGGGTGACGATCATCTCTTCAAATTACCAGTGAGCGAGACCGCTTCCGTCACCCGGCTCAGAGGGACGGTGGAGCTTGAGCAGCGACCACAACGGATGCTCCGCTGAGCATTTTTTGGGCGGCACATTCTACTGCGTCAGGCAGCCTGCCACGTCGGATGGTAAGGCGACGTTCGTCCAGATCAAGGTCACCACGAAGACGTAAGTCAAAAGCGGTCGCGCATGTCCGTCAATCGCGAAGGTTAAAAGGGCGAGCGCAGGTCGAAATCACGATAGAGGTCGCCCTTGTCCAGGTGGACGTAGCGCATGACCATTACGTATGTGGTATGGCCGAGGATCCGCCTGAGCCGCTCGATCTCGCCGCCGTTACGGAGGTACTCGGTGGCGAACGTGTGGCGAAACTTGTGGGCGTGAACGCGGAAGCCTATCCGGCGGCGGGTACGCTGGAAGAGGTCGGAGACGCACTCAACGTCCACGGGTCGGCCATCGCGTAGCAGCAGAAGGTGCTGACTGGCACTGTCGGATCGCATTCGGTTCACGTAGCGCAAGAGCTCGCGGCGCAGCCGATGACTTACGGGGACGCGGCGGAACTTCGCACCCTTCCCGCGCCGGATCTTGAGGAACATGCCCTCGCCGTCGTCTTCGACGTCCTCCAGCTCAAGGGCACAGAGCTCGCCGAGCCGCATGCCTGTGCCCAGCAGGATCTGGGCGGCCAGGGCGGACCACCCGACAGGCATTGCTTGGAGAAGAGTCTCGAGCTGCGCGTTTGAGTAGGTCTCCATTTCCTTGACGGCGACTCTCGGTGCGCGGACTCGGAGCAGCGCGGAGTCGACTCGGTAGCCTTCGCGGACCGCCCAGTTGGCGAAGGCTTTGATCGTCTGGAACGCGCCGTGCACGGTGTTCTCGGCCAGGCCCCGCGCCTGGATCGCGGCGAGGTACTGCTTCAGTTCCGCGGCGGTGAGCTGATCGAGGGTCCGGACGGACCGTTCCTGGAAGTAGCCGTGCACATGCTTCCGATACCAGTCGATCGTCTTCGGGCTGCGGCCCAGCACCTGCAGATCGAGCAGCCACTCACGAACCAACGGCTCAAGCCTCGTCTCACCGTGGCCGTTCCCATCAGCGGACAGAGCAGGAGCCCCGTTCTCCTCGTCAGCGTCCTTGGCGACCACGATGGGGCGGACCAGTTTCTCCTGTACGGCACGAGGCCGCCCCGGCAAACCCTTGGGCCGACCCACGGGCAAAAACCCAAGTGGTCCCTCGAGCGGTCTGGCGTATTTCGGCGCCCCAGTGGTTTGCGAAAAACCCAGTGGTTTTGGACTTTTTGCCGACACGTTCACCTCTCCTTTTCGGCTGCCTGGCGCCTCCTTAGCAGCGCCCGGAAAACGCCGAAAACCGGCCCCTCGACCGGTTTTCGTATTCAGCCTATCGCGAGAGGCGCCTTCGAAAAAGCGCTCTGGCGGAGGGAGAGGGATTCGAACCCCCGAAGGCTTGCACCTTAGTGGTTTTCAAGCCCGTATTTTTCCATCCGCCAGCGTTCGCCACAGTTCGCCAGCGTTCGCCCCGTACATGAGTCTTGCCCCGTTCGTCCGCCAAGGTTCGCTGAAGTTCGCCAGAGTTCGCCGCGGTTGCCGTCACGGTTGCCGTCAATCGCACTCATCATCCATCTCCGTTGGGTGGCGAATTCCGAGCGGGCATGCCCAAGCTGTGGCCGTTCGGGTAATGGGGGTGCCTCTCGCTCCTACGTTGGAGTTAAGGTAGCAGAGGACACGCGTGAGAGTCTGCGGGACGATGGACAAATGAGTTGGGCTGGACCGCCACGGTCAGCGCGTCGTCTATTGACAGCAATTGGAATCCTTGCTGGGCTGTCTGCCGTCGCGGTTATCGTCGTTCAGCTCTCCGGAGTTCGCGGGAGATCCTTCGCGTTGGTTGTCATCCTCTTTGGGTTAGCCGGCTTAGCACTGGTGATTGCCGGCGTTCTTCGCGCCTGGCGAGGCGCGAGGAGGCCTGACCACAACAATCTGGGCGTCGACGGCCATTGACCCGCATCGCGCGATCATGCGCCGTTTCCCTACCTGCTATTAGCCATAGGCGCATCTACCGCTTCGACCGCAAGGCGTGACCGCGATTAGAGTCAAGACATGAACACGAAGCGTCGAGCTCTTGTCATGGTGTCGGCCGGTGGGGCCTTCGCCGTATGCTTCTATGGCTTCGGCTCAGTGTTCGGCCTCGCTTCTGGATTACGCATGGCCGTACTCAGTGTGGTCGCAGCCGGCCTTTGGCTTCTCTTGATGTTCGCGTTCCGACGGGTGACCGGATGGCCATAACGACTTGAGCTAGGCCCTCGAATCACATGCGAATGCCGAGCACCAGATCCATCGTCTGGGCGGCCTGGCGATGAAGCGCCGGAGTCAGATGACTGTTGGTGTCGAGCGTCAGCCTGTTGGCGCTGTGCCCGAGCAGGCGACACGGTGGCTCTCGTTGAGAAATCGAGCCGCGACGGGAAGGACGTCCGACCTAAGCCGGCGTAGACTCCTGCCTTCGATGACCCGGATTTTCAAGGCCTTCGACCCGTCCGCCACCGTTCGCGGACGCTCGCCAACGTTCGCCATAGTTCGCGACGGTTGCCGTCACCCGGGAGCTGCAAGTTGATTCGGTGGTCAATTTGGTGGTCGGCCGGACTGCAGATCAGGGCCGCACCGACCCAGCGATCAACAAACCGATCGGGAATGAGATCAAATTTGGCGAAGTTACTAAGCTCTGCAGCTTGAGTCGCGCGGATTGTCGAGGTGGCTCCTGGATTCCCGCAAGGCGGCGAGGCTACTGCGCCCGACCCGTAGCCGATCCCCTCGCTCTACCTCCGATCAGGAGCCAGATTCCGATCACGATGTTCCAGATCAGGAACAGAAAGAACGTGAAGAACGCGAGTGAGGTGAGCGCAACCACACCCGCGACGAGCGTCAGCCAACGCAACCAAGGCGGTAGTGCCCGGCCCGAACCTAACGTCAGGACGAGGAGGGCAAAGCCAACGAGCATCGGAGCGGCGCCGAAGATAATCGCGCTCGTCGCTTCCGAGATCATGTACGTGAGGGTGGGGGCTACACTCAGATCCACACCGGCCTCGACATGCGCCAGCGGCTGGGCGCTCACCAGACCCCAACCCACTCCAAACGCAGCCGCCCCAACGAGGCCGACGGCCCAAACGATTTGGGGCACCAGTGTGATCGCGGGCGAGGATTCCTCGGCCGCCCGCGTGAGGTAAGCGAGCAGGCAGATCAGCCCCACCACGCCGATCAGTCCGATCAGCGTACCCGTCAACGCGATAGGCAGGTTCGCCGACGCCACGTAGCTCTTCGCAAACGACTCGCTGTAGCCTCCGCCAGGCCAGTTGACGAAGAAGATTGCAGCAAACGTCAGGACAGCGAACCCGATCGCCCCGGCTCCGGCGAGTATCGAATTGGGTCGACTCATGAACGCCTGCGACCAAGCTTAGCGTCCTGACTTCCGGGCTGCCGTCTGCGCCGGCATGAACTCGGGAGGGAGGCTCAGCGAGCACCACGTCCATAGTCCGAGCAGCCTGCTGATGAAGTCCGGGGGTGAGATTGCTGTAGCTGTCGAACGTCAACCGAATCGTGCTGTGGCCGGAGCAGCTCCTGGACGATTTCGGATGAACTCCAGACCCCTGCAAAATGCTTGCCACGGTATGCCGAAGCTCATGCATCCGGACGTGCGGCAAACCAGCAGCCTTCAGGGCGCATGTCAGCGCACGGTTGATCTCCCCGACTCGACTACTCTGGCGGAGGGAGAGGGATTCGAACCCCCGAAGGCTTGCACCTTAGTGGTTTTCAACCGTATTATTCCGTTCGCCAGCGTTCGCCACAGTTCGCCAACGTTCGCCCTGTATGTGAGTGCTGCCCCGTTCGTCCGCCAGCGTTCGCCATAGTTCGCCATAGTTCGCCATAGTTCGCCGCGGTTGCCGTCAACCAAGACGCTCTGACTCCCGAAGCAGCGCTAACCTGATCGCTGTGGAACGGCGCAAGAGTCTGCATCGTTCCACTCCCTGACCACATTGCGCCGAACGACCCCGTTGAGTACCAAGGGATCGCCCTTGACGAATTCTTCAGCCGCCTCCTCGCTGGTGAAGATGGCCATCGATCCGTAGGCGAAGGTGCCCATATAAATGAGCCCTGCGGTCGGAGGATTCGTATAAGACAACGTATTTTGGCATGGTTTCTCGAGCGTAATCCAATCGCAAGGAAGCCGGCGCCATGCTCTGTTCATCAACGTTCGAAGAGGTGAACACCGATGAACGGAAAGCGACGGATCCTTCTAAGCGTGGCGCTTGGGGGGTCGCTCCTGACCGGCGGCGTGATAGGCGCAACGATTGCCGGCCCGCTCCTGGCAAGCGCCGCAGGCACGACGAGCACGGCGACAACCGCAGCGACCCCTAGCACGAACTCCGGCAAATTCGTACCGAATGAGAATGCCACGCATGAGGCCGGTGAAAGTGCGACGCACGAGGCGCAGGAAAATGCTGGCCAGTTCCCGACAGTACCGTAACCACACGCTGGCGGCAGGGGAGGGGTCGGATCGTCCGGCCCCTTCCAACGTCGCCACTCCACTGCTGCTCTTCTGCGGATTTCTGGCTCCGACCATTTTTGTCGCCGCTTTCGTCCTCCAAGGGTGGCTGCAACCGGGATACGATGCCCTGAGGGATTACGTCAGCGACCTGAGCCTCGGAAGCGGCGGCTGGGTGCAGGTCGCGAGTTTCATCATCTGCGGCTGGTTGCTGCTGGGTTTTTCGCTGGGCCTCTGCGCGATTGACGAATCGGGGCGGATCAGTCCGTGGTTACCGGCCGTCTTCGGCTTGATGGGATTCGGGTTCATCGCCGCGGGCGCTTTCCAGATCGATCCCACCTGGGCGCGCCTGACGCTGCATGGCCAGCTGCACTACGCCGCGAGCTTCCTCATCGGTGGATCGATGATGCTTGCCGGCTTCATCGCCTGGCAAGATCTGCGTGCCCAGGGGCGCCGAAAGGGAGCGGACGCATGCCTTGTTACCGGGCTGACCTGCATGGGGCTGTTTTCGGCCAGCCTGATCCTGCCGCAAGCCGACCTGCCCGGCCTGGTCGAGCGCATTGCGCTGCTGGTCGGAGCGGTCTGGATCGCCGGTTTCGCACTGGGACTGCTTCGTACCGGAGCCGGAAAAGGCGTTTACGCTCACTAGCAGCTGGGCAAACCGGAGGTGGCCCGTCATGAACTCAACCCGCAAAGGGCGGAGGGAGACAACCCGCTAGATGAGTCCGTTCTGCAGGGCGTATCGAGTGGCGGCGCTTCGCGAGGTGACGTCCAGCTTTGCGTAGATTGACCGTAGGTGGGCATCGACGGTGCGGCTGCTTGAGCCGGTGGGCGGTCTCCCTATTGGTCAACCCGGCCGGGATCAAGGTTAGAAGGTCGACCTCTCGTGAGGTCCGCCGTTCGTGCTGGCCAGAGTCAGCCGGTGCCATTGGCGCTCGCCGCTGCGGTGCCGATCAGGTCGTCGGTGCCTCGATGGTCTACCCGGCCGCTCCGGCGAGGTCATAGAGCGTTCCACTCGCTGAGCTGCCACTCCCGTAATTGACCGCCGTTCCGTGCTGGGTAACCCAGGACGTGATGCTCGTGGCGCTGCTGTTGCTGCCGCCCGCGCCGCCCTGGCCGGTGATCAACACATAGCGGAGCTGGCCGGACTTGACCAGCGCCTCGAGCTGCGCGAGCGTGGGCGCCGGGTCGCTGCCGATGAATCCGCCCATCGCCATCACCGGCTTGCCGGTGGCGAGCTCGATAGCCGCCGCCTGGTTTGCTCCGTCGACGGCAACGAGCCAGGTTGCCTTGCCCTGATGGCTGTCGAGGTACGTGATCAGCGCATTGTTGACTTGGTTGAGGCCGCCGCCACCGCCCGCACCGCGCGCGCCCGACGGAGCGCCGTCACCGGAAAACGCCGGCGCGTTATCGGGAGGGGTGAACCGGCCTGACCCGAATCCGCCGAAGCCACTGTCGCCGAAGGCCGTCACCCGAGCAGAAGTGGGTCCAGCAGCCGGATCGCCGCCCGAATAGGCCTGGCCCACGGTCGACAGGGAATAGGCGGTTGGTCCCGCCATGATCGCAACGAAACCCGCTGCCGCGACGGCAAGCATGATCCGGTTTCGCGGCGCCGTGCTCACGGACGTCAGCACGATGAGCAGCCCCGCTGCGACTGCGACCGCGAGCGAGACCGGGGCCAGCCACGGCACGAAGGTCGGCGTGCGCTCGAGCAGTTGCGCGCCCCACCAGGCCGTGCCGATGATCGCAATGGCGAGCACCAATCCGCCAATCCATGAGCGCGCGCGCCAGCGCCAGAGCTCGACCATGCCGGCGCCGGTCAGCGCGGCGATGGCCGGCGCCAGCTGGACCGTGTAGTAGGCGTGGAAAGTGCCCGAGCTGAAGCTGAAGACCAGGACACTTACCACAAGCCAGAGTCCCCAGAGCACGTAGCTCGCCAGCTGGCGATTGGTGCGCGGTCCACGGTGAAGCAGCCAGAGGCCAGCGCCCAACCCGACCAGCGCAAAGGGGATCAGCCAGCTGACCTGGCCGCCGACCTGGCTGTTGAACATTCGCAAGAGTCCGGGCGTGCCCCCGAAGCTGGCACCGGCGCCACCCGGCCCGCGTCCACCCGTACCGAAGATCCGCCCGAGGCCGTCGTAGCCCAGAACTAGGTCGAGAACGGTGTTGTTCGTACTGCCTCCGACGAATGGCCGCGCGCTCGCCGGAATTGCGTCCACGATCACCAGCCACCAGCCACTCGAAACGATGAGCACACTCGCGGCGGCCAGCAGCTGGATGATGCGGCGGCGCCAGGTTCCGCGGGCGGCGACGAGAAAGGTCACGATGAGGGCGGGCACCACCAGGTAAGCCTGCAGGTACTTGGTGTTGAAGCCCATCCCAACCAACAGCGCAGCGAGCATAAACCAGCGGGTCCGGCCGGTGCTGACGCCGCGCAGCAGCGCCCAGGCGGCGGTGATCAGGAGCAACGTGAGCAGCGCGTCCGGGTTGTTGTAGCGGAACATCAGGACCGCGACCGGCGTCAGCGCCATGACCAATGCCGCGATGAGTCCGGCAACCGGGCCGAAAGAGCGCCGCACCACATGGAAGAGCAACGCGACCGAGGCGACGCCGGCCAGCGCCTCCGGCAGGAGGATGCTCAGCGAGCTGACCCCGAAAAGGCGCGCCGACAGGTCCATCAGCCACAGCCCGCCGGCCGGCTTGTCGACCGTGATGAAGTTCCCCGCGTCGACCGAACCGAAGAAGAAGGCTTTCCAGCTCTTGCTCGCCGCCAGCACCGCCGCCGAGTAGTAGGCGTTCGCGTAGCCACTGCGAGTGAGGCCCGCGATGTAGAGGATGGCAGCGAGGATCACGACCGCGAAAAACGAGGGACGTACCCACGCCGGCTGCTCGACGGAACCGCGCAGCAAGCGCATCAGCCACGACTGGCGCCGCGGGTCCCGCGTCGCGATGGGCTCTAGCGGGAGTGGGAGGGCGCTCACGCGGTCCTCCGGGAGAACGGAAGAAGCGTATCGGTGTCAGGGTGCGCCGGGGTGATCCAGGCCCGCAGCAGGACGAAGCGCACTGCCGTCGCCAGCAGGTTGGCGGCCACCAGCACGATCAGTTCGGTGAGCCGGCTTGCACCCGGGGCAACCACATGCAGCCCGGCGATCGCGGCGGTGGTGAGGCCGAGCGCTACGCCAAATGCGGTGAGCCCGCCGACGTGATCGCGCACCACGGCACCGTTGCCCTCGGCACCGAACGTGAACCGCCGGTTGGCGGCCGTGTTTCCGAACGTGGTGATGAGCTGGCTCAGCGCGTTCGCCATCGTGGCCGGGAACGCCAGGCGGAGGACCACGTAGCATGCGACATACGCCAGCGTGCTGGCGATGCCGATGGCCGCGAAGCTGCGGAGGGCACCAGAGAGCCGCCAGACACCTCGCAAGTCTTCCAACGCCGTGGGCACCAGCTCGACTCGGGTGTCTGGATCCTCGACCCAATCGACCGGGACTTCGTAGATGCGCAGCCCGGTGCGCTGGGCCTGCACCAGCAGCTCGGTGTCGAAGAACCACGCCTGGTCATCCACGAGTGGCAGGAGCCGGCGGGCGGCGTCGGCACGGATCGCCTTGAAACCGCACTGCGCATCGCGCACGCGGGTGCCCAGTACGACGTGCAGAACGAGGTTGTAGCAACGCGAGATCAGCTCACGTTTCGGCCCGCGGACGACTCGGGCGCCGCGAGCGAGCCGGCTGCCGATCGCCAGGTCGCTGTGCCCGGAGATGAGCGGCGCGACTAGTGGGAGCAGCGCGTCCAGGTCCGTCGAGAGGTCGACGTCCATGTAGGCGACAATCGCCGCATCGCTCCCCAGCCACGCATGGCGGACGGCACGGCCCCGACCCTTCTCGTGCAAATGTTGTGCCCGGACACCGGGGAGCTCGAGAGCCAGGCCCCGGGCGAGGTCCCAGGTTCGATCGGTGCTCGCGTTGTCCACGATGGTGATCCGCGCCTCGAACGGAAACCGGTCATCGAGATAGCGGCGGAGCCGGCGCACGCTGCGCGCCAGGTCACGCTCCTCGTTGAAGACGGGGATCGCGACGTCGACCACCGGGGGGCCGGAGACATCTCTTCTGACCACGGCCAACTTGCGCGCCATAGGCCGATGGTGAGGCAGGAATCCTGTCGATTCCGTGACTGAAAGTTAAGAAAGTTCGTGAGTTGCGGCAGTGAGGTCGGCGCCTGGCGCGAGCCGGCCCTGCCTGCTCGCGTAGCAACCTCGGTCCGCAGGGATCGCCACTAATCCGTTACGCAACCGGTGTTTACGGTACGGGGCGTCAACCTCTATCCGTCGCAGGTCGAGGACCTCGTGCGGCGCATCGGGCCATCGGCGAGTGCTCCATCGAAGTCCGGTGGTGCGTGCCATGGAGGAGGTCACCATCCTGTGCGAATGCCAGGGCGACGACGATGACGCTGTTGTGTCGCTCGACTGGCGGGCGATCTGCGCTAGCGCTCCGCGCGCGAATCGAACGCCGGCAGGTCTCCATCGGATCATTGCCGTGCTCAGAGCTCAAGTCCCGCCGCCTAATCCGATCCTGATTGGTGAGTGAAGAAGGGAACGGCAGTAGGGATGCTGCCATTCCCAAACGGGTTGGGGCTACATGTTCGGACAGGTCCGTGTCGCGCCCGACGAGCTCCCGGGACTTGTCGAGGTCGACGGCGAAGCGCTAGTCGACGGTGACGCCGACGTGGCCGCGTGCGCGACCGCAAACGTGCCCAGGCCACCGGCCAAGCCAAGGCTTAGCGCGATCGCCGCTTTTGCCATCCACCCTTTGGCCCATGCAAAGTTCTGCATCGCTTGTTCACCTCCATGGCGGCGATGCGATGGACGATCACCACCAGGGAACCAGCATGATAGCCGCAACCTTTCAGCACGGTGACAGGTTTATGAGCGCATCCTTAATAAGGACGATCTCACGATTCCCTTGCTAGCTTCGCTCTAGTGCCACCATTGAGGGCCCGCGATGTCCGCGTTTCTGATCGGCATCGCGCTAAGCGGCTGCACTATCGGGGGCGGATCGAGGCGACCCCAATAGCCACCTCGAGTACAGGCGCGCCACTACCAACAGATGTTGAGCCAGTAGGATATCGATCTAACCAAAGTTAGGGATCGAATCTGCCAGCTACTCAGTCGGTTGGAAGGAGATACTGGTCTGCGCTCATGTTTCTCGAGGATGTCCAGATGATCGTGGAATTTTCGGGCGGCCCCTCCGCGACACCTATGCTACCTCTCTTCTGTGATTGATCACCTCCTCGTGCCGTCGTAGCGCGCTCGCGAGCAAGGGCAGGTCACGGTAGCCGCGGATCCGACGGAACTGCTTCTGAGCCTCGAGCATACCGGCGGCCGTCCAGCGCAGCGCCATCTTTCCGTTTCGCCACCGCTTGACATTGCGGGTGACGGTGCGGCCGACTGAAATCATCGACTCAATTGGGTTGGTGGATTTGAAGGTCTTCAGCAACGCCGGTGACAATCCCAGTCGCGTCACGGTCAGCGTTTCCTCCAGTCCTTCCAGCAAGCTGGCCGCGGCACCAGGGTGCTGAGCACTCAGCGACCTGGCGAGGGCGCGGAGCTCCGACTCCGCCTGCTGGGCGTCGGCGTGTCCCCAGGCGCGATCCAACTTCTTTCCGATGAACGACCGCTCGCCTTGGTGTAAGTGGTCCGGCACATTGCGACGCTTGTGCGCCCGGCAACGATGGATCAGAGCCAGACGGCCGAAGTGGGCCACGATGGCGGCCCGGATGCCCTTGCCCCCGTCAATTACGAACAGCCACGCTCGCTCTGGGTTGAGGCCGAGCCACCAGATTGGCCAGCAGCGAAGGGTGGAGGGAACCGCCGTCAATTTCTACGATCTAAAGGACAACCTCTGTTTCTCCGCGACTCGTGATTCTCTTCGACCGTTGTCTCCGACCTGCAACTCGCTGGCAGCCTTTGGGGTACAGACCAGGAGCGGCGAGAGTGAGGTTGGATGCGCCGGCCGATCGCTCGTCTCGTCGCTCGTACTCTCCAGAGAGCTGCCGAGCGATCTCATTCAGGACGACTCGGACGAATTGTTTGACGCTCATCTCCTGTTACCTCCGTTGATGAAGTCGCATCGCATACCTGACACGCTGCGCCGTGGAACCTTTCGAAACCGTGATCGAAAATCCGCGACGGTGACTCGTGCGTGCGTCAACGGCTCGGCAATTCACGCTGCAGGTCGACGCACGAATCGATAACCCCTGCGATGGTTCGCCGCCAACCGTGCGGCCGTCCGAGCTCCCCCAGGCGAGATGCCAGACAGATCGTCGAGGAGCGGCATGAAGGCCAACGGCAGTTCCGCGAGCGCGCGGCAGGGGGGCGCAACTCGTGGCCCGATGCTACGGCCGACGGTGGACCGGGAGTGGGCGTAGGCACGAAGGAAGGTGGGACGCGATTCTGCCTACATAAACAGCCGGTATGGGTACGCGCGGGACGGCAACGATGCCACATTCGCAACGATGCGGGATAGCCGACGTGCGTACAAGATGGTGACCGGCACCGGGTCGTAAAGCGCGTCGTTATTCCAGTCCATCTTGGTCAGCGCCAGCGCCTCGGCCGCCGCGACCTCCAGAGGCCCTCGCCCGGCATGCCGGGTCAATAACAGTGGCCGGGGGATGCTCTTCCCTCCTTGGTAGAAGGCTCCTCCCCTCGAGACTGCGGGGGCGTTGCCGGCGACCCACAGCAGCGCCGACGCTTGACTTGTCGGCACCATCACGCCGCGGTGGACCGGGTACAGGTCCGGCTCGCTCGGCCGATCCGCCTGGCGCGAGGCCTGCAACCAGACCCCACGCCAGGACACATCCGACGTGATCTCGATGCATTCCACCTCCTCCACACCAGCGAGGGCATCTTCCACACCAGCGAGTTCCTCGTCGCGGAACGGTGTCTGCTTGTGCACCACCAGGCGGCGCGGCACAGCTCCGCCGTTGCGCGCCTGGTAGAGCAGCAGGCTTCGAGTCATGACCGCCCGCATATCGGAGCGACTCAGATACGGGTTGCTTCGCGCGGCGTCGCCCTGATCCAGTGGGTCGCGCGCTTCGTAGGCGACGAACTGCATCCCACCACCATCGGCATCGAACACCTGCGAGCAGCACGTCACAAATCGCGCGTTCCTCGGTTCGCCCCGCAGTGCGTACGCCAGCCCGATATACGCGCTGTCCGACGGTACCCCCGAAACGGGGACCAACTTCCAGGGCACGCCACCCGCCTTGACGTAGAGCGCGATTGACAGCCGCCACGCGACGCTCGTCCGGTACGGAAAGTTGAATGTGCGATCGTTCAGGACTTGGGTAGGGATGCCAGCCAGCGCGGCTAGGACCTTGAGGCTGTCGTGGGCATCGAACTCGAGGGTCTTCGAGCTTGGAAGCCACCGGTCCGGCAGGTGGACGGTCAGTACGTCGAACTCGTCTCGCAGTGTTTCGAGGCGCCGCAGCACTTCATCGAGCGCCGCGCCGATCCGTGCCTCCGAGGTCCCCTCAAACCGGAAGTCCTCGAGACGATCCGGCCATGCCACGTGCAAACCCGAGTTCTTCGCCAACTCCAGGTCGGCACCGAACAGCTTGCGGAACCCCGGGAAGGGCGGCACGTACTCCGCGCGATCCTGTGGTTGGTGCACGGTGCGCAAGCTGCCCAGGAGTTCATTGACCTGCGTTCTTCCCGACGCCGGACCAACCGTCGCGACCCGCACAACCGGCGTGTAGGGCAGGAACGCGGCGCGTGTGTAGGCGAAGGGCAGACCGAGAGCTGGGACGGTGCCCGTTATCGGGCCTCCGTAGGCCTTCGCGAGCAGCCGGAGGGTTTCACGATCCTTCACTGCAAGCTCGTCATTTCGTTCCGAGTCCGGATTAGCGACCACGAGAAAGTGCCCTCGTGCGCGCAAGCGTGGCCGCAGCGGGCGGCCGCGAGAAAGGGCGCGGGCCAAGCCTTCATACAGAAGACCCAACGCCCACGAGTCAGCCCCCGGGTCGAGGTCCATGATTCCGGCCAGTTCCGCACCATGCGATGCGAAGGCGGCCAGCAGCTCGCTGTCCAGTCCAAAAGCAGCAGCCTCGCGACCGAGGGCCGCGACGGCACCGCGCACACCCGCCTGCTTCAGGGCGGCTCGAGCCTCCATGGTTGTCAGCGGTGTTGAGACGGTTAGCCTGCGGGCCTCGGTCGGCAGCGTGACTATGGGCAAAGCGGAGCAGCGCAGTACCGGAAACATCGCCCCCTCGATTGTCGATAGTGTGACCGGCACCACCCGCGGGGCCGGACGCGCGGCCCGAACATGCTGGGCGAGCGCGGGAGGCAGGTCCGCCTGCCGTTCGATCTCGCCGGCCAGCTCATCGAAGTTTGCGGCCTCGACGACGTGCGTTTCGATGCCAACTGCTTCGGCCGCATTCAGGAGTTCGGTCACCCGCGTAAGCAGCGCGCTGCCCGGCCGCGCCACCCAGAAGAGGCCACCCGGTAGGGCGCTCGGCGCGATCGCGTCCCCCAGGGCATCCATCACCGAACTGTCTCTCCCGCTATAGCCGACTACCACCAGGCCGAACCGGCGGCAGCTCTCCATGAGGACGTGGCGCAACCGCGCGTCCTGCTCCAGCAGCTCTACCAAGACGTTCTTCAACTGGTCTGACTGGTAATCCCCGTGGAGCTTTGCCAGTAAGGGCCAGGTCGAATCCCGCAGGCAACGCTCGGCACGTTCGGCGCTGTCGAGCGCGGCCACCGTCAGGTGCGCCTGTTCGTGCGCCGGCTGCAGTTCATCGGTGATCACGGTCGCTCGTTCGATCAACGGATCGAAGTTCGTGGTGAAGATGCACGGCACTCGTCCGGTACTGATCAGCGCCGCGAAGACACGGTGACCGAAGGACGGAACTCCCCGACGCACAGCCTGGTCGATGTAGGCCCGCCGGTCGTTCGCGTTGGGGTACGCCGCCTCGAATGCGACGGCGTACTCGTCCGGGTCGCCAGCGGCAGGAAAGCCACGCTGGCCGTTGAAGAAGTCGTTGATACGCGTAGCCCAGAGCGGGTCGCCCGGATCGATCTCTTGCCGCGGCAGCTTAGTCGCTGCGCAGAAGAGACCGGCCTTGAACTCCATGATCATGGTCTGGGCGGTCGGGATGCCCGCCGCGGCGGAACATCCCGCCCCAATAAACCAGGCCAGCTTCGAGGCGCGCAGTCCCAAAAGCCTGGCAAAGTCGGAGTCGGTCAACCTGTTGATCACCGGCCTCTCTTCATCGCCGTGGACATGTCCGCCTGACACAACGGTAGCTTCCGCGTCGGTCCGCCGAGCGGCTCGCGGACGATGTCATGTCGCAGCTTTGTTTAGGGATGAGGACACCGTTTTCAAGCGGTCGCCGTCACGGTTGCCGTCAGCACATCGGTTTGGAGCGCATCCTGTGTAAAGAAATTAGCAGGGAAAGCTATCCTATTCGTATTCAGAACGTGGCGGAGGGAGAGGGATTCGAACCCCCGAAGGCTTGCACCTTAGTGGTTTTCAAGACCACCGCCATCGACCACTCGGCCATCCCTCCGGCGACCAGCAAATGATACGGTCAAGATCCTTTCTTGGC
>JALYYG010000100.1 GCA_030946685.1 Candidatus Dormiibacterota bacterium | reverse complement strand
TACTTTGCATATTCGTCCAGCGCCCGGATGAAGTTCACGTATACCCGCTGCTGCTCCCGCAGTATGCCCAAGGCCCCCAGCTCCCACCACTCGTCAGGCGTGAAGTAGGCGCTCACCTCCGCCTCGGGTCCCCAGCGGCTGAACCACTGGATGAGGTGGAGGTTGTCGGATTGCAGCAGCCACTTTGCGATCTCGACGATTCGCGGGTCTCCCGTGAGGCGCGCTTTGTTGTACGCGTGATGCATGAGGCGAAAGATGCCCTGTTGGGCCGAGTTGCCCAGGAAGAACTCCATGCCTCCCTCGCCTGCCCACGTGGTCCCGTACTCGTTGATCGGCACCTCGAAGCCACGATCGCCGAGCTCTTCGATGGCCTCCGACGGCAGCAGCATCTTCACCTTGCGACTCTTCAATTCCGCCGCGAGGGCAGGAACGAACGTGAAGATGCCCGAGTTCGCGGGATGGTGCTCGCCGAATGTCTCGAAGTCCCACCCGAGCGTCACGAGGTCTCCCCAAGTCTCGCGGAGCCAGCCGGCGTATCGCTCTGCAGTGAGGGGGAACTCGACCCAGCTCCGGTTGGAGAAGCGGTAACCGACGTCGTCAGAGAGCTCGTGGTGGCGGCACAGAAGAGCAAGGCGCTGCAGCGGTTAGCGATAGACGTGCGTCGGCTCACGCCAGCCCATCTGCCAGGAACGTCCCTCCATGAAAGCGCCGGTGAAACCGCATTGCTGCAGCGCGAAGTAGACACCGTTCGACATGAACAACTCGGTGGTGTCGGTCACGGTGACCGATTTTTGAAAGAGACCCTCCAGCCGCTGGCGGGCATGGATCATCGCTTCCTTGAACGCAAGGATGTCCACATAGAACAGCCATGAGTGGTAGGGCTCGACGCACACGACCTCGACATTCGGGCTGGCGCAGAGCTGTTGGAAAGAATCGAGCACTTTCGGCGCCCAACTCTCCGCCTGGAGCAGAAACGAGTTGCTGAAGCCGATGGACATCTTCCAACCGCGCTTCGTGAGGTCGCGGAACATCGCGCTCGCCGGCGTGTAGGCGAACGTCGCCACCTTGTCGAAGTAGCGCCTGTCCATCGCCTCGTCGAAAACGAAGTCGGGCATCGTCTCCGGCGAGGTCCTGGGTGGGATGACCTGCGCAGGCAGTTTCAGCCGACGCGGCTGATGGACGATTGTATAGACGACAAGGTTCTCAGCCAACCTGTCGCGGCGCTTTGCGCGCTGGTCGCCTCGTCACCCTGGCGGGCTCAGGCTCGGCGGTCGGCAGCCTCACCGCTTGCTGCGCTGCGGCGAACTCCACCCGCAACAGCAGCTGGCCGATGACTTTCTCCCAGATGTATTGACGCGCGGTGACCCTGCCCCGCCGGCGGATGGACGCCGCGAGCTGCGGGCGCTCTTTGAGCAGGTTGAGCTCCGTCACCAGCTCGATCGGGTCGTTGGTCTCGAGCACCACGGCGTTTCGATAGGCCTGGGCATAGTCCTCGCCGGTCGACCCGGTCACCGCAAGGCCACCGGCCGCCATCACCTCCAGGCCCACCAGCCCAAACGGTTCGTGTCCGGAGTTGGCGAGCACGGCATCGCACGCGGAGTAGATGAGCTCGAGCATCTCGTCGCTCACGAAGGTCGTCAGGTTGATCACGTCCGCTTCGGGGTGCTCGCGGAGAATCGTCGACAGTGCGGACGGCTCGCTGGGAGACTGCACGTCGACGATGTTCAAGCCCTGGTGCTCGGCGTGCGCAAGGACCTCGCCTCCATGCGGTTCATGCCCGCCGCGAATCACCAGCCGCACGCGGCGGCCGTGACGTTTCAGATAGCCGGCCGCGGAAACGGCCATCAGCCACCGCTTGTCGGCGTCGAAGCGGCCGATCTTCAAACAGAAGTGATCCGCCGCCGCTGCCGCCCTCAACTCCGCAACCGCCTCGGGGTCGGCATCGTGAATTGAGGAGCGCGGAATGCCGTTGGGGATGACGATCGGGTTCTGGCCCGACTCCCACATCTTGAACTTCATGTAGCGGCTCACAGTGGTCATCGTGGTGGCAAAAGCGAGGGCACCCCAGTTGATGCGGTGAAACCCGAACGTGTTGTTTGCGTTCCAGAGCATGACCACACGGTCGCGGAGACCGCGGTAGTACAGTGAGTCGGAGATGAGGTTCATCGACGATGCGGTGTGCCACTCCTCTCCCATCAAGACGACGTTGCGGCCCGACCCGATCGCGGGGGCGATCACCTGGTTGACGAGGCTCAGGGGAAGGCTGGAATTCCAATCGCGGATCTTCTCCTCCTCGCCGTCGTACACGCCAGCACGGTGCCGGGCAGAGATCCACTGACACCATCGGCGGTAATGGAGGCGCCCCGCTTCATGGGTCTCCTCCCCGGGGAGGTCCGGATCGCCGCAAAAGAATAGATGCGTCTCGTACCCGAGCTGGGCCAGTGTGCGAGAGAGGCCTTTGACCCGGACTCCGAGCCCGCCGGCCTGGCTGTACACGTCTGGGCCTTCAAAGCTGAGGACCACGAAGACGGTTCGCTGCGGAGCGAAGATCACGTAGACGTCCGCAAAGACTCGAGCGCGGCGGCGTGCAGCTCGTGGGTTGGCGCGCACAGCAACGTCGTCCTGGTCTCGAGAGTGCATGTAAGCGCCCCAAGAGGCCTGCCCTCTAGGTCGCTGGCCACCCCACCAGCCTCCGCGAGCACAAGCAGGCTCGCGGTCATGTCGAAGACTCGCATCGGGATGGGTGCGCAGAAGGCGTCGAACCCGCCCGCCGCCGTATGCGCAATCGAAAGCGCCATCGAGCCCAGGACACGAATCTTGCTCGAGCGCTCAACCAGGCGCCGCGCCGCCACGAGCGCGCTCGGCGTGGTCTCGAGCCCGAGCAGCTCGACGCGACCGCGCTCCTGCGGAGGTTGCACATCCACGAGCTGCCCTGCCCGGCGGGCTCCCTGGTCGCGGATCGCGGTCCACAGCTCGCCGGTGGCCAGGTTCATGACACAGCCGGCGACGGTGTCGGCCACCATGGGCCCATCGAGGAGGGCAAGCATGACTCCGAAAAAGGGCACGCCCTGCTTGGCGTTGAGGCTGCCATCGACAGGGTCGATGAGCACGAGCGGGTACTCGGACCCAAAGCTACGGCGGCCTGCCTCTTCGGAAAGCACCGAGAAACGCTCGCCGTCGTCAGCTGCCTCTTGCAGCATGCCCAATACAACAGCCTCCGCGGCCCTATCGACCTCCATCGTCCGGTCGCCGCCCGCGCCGACGGCGAGCGGGACGCGTCCGGCCTCAGTCCCGGCGAGCGGCAGGACCGTTTCGCGCACGCCCGCGCTGATCCGCTCGAAGAGTGCGAGCCATTCGGTAGGTCTCAGCGCGCGCGACGCCAGCGCGGCCGCAGCCCGAGCGCGACCAGGGTCGCCTGGCGGATCAACTCTCAGGCAAAGCCGGCGCCGCTGGAGAACTGCGGATCCATCTTTCGGCGGCGCCGACGGCGCCGCTCCACGACGATGGTGGTGAGAAACGGCTGCTGCATGGCCCATACCCGCTCGATCAGCTGCGGGATCGGAATGCTGTGAGGATTCTTGATCCCCAGCATCACCAGCCGCTCGGCGGCATAGTCGGTCAGTTCGACGCGATCGTGGAGATTGAGCTGCTCGAGGGTTTCCAAGACGTCATCGAGACGGCGCAGACTCTGACGCCGCTCCTGATCTTCCTTTTGGAGCATCGGGACAGCTTACTTACTTGCTCGCGGCGGCGGTTAGCGCGAAGCTAACTTCGCTCGGGCGCTCGAATTGCAGCCAATGGCCGGCTCCCGGCAACACCTCGAGTCGGTACTCGCCTTCTACGTGCTGCCCTGTCGCCTCCGCAGCACGTCTTCCGAGAGCGGGATCCTGGTCGCCCCACAGCAGCGCGGTCGGCATCGTGATCGGTCCGATGTCGGTGAGCGACTCCCACGCCCCGCCACTCGCGGCCAGGTTGGCGCGGTAGTAGTTGAGGGCCGCGGTGAGACGGCCCGGCCGGCTGAGTGAGCGGGTGAAGTGGTCGACGACGCTTCGCGGCACGGCGTCGGGGTTGGGACCGATCGTGAACATTTGCCGGAGGCGCCGGTAATCGTCGTCGGCCAGCACGCGCTCTGCCTTGCCCTGCAGGAGAAACAGTGCTACGTAGCGCGAGCGCGCTTGCTGGTCCTCATCGTCGCGGCTCGCGGCCGCGAGCGCGGTCGGGTGCGGTACTGATAGCGCCGTGAGTGTCTTTGTCATCTTCGGATACCGGCCGGCGAAGAACCATGCCACCATCGCGCCCCAGTCGTGACCGGCGACATGGGCGGCAGGGCGTCCGAAGGCCGTGATCATGAAACGCACGTCCTCGGCAAGCTGATCGATGGTGTAGCTCGAGGGATCTGGCGGCGCATCGCTGAGGCCGTAGCCGCGCAGGTCGGGCGCAACAGCGAGGAAGCCGGCTTTCGCGAGCGCGTCGAGCTGGTGAGACCAGGATTCCGCGCCTTCCGGAAAGCCGTGCAGCAGGAGGAACATTTCGCCGCCGGGAGGACCGTCGACCATCGCGCGGAACCGGAGGCCGTTGGCCTTAATCATGTGCTGGCTGGCGGTCATCTCAGCGTGTCTTCAGTGATTTCACGAACTCGGCGGCGACGTCGACAGCCTCGTCAAGGACGCGAAGGAGCCCATGACCCTGGCCTTTGAAGATCTCGAGCCTGGAGTTGGGGACGAGCTTCACATGCTCCTTCAACAGGTCCACGCGAGCGAACGGATCCCGGTCACCGCTCAAGAAAAGGGTGGGGCAGCGGATGGACGGCAGGTGCTCGATCCGCAGCTGGTCGGTGAACCCAGGGCGGTGGAGTGGATACGAGAACAGGATCAGGCCGCCGAAGTCCGCCTCGACCGCCGCCATGCTCGCGACCCTGCCACCGAATGACTGGCCGCCGCCGATCACATCGTGACCGCGGCCGGAGGTCTTGATGAA
>JALYYG010000082.1 GCA_030946685.1 Candidatus Dormiibacterota bacterium | reverse complement strand
GACCACACTATAATGGGCTCGCCAGTTCCAGCCAACGTTCCAGGAAAGGTTTTTGCCCCGTTCTAAATACGTCACAGCCTTAGATATCGGCACAACCAAGATCTGCTGCGTCGTCGGCGAGCCGACGGACCGCGGTATGAACATCGTTGGATTCGGCGAAGCAACCTCTGAAGGTCTGCGCCGTGGCGTGGTCGTCAACATGGAGAAGACTGTCCGCGGCATCACCCACGCCGTCGATGCCGCGCAGCGGATGTGCGGTCACAAGCTCGAGTCGGCCTTTGTTGGAATGGCCGGCACTCACGTCCTCAGCCAGAACAGTCGCGGCGTCATCGCGGTGGCGCGTTCCGATCGTGAGATCGGCCACGAGGACGTCACCCGCGTAATCGACGCCGCGCGCGCGGTCTCGGTTCCCAACGACCGCGAGGTCATTCATGTCGTCCCGCGTGGCTACATCGTCGACGGGCAAGAAGGCGTCCGGGACGCGGTCGGGATGTCCGGCGCCCGGCTCGAAGTTGAAACCCACATCATCACCGGGTCGCTGACCGCGGTGCAGAACGTCGTCAAGTGCGTGCACCAGGCGGGGATGAGTGTCGAGGACCTGGTGGTGCAGGTGCTGGCCTCGGCTGAGTCTGTCCTCAACGACAACGAGCTCGACCTTGGGGTGGCGCTCGTCGATGTCGGAGGCGGGACGACCGACGTCGCGCTCTTCACCGATGGTAGCGTCGTCCACACCGCGGTCCTGCCCGTGGGCGCGACCCATGTGACGAATGACATCGCCATCGGCCTGCGCACCACCCTCAGCGAAGCCGAGATGTTGAAGGTCAACTACGGACATGCGATCCCCGCGTGCATCCCGCGAGAGGAGATGGTCGAACTGCACCAGATCGGACAGGATCGCGTGCAGGTCGTGCCGCGCCGGCACCTGGCGGAAATCATCGCCCCACGCGCCCGCGAGATCCTCGAGATGGTACGCCTCGAGATGCGTCGCGGTGGGCACGACGGGTTCCTGCCCGGCGGCATCGTCTTCACCGGTGGCGGTTGCCGCCTGCTGGGCTTCACGGAAGCGGCGCAGTCGCTGCTCGAGCTTCCGGTCAGGATCGGCGCGCCGGCGCAGACCATCGGGATGAGCGACCAGGTGAGCGGACCGGCCTACGCCACCGCCGTGGGGCTGCTGCTCTGGGGAACAAAACTTCGGCACCACGGCAACGGCCACACGCCGGTTGGCGTGGGCGCTTCGGCAGTGTACGCGCGGACCGTTCGTTGGATCAAGGATTTCTTCTAGAGGAAGGAGGCCGATATGAACATCGACGATCAGCTTCGGATGAAGGGCCTCGCCTCGCGGCCCGTGATCCCTGGTGATTACGGCGGAGGCCAGGGACCGCGGGTGTCGGCCGAACGATTCGTAAGGGCGCGCCTCGAGCGCGATAAGGAGGAAGCCATGCGCGATGTCGACCGGACGCTGGAGGGAAACGCACGCATCAAAGTGGTCGGCATCGGTGGCGGTGGGAGCAACGCGGTCAACCGGATGATCCGGTCGAAGCTGCGCGGCGTCGAGTTCATCGCCATCAACACAGACCTACAGGCGCTCGCCCACTCGGAAGCCCAGACCAAGATGAACATCGGCAAGAAGCTCACCCGCGGCCTGGGGGCGGGCGGCAATCCGACGATCGGTCGTGAGGCCGCCGAGGAGAGCCAGCAAGAGCTCTCAGAGTTACTGCAGGGGGCCGACATGGTGTTCCTCACCGCCGGTATGGGTGGGGGGACCGGTTCCGGCGCGGCACCGGTCGTCGCCGAGATCGCCCGTAACAACGGCGCGCTCACCATCGGCGTCGTAACCAAACCCTTTACCTTCGAAGGCTCGCGCCGGCGGGCCATCGCCGAAGAGTCGGCCACGACCCTCCGAGAGAAGGTCGACACCCTGATCATCATCCCGAACCAGCGGCTGCTGGACGTCACCGACAAGAAGGTGCCGTTCACCGAGGCACTGAAGATTGCGGATGACGTTCTCCGCCAGGGCGTCCAGGGGATTTCTGACCTGATCGTTCAGCCGGGGCTGATCAATCTGGACTTCGCCGACGTCAAGGCGGTCATGTCCGGACAGGGCGCGGCCCTGATGGGGATCGGCTTCGGGAGCGGCGACCAGCGCGCCGCCGATGCCGCCCGCGATGCCGTCGCCAGCCCGCTGCTGGAGACGTCGATCGACGGAGCGCGCGGCATCCTCTTCAACATCACCGGCGGGACCGACCTCACGTTGC
>JALYYG010000068.1 GCA_030946685.1 Candidatus Dormiibacterota bacterium | reverse complement strand
CGCGGCCCGTCCTGTACTACGCGGAATACAGCGGTCTCGGCATCGACAAGTTCACAGGGCAACCACTGGTCGCCTGGATGGCCAACCTGGGTAACCCATGGATCTGGTGGACGAGCCTGCCGTGCGTTCTGTCGCTGCCCTACTTCATCATCCGGTACAAGAGCTTCCCAGCCACGGTGATACTGCTCGGCTTCATCACCCAGTACCTGCCCTGGTCTCAGATCAGCCGGGTGGTCTTCATGTACCACATGTTCGGCGGGCTGATATTCATGGTCCTCGCGCTCGCGTTTGTACTCGCCCAGCTCGCCGAGAGCCTGCCCAGGGGTGGGCGCCCTCTTGTCGCCGCGCATCTCGCGATCGCGGTCACGTTCTTTCTGTACTTCTACCCCGTCTGGACCGGGCTCCCGATCTCCAACCCCGCCCTCTACTACGTCCCGTACCAGACGCCGATATGGGGCCCGAAGATCTGGTTCGTCCACTGCCCGGCCGACCCGGCCGCCCCCGCCAAACCCGACCTCTGGTGCTGGAGCTGATGGGAGCAGAGGATGCCGTCCGCGCGATCTCGGTGCCTGCGATCCAGCCGGCGGCGAAGCTGTTCGGAGCGGCGGCGGCTCTTGTCTTGCTCGTGCTGCTCGGCGTTCTCGTTGGCGCGCCGGCCATCGTCCTCGTCGGGTGCGTCGTGTCCGGCTTCGGTATCACCTATCAAAGCGGGATTCCGCTCAGCCTCGAAGAGCGCCTTGCATTCGGAACCGTGTTCGGCGCGATGGCGGCCGCCGCCGCCAGCTTCGTCGTGTCGATGCTCGTTCGCGACGTGACGGCGGTCACCGTACTACTCGGTCTGGTAATCGCGCTGGCTCTCGGCGCAGTCGGAGCCATCAAGGAGCGGGATCGCATCGCATCCGATCTCTTTGACGCCGTGGCACGCTGGCGTGCGTCGCCACGCACCGCCGGCCACCCCTGGCCATTCGCCGCGGTCGTGCTCGTGTGCGGGGCCTGGACATTGCATTTCCTGAGCCAGGCCTACCAGTACAGGCGGGATGGCCTGTACGCCGGCTACATCAACATTTGGGGCGACTGGGCGGCGCACCTGTCGTTCACAGGCTCATTCGCTTACGGGCACAACTTCCCTCCGCAGTTTCCCATCGACCCGGGCAACCACCTCGGCTATCCGTTCATGATCGATTTTCTCGCGGCCAACCTCGTGCCCCTGGGAAGCGGCCTGACCTCTGCTCTTGTGCTGACCAGCGGGCTGCTCGGCCTCGTCTTTCCGGCGGTGCTCTATCTCGCCGCACAGCGCTTCGCCGGAGGCCGCGCGGCGGCGGCGATCGCGGTCTTCGTCTTCCTGCTGAGCGGCGGACTTGGGTTTGTCTACCTGCTAGGCGACATCGAGCACAGTGGCTTGGGAGCGCTGCTTCACCTCCCTCACGAGTACACGCTCAATCGCGACCTCAACTACCAGTGGCTCAACCCTGTCCTCGCCTACCTCGTGCCGCAACGCTCGACGCTGTTCGGGTTCAGCCTCGCCCTCATCGTCCTCGTACTGGTGTGGCTGGCGGTGCGCGAACGAATGGGTTGGCGTGTCTTCCTGTTCGCGGGTGTCGTCTCGGGTGCGATGCCGGTGTTCCACGTCCACGCGTACGGCACCGTCGTCGCCCTGTCCGCATTCTGGGCCGCCTTCAACCGCCGGCGCGAGTGGCTCGCGTACTTCGTGCCGGCGGTCCTGATCGGCGTGCCCATCGTCGTCTGGATGTTCCCGCCGTCAAACAACATCGCATGCGGTGACCAGCTGAGCATTCACGGCTACTGCATCCAGCCTGGATGGCTGTCCGATGGGACGAACTGGTTCTGGTTCTGGATCATGAACACGTCGCTGTTCATTCCGCTTTTGGTGGGGGCCCATTTTCTGCGGCGCTGGTTTCCAACCGGCTTCGGCAAGTGGTTCGCGCCGATGTGGCTGTGGTTCTTGGTTCCGAACGTGGTCGTGCTGCAGCCGTGGGATTGGGACAACACCAAGTTCTTCATCTTCTGGGCGCTGCTGGGCAGCGTCATGGTCGGGGGAGTGCTGGCGGGCATGTTCAAGCGCGGGCCGGCTGCAAGGGTGGTCGCTGCGGCTTTGTTGCCGGTGCTTGTGCTGGCGGGCGCGCTGGACCTCGCCCGGGCCTCCGACGCCAGCGTGAGCTCCTACCAGTTCATCGACACAAAGGGGCTGCAGGTCGCGGATTGGGTCCGCCAGAACACGAATCCCGACGCCGTGTTTGCTGCGGCCGATGAGCACAACAATCCGATACCAACGCTCGCCGGCCGGAGGGTGATGGTTGGCTACCCTGGCTGGCTGTGGACGTATGGAGTCGGCGACTTCGTGCAGAAAGGCGCCGATGAGAGGCTGATTCTTCAGGGCGCTCCTTCCACGCCCGACCTGGTCGACAAGTACGGGGTCAGCTACGTGCTGATCGGCCCGCAGGAGCTGGCAAGTCCCCGCAACGCCAACACCGCTTACTGGAAGGAGCACGGCACGCTCGTCTACGGCAACGGGGAGTACTCCGTCTACAAGGTCTGAAGCGTCGTCGAAGCTAGGGGGCCGGGATTCCGACCGGCCGTTCTGGCCCGCTTGGCCTGGGCGTTTCGAGGCGGGCCTCGTGGGCGGCCTCCAGCAGGCGCGCCAATCGCTTCATCTCGCGATCGCCGCGGTCGAGACGATTGACGATCTGCAGCAGGATCTCATCCTGGTGCATCAGGTGGTTCATCAACGCCTTCAGCTCTTCCTCCCCTTTGACGTTCACCTCGAAGTCGTGCTGGGCGCGAAGCCGGTCGCGGTCAGCCTGCCGGTTGAACGCCATCAGCACCAGCGAGACCCAGGCGGCCACCTCGAGGGTGAGGATGAGGTTGAGGAACTGGAAGGGATAGGGGTCCCACCGGTTGATCAGGCTTAGCGCGTTGAGCAGAACCCATACGACTATCAATGCGAGCTGCGCCAGCACCGAGATCCAGCTTCCGACCAGGCGTGTTAGGTCCATGGCGATGCGGTCGGCGAGCGTCAGCCTCCTCTCGGTCTCGCGGTTGAGGTCGCGGACCGGCGGGTGGTCGTGCTGATGCTTGATGAGATCTCGGGCGATGTCTTCGATTTCTCTGCCGATTGACATGGGTCTTTCCTCTAGGGTTGCCGCGTTCTTGACTCGGGCCGGTCATAGCTTCGCTCAAAAGGACCCCGCCTGGCTACAGAAAGTAAGCCGAGGGTGCCTTCAGCGGTAGTCGTGGGAGCGCTGGGTGGGCCTTGGAACGCCTTCGAGCGCCTGGATGTGAGTGGCCAGAAGAGACCAAACCCCGTCCTGCCTCTGCATAACTCCATCGATGACGAGGATCGGTTGGCGGTTTGCGACCTGGCGGTAACGGTCGTAGACGTCCGGCTTGATGGTCACGTTGACCTGGCCGAACTCGTCTTCCAGCGTGAAGAAACGGATCTTCTTCGCTGTGGAGGGGGCCTGGCGCGTGATCACCAGGCCTGCCACTCGCACCTTGCAACCGTTCGGGATGGAGGGAAGCCGGTTGCTCTCGAGAGCGCCGAGGTCGGTCAGGCGGTCGCGACAGAAGTGGATGAGGTGGTGGCCTGTCGAAAGATCTGAGATGCGGTACTCGAGCTGGTTGACATCGAAATCGTCGAGCTTTGGCAGTTCCGGCGCGGTGCCGTTCAGCCGCAGCTCTGACTGGGTGTGTATGCCGCGCCTGAGGCCGTGGCCATGCCATCGCTCCTGCCAGCCCCATAGGAGCTCGCGCCTGGGTTGCCCGAGCATGTCGAAAGCGCCCACCATCACAAGGTTGCGCACTGCGAGTGGGCCGATAGGTCCGCCTCGCAGGCGGTCGAGAAAATCATCGAATGACCTGTAAGCGCCTCGTTCGCGCTCCGCGACTATCGTCTTACGACCTTCTTCGCCGAGGTCGCGCACGTAGTTGAAGCCGATGCGCATTGCGTGCTCGGTCTTAACAGCCTGGATTGACTCGCCCGATACGCTGATCTCGGTTGGCCGGTGGGGGAGGGGCGGCCTGGTGGAGGAGGGAGGGCCCCCGGCGAGGTGTGCCTCGGTGGTGGTGAGAGGTTCGGGGAGGCAGCGCACGTCAGAGCGGTTGACGTCAACGGGCAGCACCGTGACACCGTGACGCTTGAGGTCCTCGACCAGCACGCTGGGGTGGTAGAAGCCCATCGGCTGGTTGTTGAGCAGGCCGCAGCCGAACTCGACCGCATGATTGAGCTTGAGCCACGCCGTCTCGTATGCCGTACGAGCGAAGGCGGCGGCGTGCGAGCGGCAGAAACCGTAGACGGCGAAGCCTTGCACGGCTGCGAATAGCTGGTCAGCCACCTCGCGAGAAACTCCGTTGGCGAGGCAGCCCTCGATGAAGCCACCTTCGAGCGATGACATCTCGACGTGGTTGAGATGGCGAGTCATCGCGCGCCTGAAGCCTTCGGCCCCACTGGGCGTCATGCCCGCGACGCTCATCGCGATCTCGATGATCTGCTCCTGGTAAAGGATCACCCCCAGCGTGTCCTTGAGGATCGGCTCCAGCAGCGGGTGCGGATAGGTGACGGGCTCCCGGCCCTGTTTGCGGTTGATGTACGGGTGGACCGCATTGCCCTGGATGGGGCCGGGCCGAATGATGGCAACCTCGACCACGAGGTCGTTGAAGCTGTTGGGCCGGGTGCGGGGAAGGGTCTGCATCTGCGCGCGCGATTCGATCTGGAAGACGCCGATTGTGTCGGCGGCGCTGCACATCTCGAAGACCTCCGGGTCTTTGAGCGTCAGCTGGTCGAGGTCGGGCCGCACGCCGGCCGTGTCCTTGATCAGGTCCAGCGCCTCGGCGATGACCGAGAGCGTGCGCAGGCCGAGCATGTCCATCTTGATCAGGCCCAGGTCCTCGACGTCGTCCTTGTTGAACTGGACGACCCGCCGCCCCTCCATCGTCGCGGGCTCGACCGGCACGATGTCGACCAGCGGCTCTCCGGTGACCAGCATGCCTCCGTTGTGGATGGAGAGATGACGAGGGAAATCGATGACTTCGCGGCACAGCTCGAGGAACTGCTGCCAGCTCTTCGGCCGCATCTCAAGTGGTGGCACGGCGCCTGTCATCGAATCCTCGACGTCCTCGGTGAACCATCGATCGACGCCCTTTGCGAGCCTGTCGAGCAGCTCGTTCGAGAATCCGAGCGCCTTGCCGACCTGCCTGATCGCCATTCGCGGCTGAAAAGTGACGACGTTGCAGACCATCCCCGTGCGCTCCCAGCCGTACTTGTCGTAGATGTACTGGATCACCTGCTCGCGGTGCTCAGTCGAGAAATCGATGTCGATATCCGGCGTGCTCGTCATCTCCTCGTGCAGAAAGCGCTCGAATAGCAGGTTGTGCTCGATGGGATCGACGCGGGTGATGCCGAGCACATAGGCGACGATCGAGTCGGCGGCTGAGCCGCGGCCCTGGCCAGGCACGCCGCGCTCACGCGCGAAGCGCATGAGATCCCAGTTGATGAGGAAGAATTCGGCTAGCCCGGTCTTCTCGATGACCTCCAGCTCACGTTGGAGGCGGCGCGCCACCTCGGGAGTGATGGGCCTGTAGCGCTCGCGCATGCCCTCGAAGCAGAGCTTGTAGAGGAACGAGAAAGGCGTCTCGCCCAAGGGAACCGAGTAGCCCGGAAAGCGAACCTTGCGGAAGTCGAGCTCGAGGTCGCACTGCTGTGCGATGTCCCAGGGCGCGGCGAGCGCTTCCACATGACCCTTGAAAAGGCGGCGCATCTCCTCACCGCTCTTCAGGCAGTGCTCGGCGTTGGGAAACAGATGGGGTCGTGCCTCGTCGAGAGTCGCGCGGTGGCGGATCGCGACCATCACGTCGTGGAGCCGTCGGCGCTCCGGCACGTGGTAGTGGACCTGGTTGGTGGCCACGAGTGGCGCCCCACAGCGCTTCGCCATCGCCGCCCTACCTTCGAGTATCCATGGGTCCTCGGAGCGAAGATGATGGTGCAGCTCGCTGAAGACGTTGTCTTTGCCCAGCGCCTCTTGAAGCCGGCGAAGACGCGCCTCGTCGTCGGTCGCGCTTAGATAGAAGAGGTCGCCCCGGTGCCCGGCGACCGTCTCGATCGTTGCGCGCGCCTGACCCTTGGGCTGATCCGTGTGGGCAAGGCTGAGCAGGCGGCAGAGGTTGGAGTAACCGCGGAGATTGCGGGCGATCATCACAATGTCCTGGCGGTCGACCTCGAGCGTGGTGCCGATGAGTGGCTTCACCCCGACCTTGCGACAGGCCTGAAGAAACCTGACCGCGCCGTAGACGCCACCGCGGTCGGTGATCGCGAGCGCGGGCATCCCGAGCTCGGCTGCGCGGAAAGCCAGCTCGGCGGGGTGGGAGCCGCCGTCGAGGAAGGAGAAGTTGGAGTGGCAGTGCAGCTCGACGTAAGGGTTCACGTGCGCGGCTACATGACGTAGCCAGGCGACACATCTCGGGGATTGCCATCCCTCCGATAGGCGCCTACGTTTGTGGACGGCCCCGAAGGGAACGTGCGAGGGATCTGGCACCAGCCGCAAGGCAGGCGCCGGAGCCAGCGAAGCGAACCGGCGGGGTCAATTCTTTTTTCTGAGGACGGTTTCAGGCCATGCTCCCAGACGATGAGTTTCTGCACGCCTTCTTCGGCCTGGCGCTGGCCAACTCGGAGTTCCGCCACCGCGATCATCTGCGGCTCGCGTGGCTGGCAGTCCGGCGGCACGGCGGTACCGCCGCGGAGGAGGTTGTGGCAGCCGGCATCGGCAGGTTTGCGCTGCACAACAGCCACGGCCCGCTGTACCACGACACCATGACCAGGTTCTGGGTGCGGCTTGTAGGTCACGCGGTGTCCGCCAGGCCGGAGATCGTGGATTTCGACGAGTTCCTCGCCGCCTACCCGCTGCTGCTTGACAAGAACACTCCGCTGCGGCACTGGAGCCGTGAAGCGATGTTTGGAGCCGAGGCGCGAGCCGCGTGGCGCGAGCCGGACCTGGTCGGGCTCCCGTTCTGACTGGAAAGGCATCACGCGGCCGCTTTGACGCCCGGCCCGCGCGCGAGTTGTTGATATAGATCCAACTGCGGCGGGATCGCGAGCATCTGGTCGCCATCTGCGCGCACCAGTTGCCAGGCTCCCTCGTGCACCATCCAGTGGTGCCGGTGACACAGAAGGACCAGGTTTGACAGGTCGGTCGCGCCACCTCTCGCCCAGTGCACGACATGGTGGGCCGCGCTCCATGATGCCGATCGATCGCAGCCCGGCCAGCGACAGCAGTGGTCACGCAGGTTAAGTGCGCGTCGCGTCGCCGGCGAGACCACGCGCTTCGAGCGCCCAACGTCGATCACAGCCGAATCGGTGCCCAGCAGGATCCGTGTGATGTTGCAGTCACACGCCAATCGCTCGACGCTGGCGGCGGAGATCGGGAGCGAGAACTCGAGGTCGGCTGCCGGCGCACCGGCGCGCTGGAGCAGCGTCTCCAGAGTCGTGGTGACCTGCAGGTGCGTCCGTTGGCTCGCTCGCTGCGGCACCAGGCCTGCGTCAAGCGAGTGAGTGGCGAGTTCGACCAGCGCGTCGGCAAATCGCCGGTCGCGCTTGCGATAGTCACCCTGGCCCTTGCGCTTCGCCAGCGGTTCCAGCGCCGTGCGTAGGGCTGCCCCGCCTTCCGCATCGAGCACGCCGTGGACCCAGACCATGCCGCTTTCGCCGCCACTCAGGCTGAGGACGCGTGCCTCGACGCCCTGCGCTTGCTCGGCGGCATAACCCTCGGGGTCGGCGGCGTGACGGGCGTGATGGCAGACGTTGCGGAAGCGGCCGACGCTCAAGTCGCGGGCCTTCTTCAATAGCGGTGTTTCATCGAAGGGTTTGCTGGTCCCTGACTCGGCGATGGCCGCAGCAGTGCGAGCGATCAGCGCCAGGTGGGCGAAGCCGATCTCGCCCTCTGCCATCGTTTCAACGCTCTCGGACAGGCGCTCGAGATGTTCGCCAACCGCGATCCGGTCAGCAGCGGCGCCGCTCCCCATGTGGCAGTTGAGCCTTATCCAGTGGATGGGGGAGACCGAGCCTTGCTGGTCGTATTCGTCGGTGGCGGCGAACGCCGCCGCGGTCTGGGAGAACTCGAGCTCCAGGCGGTCGCACTGGTGACGGAGGTGGGTCAGCTCACAGGTCAGATCCGAAGCCGAGCGGCCAGCCAAGGGCCGTTCGCAAAAGCGATCGATGGCCGCCGCGAGAGCTGCCATCTCTGGGTCCATAGGTGTGCTGTCGACCGACCCGGCCATCAATGCTCATCCTACGAACAAATGTTTGGATGTCAATGCTCTTAACAGGGGCTTCTTGAATGAATGGTGGTTGCCTGCTCGCCCCTCTCCCCAACCCTCTTCCCCGAAGGGGGAGGGAGTTACGCGAGGTGTCCCGAGATCGCCTCCGCAAGCGAGTCCAAAGGGAGCCTGTACTGGTCCAGCCGGCTCGGCTCAGCGCTTCCGTCCGGACGAAAATGCAGCTCATAGTTCGGCCCGCTGGTACCCGCGAGGGATGGCAACCCCACCGTAGGGATGACCAGACACGTCTGATGGAACCGCCTCTCCGGTAGGACCCACGCCAGCGCGACCAGCAGCGTGGACGGGGCGGCGATAAAGCTCGTGCGATTCACGAGGACATGCCCGGAGTCATGTGGGCGGGCGAGCTGAATTGTCTTGACCTGCAGGCCGACGGTCGCGCCGCCGGCCAGGCGTCGAAGCAGCACCTCCGCGATCTCGTTGTCGGGAAAGGGGCGGAACAAGGCGCAGGCTTCGAGCGAAGCCAGGCGGCGACATATCTCCATCTCGCCCCAGAAGCCGATGATCCGGTCCTCGTCGGGAGATGGCTCCGACGGGACCGGAGTTGGAGCCGCCACGGTTGTACGGCCCACTCCAAGCCAGCTCGCGAGCTGTTCGACGGGCACGAGATCCTCTGACCACTTATGGCCCGGGATGGGGTGCAGGGGCATGTCCGCGACCAGCATCGTCCGCCCACGATCGACCATGCGGGCCGCCTTCTTCTTGAACGTGGAACCATCCGCCACCAGCGCGTAGGTGCCGAGCCGGTCGCCTTCGAGAGTCACCCCGACGACGAGCTGATCGTCGGTGAAGAGATGGTTTTCATAAACAGCTATGGGCGCCTCTGATGATGTCAAGGCGGTCTTGGTCTTGACCTGCAGCGCGATGTAGGCACCGTCTGCCAGCCGGTGAATCAGAGCATCGATGCCGCGGTCCAGCATGGGCAAAAAGACATGCAGCCCACCACCCGAATGCGCAATCAAGTTGGCCCAGACCAAGAACTCGCCCGTTTGGCCGATCGCTTGGGCGCTGCCATACGGCCAAGCCGCCCGATCACGTTCCTTCACTCGCTCACAGCGATGCGTTGAACTTGCCCTTCAGGCGCTTGTGCTCGGCCAGCACCGCGGCCTTGGTCGGTTCGAGGACGCAGTCGAGCCGGCGGAGGACGGCGACCGACCAGATGAAGGCCGTGTGTTCGCGAACGATCGAGGAGATCGACATCGTGTCGGATTATGCGGCGGCCTTTCGGCAGCCGCTGGGGTCCGAGATCGGTCAGTCATAGACCCGCTCCAAGAACCACTCGTCACGGCTGAGGTCGTGGTACAGCTCACAGAGAAGGTTGTTGTTGAGCAGCGCCTTCCAGTACTCGCGAATGATCAGCACGTCCCACCACTCGGTTTCGACCTTCCAGCGCGCGATCGGGTCGATTGAGCCGCTGAACGCGCCGGTGATGAAGCAGGGCGTGCCCTCGGCGCTCAGCGTCACATCGACCGCGGCGGGAGGCGACAGCAGGCGCGTCACGCGAATCGACGTGTGGGGAGGGGGGAGGAGAGGAGCGCCGGTCGCGGCTGGTGCACGATCTCATCGCCATGGCGATCCTGCAGGCGCTCTAGCGCGGCGATCACCTCCTCGCTGTTGCCATCCCCGCCCGACCACAGTCGCAGCTGCCGCCGGCCCGCACCCTCAAGGATTGGGAGCTCGATCCACAGCTCGGTGATCGGAGCGCGAGGCTGCCACTCCTTGATCCATGAACCGATGAGGCCGAAGAGCTCCGCAGCGCTGCTGAGTGGATGGCGCACCACCGAGTCGCGCTCCTCAGGGCGGCCCGATTCGAAAACAAGCCGTATACGCACGTGCTTGGCGCCGGCGCCGCGCAGGCCGAGCTCACCGGCCAGGTCGCCGCACAGCGCGCGAGAGACGAAGAGCAATGCCTCGCGATCTTCGACCGGTGAATCGAATTGGCGATGGGCGCTTGTGAAAAGAGGCGGGCGCCACGGCGTGAGCTGATCCGGCTCGAGGCCGCGTGCGAGCATGACAGCATGTCTACCGGCACGGCCGAGCTGGCTCTCCAACTCGCGCTGACCGATGGCCGCCACCGCGCCCATCGTGCGCAGGCCGAGCAGATCCAGGCGTTCGAGCTGCTCCTCATCTAGGGGGAGCTCGCGCGATGAGAAAGGAGCGAGGAACGCACGCGCGTCCTCGATGCGCAAGAGACGGCCCGGCCGCGCGCGAGCCGCGGCGAGACGGGCGGAAAAAGGCCCAGGCGCGAGGCCGAGCCTAGGCTCGCGGCCGATTGCGGTGCGGATCCTGCGTCGTGCCTCACGGATCGATTCACCGAGCTTTGGCACTCCGCTCACGTCCAGCCACGCGACACCATCGACCAGCACCTCGACAAAAGGGGCGAGGTCGTAGAGCGCAGACGCAATCAGCTCGCGCAGATGTGCGGACGCGACCGGGTCGGGTGAAAGGAAGGTCGCTTGTGGACTGAGATGCTCGGCCTGGCGCAGCGGTATACCCGGCAGCACGCCAAATAGTAATGCCTCTTCGGAGGCGGCGACTACATGCCCGTCCTCATTCCAATCGCCCACGACGACAGGCCCTCCATAGAGGTCATGGCGTTGAGCGAGCTCGAGATGATTGATCAGACCGCAGCAGATGCGCATTCCGGCTCCGCCGCTTGAAGC
>JALYYG010000065.1 GCA_030946685.1 Candidatus Dormiibacterota bacterium | reverse complement strand
CGAGTACCGGATGAGGGCATCGGCGTGAGGATCAGCTGCACCGTCAACGGCCTGTCGCGCGTTGTTGATGACGTCTGGGAGGGCGAGAGCCTCCTTTCAGTTCTCCGCGATGGGATGGACCTTCCAGGTTCGAAGAACGCGTGCGAGCAGGGCGAGTGCGGATCGTGCTCGGTCTACATGGACGGCGCACTGGTCTGCGCGTGTCTTGTCCTCGGCGGGCAGGCCAACGGCCGGGAGATCGTCACCGTCGAGGGGTTGCCCGCAGGAGACGGATTGCACCCCGTGCAAGAAGCCTTCGTGGAGGCGGGCGCGGTGCAGTGCGGTTTCTGCACGCCGGGACTCATCGTGGCCACGCACGACCTCCTCGGGCGGGTGCCGGAACCGACCACCATGCAGATTCGCGAGGCTTTGGCCGGAAACATCTGCCGCTGCACCGGCTACGCCAAGATCATCGACGCCGTTCAGCTCGCCGCCCGCCGCATGGCTTCCAAGGGGGCCGCCAGATGAGCGCGAAGCCTCGACTCGCGCCGCACTCGGTAGTTACAGGCCGCGTCGGCGAAGCCGTCCGCAGACCGGATGCGGTGCTCAAGGTCAGGGGCGACTTCCCCTACTCATCCGACCTCCATGTGGAGGGAATGCTCTGGGGCGCCACAGTGCGCTCCCCGCACCCTTATGCCCGGATCGTCGCCATCGACGCCACCGAGGCTCTGGCCTCGCCCGGGGTGCGAGCCGTGCTGACCCACGAGGACGTGCCCGGTCGCAAGGTCTACGGGCTGGAGATTCCCGACCAACCAGTGCTGGCCTTCGACGTTGTCCGCTACTGGGGCGAGGCCGTCGCGCTGGTCGCGGCGGACCACCCGGAGCAGGCCCGGCGCGCGGCCCACAAGGTTCACGTCGAGTACCAGGTGCTCGTCCCACTGACCGACCCCGAGCTGGCGCTGACACCGGACGCGCCGCGGCTGCATCCCGATGGCAACATCACGCGTCAAATCAAGATCCGGCACGGAGATCAGAAGGCGCGGGCGGACGTCGTCGTGACCGGAGAGTATGAGATCGGCATGCAGGACCAGGCTCCCTTGGGGCCGGAGTCCGGGCTTGCGATTCCCGACGGCGATGGTGGCGTCGACCTCTACATCGCAACTCAGTGGCTCCACGTGGACCGCGACCAGCTGGCGGAGACC
The DNA here is from genome assembly GCA_030946685.1 of Candidatus Dormiibacterota bacterium. Classification (GTDB taxonomy): domain Bacteria; phylum Chloroflexota; class Dormibacteria; order Dormibacterales; family Dormibacteraceae; genus Palsa-872. The sequence goes on along the minus strand of JALYYG010000065.1, from coordinate 1,580 downwards.
CTCTCGTTGCCACCGCACAAGGTCCGCCTCACCCTCGCCGGCGTGGGCGGCGCATTTGGCGCGCGCGAGGATCTTTCGATGCAGGCCCACGCCTGCATGCTCGCTTTGCGCACAGGGCGGCCGGTGAAGATCGCCTACTCGCGCCCCGAATCCTTCGTCGGCCACGTACACCGCCACCCGGGCAAGCTGCGCTACGAGCACGGCGTTACACGAGAGGGCCGGCTCGTCTACGTCAAGGCACGCATCCTTCTCGATGGCGGGGCATACGCCTCCAGCTCGACCGCGGTGATCGCCAACGCATGCTGCTTCGCGCTAGGCCCCTACGAGTGTCCGAACTCCACGATCGACGGCTGGGTCGTCTACACCAACAATCCGCCGTGCGGGGCAATGCGGGGCTTCGGCTCCGTCCAGAACTGCTATGCCCACGAGGCACAGATGGACAAGCTCGCCGCGGCCCTGAGCATCGACCCGGTCGAGCTTCGCATCCGCAACGCCCTGGAGACCGGCAGCACGATGGTCACCGGTCAGACCATTGAAGGGCCGGTCCCCGTGGCCGAGTTGATGCGCCGGGTGAGGGACGTACCGCTGCCGCCAGCCCTCACCACCGAGCCGTTTGACCTGACCGAGATGCCCGGGGGCGTGTCGAACACCACCCATGGCGAGGCCGTCCGCCGGGGCGTCGGCTTCGCGGTCGGCTTCAAGAACGTCGGCTACTCGGAGGGGTTCAACGACTATTCGACGGCAAGGGTCAGGCTAGCGGTCGTCGACGGCCGGCCGCGCGTCGAGGTGCACACTGCCGGCGCGGAGGTTGGCCAGGGCCTTGTCACAATTCAAGCCCAAATCGCCGGCACGGAGTTGGGTGTGAGCGAAGTCGTGGTCATCGACGCCGACACTCGTGTCGGTTCGGCAGGGTCCTCCTCCGCCTCCCGACAGACCTACATCACAGGCGGCGCCGTCAAGGCTGCATGCGAGGCGGTGCGCGAGCGCGTCCTCGGCCTCGCCCAGTCAGAGCTAGGGCACCGCGCCAGCAGTCAGCCTGAAGCTGCCGCGGGCCTCAGGCTCGAGCGTGACGCGATCGTTTCCGCGGACGGCGCCACGGTCGTCCTCCTCGCGACGCTGCTGGGAGACGAGGTGATCGAGGAGACCCGTGAGTTCCGGCCCCGGCGCACGTTCCGGCTGGATCCCGAGACGGGCCAGGCCGATGCCCACCTGCAGTACGCCTTCGCGGCCCACCGAGCTGTGGTCGACGTGGACACTGAGCTGGGGTTGGTGAGGGTCGTCGAGCTGGCGACTGCGCAGGACGTGGGCAAGGCGATCAACCCGCAAGCAGTGGAGGGGCAGCTGGAAGGTGGCGCGGCCCAGGGGCTCGGCCTGGCCATCATGGAGGAGATACAGGTCAAGGACGGCGTCATTCGCAACGCCTCCTTCACCGACTACTTGCTGCCCACAATCCTCGACATGCCGCCCGTGCGGATGCAGGTGCTGGAGCTTGGCGATCCGCATTCGCCGTACGGTCTCAAGGGGGTCGGCGAGCCGCCCACCATTTCTTCGGGCCCCGCCATCGTCGCCGCCCTCCGGGC
>JALYYG010000019.1 GCA_030946685.1 Candidatus Dormiibacterota bacterium | reverse complement strand
CCCAACGCGGTCGCGCGCGCGGCTGCCTCTGAGCGGCTTCGAATCTGGAGCTTTCCCAGGATTGAGGAGACGTGGTGTTCAACCGTCTTCTCCGAGATGTAGAGGCGTCGAGCTATGGCGCCGTTCGACATGCCTCCCTCTACCAGACGAAGGACCTCGGTTTCCCGCTGGGTAAGTCCCGCTCTATTTTTCCTGGTAGACGCCCGAATCCCGCGCGGGACGCGCCGAACGCCAAGGTTGCGAAGCTTCTCCGCCATGATCGATGCCGTCGCAACTGCGCCCAACCGGTCAGCGATCACGAATGCTTCGTGACATGCTTGCTGGTCGCCACTATTGGCTAATGTCAGCGCTGCTTCATATTCGCAGCCATGTGCTCGCCAGTAGCCCGACGCTCTCCCTGACTCGCCTGCCATGTGGAGGCGGTACGGCTCCGCGAGTTCCACCTGGTGGAGTTTCTCGGTCCCGGCAAGCGAACTCCAGAAGACGAGTTCGCCGGCGACCCAGGGGTCTGCGCGATTGGCCGGGATCGCGAGGCCGGCGCCCACCTCTGATGCGACCGCGGCCAGATCTCCGGAGAGCCACGCTGCCTCGGCCCGAGCCGGACGGACGGGGGCGAAAGGTTCCATTTCTGGGTTGAGGAGTGTCAGGTTGAGGGCCTCATCAAGGTAGCCACTTGCTCCAGGCCCGCCACGGCGAGCTTGAGCGCGGCCAACCACTGTGAGCGCGATGATCCGTTGCAGCGTCGGCGCATCCGGCTGCTTCAACAGCTCTCCGCCAAGCTTCTCGGCCTGACTCAACTTCCCCTGCTCCAGCAGCCAACGGGCTCTTGCCGCCATAAGAAAGAGTCTCCAGTAATCGAGATCCCTCTCTATGCAGACCTTCACGCCGCGGTCGATGTAGACCGCGGCCAGATCGTAGCGGCGCTGCCACAAGGAGATCAGCGCGAGGTTCCAGATCGAGCGGCCGGTTGCCTCATCGTCGTGAGCCTCAATTGCCTGCTCGAGAGATCGCTCGAGAAGTAGCCGTCCCTCATCTTGGTGGGAGTGGTAGCGGCTGGCCCCCAGCGTGATGTTGGCTTGGCGCCTCAGTGCCGCGCTGCGCAGGCGGTCAGCGAGACCTAGCGCGCGCTGGCTCCATTCGATGGCCTCACGGAAGTCGCAGGCGAGCATCCGTAGCCACGCGTGGTTGTTGTAGGCCATCGCAAGTTCTACGCCCGGCAACAGCCGCGACAGGATCGTCACCGCCTGGCGACCTGTAGCCTCAGCCTCCGAGCGCTGGCCCGTGAACATGCTCAATCGGGAGATCCAATACAGGGACTCGCCCGCTTTAAGCCGGTCCCCCAACTGATTCCAGAGCGCCAGGGCATCCTTGGCAGCACTTAACGCGTCAGACAGGCGGCCGGATAGGTACCACTCATAAGAGCAAGCCTTTAGCAGCTCCGCCCGGTCGCCCACGCTCTCGGGCGGGGTCCACCGGAGAGCGGCGTAATAGAGCTCCGCAGCCTGGCGATGGGCGTGCAAGACGGATGCTCTGCGAGCCGCCAGCGGCGCGAGCTCGAGGATCGCTGTTCGGTCACGGGCGGCGATCGCGTGGTGCGCCGCGGTCGCCGGCTGCAGATCCGAGCGTGGCGTGCGCCGCAGCTCGGCGAGCACACAAGCGTGTAGCTGCATGCGCCGGGCGGGCGTCAGTTCGTCCTCGAGCGCGATGCGGACGAGCTCGTGCCTAAACCGAAATGCGCCAGTTGCAGCCTCGAGTTCGAGGAGACTTGCACCGATCAAGTCGTCGATTCCGTCCAGAGAGCCGGCGACTGCGGCCAGTAACTCGGTGTCGATTCGAGGCCCAACGACGCTGGCGGCTTCGATGATCCAGCGGGCAGCTTGCGGCAGCCGGGCCACCCGCGCCAGGACAGAGTCGCGAACAGACTGAGGGATCGCGTCGGGGTCGGATGCCACGAGTTCGGCGACGAAGAACGGGTTGCCCTTGGTCAGTCGGTAGACATTCTCCGGATCGAGGCGGCTGCCGGCGCACAGCTGGCTCACGGCGTCCGTGGTGAGCGGAGGGACCGTGATCCGCTGGACACCTTCGGCTGTCGCGAGGTCGCCAAACAGGACGGCCAACTCCTTGCCGACCCCTTGCTCATCGTCGCGGTGCGTGGCGAGAACCAGAACTCGGCTCTGTGCGATGCGACGACCGAGGAAGCGGAGGAGGTCGAGCGTGCCGTCGTCGGACCAGTGGATGTCCTCGATCACGAATAGCGTGGGGGCTGCGTTTATGCTCAGGAACACTTGGGCGAATAATTGGCTTGGCGTCCCAGTCTGAGCGAGGAGGCTCGCAACCTCCGGCCCAAGCTCAGCCGCGATGTCGAAGAGGGGCCCCAATGGCCTTGGAGTCGTAAGTGGATCGCACGCGCCGAGAAGAACTCGGGCCTTGTCGCCAGCCAGCTCGGCAAATGCCGTGACAAGTGCTGTCTTCCCCGCGCCTGCCTCTCCCGCCAAGAAGATGAGCGAGCCGCGAGCCTCCAGGGCCGCATGGAAGGCGGCCGTCAAGTGGCCGGTCAGGCCGCCCCTCTCCAATAGCGCCATTGGCGCCATTTTGGACCCGCACTTGGCAAGTCGGCCGGCGCGTGCCTGATTGCCGGAAGCTGCCGAACCCTGGATGGTCTTCTCGGGTGCCTCGTTCCCGCCGCCCTCAACGTTGGCGTTGTCAGAAGGCTTCACCTCCCTGCGACCCGGCGGGACTGCGGTTTCGCCTCCGCCCACCCTTAGTACCGCCGCCGTGCAAACCGAAAGCTCAGGGGCCGCCCACCGACTACGCAGGTGGTGACTCGGCACGATTCCAGAGGGTAGGGGCACCCCGCGCCAGACTTCTCCGCCCTGACTGCTCAGGCGCACACTCGCTCGAATACCAATGCACACGGAGACGCGGATTGTCGCCCGCGATCTAACCCCGCCGCGGGCGCCTAAACGGATCTGGGGTTGAGCCGCCGCGCTCGATCGCGGCGAGATCGCGGTTGGTTCAGCCCCAGCTCACGGCGAAGGAGTCGACAGGCAGAACTCGCGAACGTGAGCATTGAACTCCTCCGGCTGCTCCATGTTGCTCACGTGTCCGGCGTTCGCGATGACTGCCAGCTCGGCGTTGGGGATGGCGTCGCGAAACTGCGCCGCGATGCTCATCGGGCTCCGTCGATCATGATCGCCCCACAGGAGCAACGTTGGCACCTCGATATTCGGCAGGAGATCGGTCGTGTCCGCATCGGCGAGCGACTTCGCCATGAGGCGGAAACCCATCGGATGGAAGTCGGAGACTACGGCTGCCATCTCCTCTTGGACATCTTGCGAGACCGCTTCCGTGAAGAACTCCACCGGCACCCACTGGGCCACGAATTCCTCCGCGGGCATCGAAGACTCACGCACACATCGCGCCAGTCGCTGTTTGCTTATCGATTCACCAAGGGATCCCTTCCAGCCGGCGTACGTGTCGGCCAGAATGAGCCCGAGGACGCGTGTCGGGTTCAGGCGATAGAACTGCTGGGCAAGTAGGCCGCCCCATGACAGGCCAAGAACGTGCGCCCGTTCGACGCCGATTACTTCGAGGAACTCTGCGAGGCAGCGGCCCCAGTCCGTGATCGTGAACGGATCTGGCGGGTCAGATGACGAGCCCGCACCTGGGGCATCCCAAGCGATGACTGTGAAGTTATCCGAGAGATCCATCAATTGACGTCGCCACACGCGGGAATCACAGAGAAATCCGTGGAGCAGCACGAGCGGAGGACCTTCACCGGCGGATCGGAAGGCGACCGAATGTCCGCTCACGTCGGCGCGAGTCAATCGCGAACTCGTCATCGCGGCCAGCCTACTCTTGACCAGGCGGACCTGGCCTATCGTGCCAGCCGCTCGGCCCGGCGTTATCCTTCTCGCGGCGGCACGAAGTGCTGTTCAGTTGTTTTTAAACAGCTGGTTATAAGGCCCTTCTGGGCCGATTTCGTATTCAGAGGCAGACCACCTGTTTACAAAACAGCTGCTCTGCCAATTGAGCTACGCCGGCGTTATCAGGAAGGGTAAAGGAACTTTTCTGAGAGGGTCGGCTGGGCCTAATCTGAATTCGCAACGAGCCTGTCATGGCTGGTACCAGCGTTTTCTCCGGGACCGGATCCAGCAGCCAATCGGGCGCAAAGCAGGAGGCAATCTGCCCCGAAACAACTGGTCGTTTTCAAAACAGGTGGTCAGGTACATCGGATCGAGAAGATTCGCTCCGAGCGACTCGGGGATCTCAAAGGACTGCTTCGGGGTCGTAGGCTGAAGCCTCTTGACATAACCGTAGACTTATATAAGATAGAGGTTATGAAGTCGGAATGTGGAAAGTCGAGTACACCGACCAGTTCGAGGACTGGTGGCTCACGCTCTCAGAGCAAGAGCAGGAAGCAGTGACCGCTGCTGTGGAGGCGCTGGAGGATGGGCAGGCCCTTTGTAGACGTGATCCAAGCGTCACGACACGCAAACATGAAGGAGCTGCGCCCTCGAGGTGGCCACATCCGGGTGATGTTCGCTTTCGATCCGCGGCGCACCGCGATCCTGCTTGATCGGGGGCGACAAGTCCGGGCAGTGGGAGTCCTGGTACGAGGAAATGGTCCCGATCGCGGACGTGCTCTTCGACGAGCATCTTCGGGCGATAGAGAAAGAAGGAGCACAAGAATGAGTGGACGAAAGAACTTCACGAATCTGAAGCGGGAGGTCGAGGCGAATCCCCGGCGCCGGGCTCGACTCGATCGCGAGCGCCAGTTCGTTCGCACCATCCTGGGACTAACCGCCATGCGTGAAGCGCGAGGCGCCACGCAACGGCAAATCGCCGACGCGTGGGATGTCAGCCAGGCGAACGTCTCGCAGATCGAGCGCACCCAGGACATCTTCCTGTCCACTCTGAGTAAGTACATCGCAGCGCTCGGCGGGCAGATCGAAATACGCGCCATCTTTCCCGACGAGGTGATCACCTTGCTCGGCGATGGGAAAGTCACTGAGAAGGCTGTGTCGAAGAGTCGAGCGACCACTTCCTCGGCGCGATGACTAACGCTCTGCCAGAGTGACGAAGCTGTTCCGGTTCTCAGCCAAGACGAGTGATGGCGCTTACTGCGGCAATCTCGAAATGTCGAGGCCGTGGTCCAACATCGACCTCCACCGGGGAAGGTTCCGGCAGAGTCAGCCGCTTGAATGATTAGGGCGCAGGATTCCGACGGTGTTCTGGGTGGGCGAGCGCCCTACGGAGCCGCACGAGTCGCGTCGAGCAGGCCAAGGAAAACTGCGTGTGCTGCGTCTGGAGCGGATCGGAGCTGCGGCTGGTACAGCGTGGCCACGAAGAATGCGTGGTCGACCCGCTCGATCGCGCGGACCTCGCCGGTTGCGTCGGTGGCGGCAATTCGCATACCAAATTCGTCCGCGATGTTCTGCAGGCGTGGCGATAGCCCGTACGAGCATGTCGTGTGTTCGACGACGCGCTCAGCCCCGTACAGCTTTTCGAGGAGCGACCCGGGCGCGAGCTCAACCGCAATCGTCTGATCCTGAAGTGAACATTCGAGCAGGGTGATGACCGGGGTTCCGCTCCGGCCATACTCGGCGTGCGTGGCGTCAGCGATTCCCGCTAGGTTCCGAGCGTGCTCGACCAGCACGTGCTGAAATCCACCTCAAGTCCCGACCAGCGGGATGTTCCGCTCCCGCGCTTTCCGTACAACCTCATGCGCCGCCTCGGGATCTCGATATGGGCTGCCGGGCCCAATGACAACGGCCGACCCAGGAGTCGCGATCCGGGAGGCGTCACCAATGGCGTCGGTTGACACGACGCGGATATCGATGGGAATCCCTCGATCATCCGAGGCATGTCGGATCGCTTCTAGGGTCGCGCGGTGGTATTGGTGATCTGGCGGCAGATCTATCAGCACGGTCACGACGACGGCGCGCATCGCCGAACGTTACCAGCTAGTGGGAGGGTTCAACGAGGCGGGAAGGAAGCGCGACTGGAACGACATACGCCCGACGGCCATAGTTAGCGACATTGGACGTCACCGCCGCTGAAGAGTGGGTCCGCAAGTACGTCGAGCCTTCGGGCGCCATCGAAATGACTCACGATCGTCCCTGGGCGACGGTGATGCGCGTGCCGGTCGCGGGTGGAGTGAAATGGTTCAAGGCCTGCGCGCAGGTTCAGGCATTCGAACCGCGGCTGACCGCGGAGCTCTACGCTCGCTGGCCCGATCGTGTCACTGAGGTGCTAGCCATCGACGAAACGCGACACTGGCTTCTGCTAGGAGATGCCGGCATGGCGGTCGTGGAGCGCGGAAATCCACCCGAAGCCTGGCTTGAGGCATTGCCCTTGTATGCCGAACTGCAGAAAGGAGAGACTGCATTCGCTCTCGAACATGTCGATCACGGCTTGCCGGACCTGCGCATGGCGGCGCTGCCGGCGGGTTATGAGCGTCTGCTGGCGAGTGAGCTCCCGCTCGCGAACCGTTACGTCAAACGCCTAAGCGACTATGCCCCACGCTTCGCCGAGCTCTGCGCTGCGCTGGCTGAGCTGGGAATCCAGGAGTCAATCCAGCACGACGACCTCCACATGAGAAACCTCTACTCAGACGGAGGCAGGCTCCGCGTTGTTGATTGGGGAGACTCATCGATCGCGCATCCTTTTTTCTCGTTGGTGGTGACGTTCAGGTTCCTCGAGGAGTTCAACCACCTCGCTCCCGGTGATCCGTGGTTCCGCAGGTTGCGCGACGCGTACCTGGAACCGTGGGGGAGCGGATTACTGGAGACTTTCGAAATCGCGATGCGCGTCGGCTGCTTTGCACATGCGATCGCATGGACCCGGCAGCGGCAGGCACTTCCACCCGAGGCAGGGCCCGATTTCGACAGAGCCTTTGCGATCATCTTAGGGCGGGCACTCGAAGCGATTTGACACGAGCGATCGCCTCAGCGAGAGTCGTAGTACTCTTCAATCGTGCCACTGCAAGGGTGGCGTCCAGATGTTCAAAAACAGCTGGTCATAAGGCCCTTTTGGGCCGATTTCGATCTCAGAGGCAGGCCACCTGTTTACAAAACAGCTGCTCTGCCAATTGAGCTACGCCAGCATCATTGCGAAGGGTAACGGAACCCTTTCCTAGGTCGTCCACAGTTCGCCCCGCTTTCACTCAATGCGCTGACTGGCTGATCACCACCATGCCGGCGATCCCTGCGACGTAAAGAACCAGCACTAGCAGCGAGTCCGGGCCCAGCCGCAGGTACTGCTTCTTGGGGCGGATGACCAGCCCAGCGATATAAACAGCGGTCATTAGGATTCCCAGAACGGCCAGGAAGGCGTCGGTCTTGGCGGCGCTGCCGAGCACGGACTGGCCCGCGAGTAGGGTCGCAGGAAAGAAGAGCACCGGCAGGAAAGCGTTACCGCCAAAGATGTCACTGACCGCGAGCTCGAAATCCTCGATGCGGAGGGCGGCGAGGCCGGTGGAAAGCTCAGGGAGTGCCGTCGCGGCCGCCAGCACAGTCCCGCCGAAGACCGCGCCGCTCAAGTGGATCTGCGTGGCGATGGCGCTGCCGCTCTCCTCTACTAAAACTCCTGCGGCAAGCGTCACCAGCCCCGCGCCTGCGAATATTCCGAGGGTCACCCCGGTCGGTCGCGGCTTGCGCGCTTTCGCCCGACGTCGGGCGCCGGCGTCCGGTCCAGCTCCACCGGTGGCCTTCCATGGGAGGCTCTTGCTAGCGCGCCAGACCAGGTAGAGGCCGCCGGTCCAGAGCAGGACGATGAGTAGCGCACTGGGGTCGATGCGGAAGATGACCACTCCTTTGGGGAGCAGGATCGCCCCGATCGCCACCGCCAGCACGGCGATTACCAGCGTTCCCTCGAGCACCTGCACGAGGGATGCGGTGACATTGGTCAGCGGGTGGCGGGGGACGCCGAAACCGTCGAGCGCCACGAGGACGAGGGTCTGGATGGCGATGCCGCCCAGGATGTTGCCGGTGGCGATGTCGAAGTTGTGCTGGACAGCCGCCGCGCTGACGATCGCGATCTCCGGCAGGTTGGTCGCGAACGCCAGCAGGATCAGCCCGCCCAGCGCGCCTCCGAGTCCGAAGCGGGAGTCGATCTCGTCGGTGGTCTTGGAAAGCTGGATGCCGGCGAACCAGATTGCACACGCTGAGGCGATGAACAGCCCAGCGAGGATCGGGAGGGCGACGTGTGCCATCAGCCGGAGAGCGGCGCTGTGGCGTCAGTTGCCGTCACCGTCCGGCCGCTCCGGCTCTATCGTCAATTTCACGAGCCCGCATTCGATGCATTTATAGAGGCATAGATCCGGGGGCCGCAAGAGTCCAGGTGCCGACTCCGGTCAGAAGGATGCCCGGTAAATCCGGTGCCAGACAGAATCCTGGTCGTACTCGAGCTGCCGGTC
>JALYYG010000056.1 GCA_030946685.1 Candidatus Dormiibacterota bacterium | reverse complement strand
CCGAAGCACCAATCAAGAGTTGCCGACGGTTGAGCAGCTGGTTGGACATGGCTCCCCCTTATTGATGCCGTCTGGACCCCTGGGCGCGACGCCGCGCGCCGCCTGTAGTCCTCAGGGGCAACGGCAGTCTGCCCATGCGTACTCCGCGCCTGAGGACTTGTCAATCGGGTCAATTGACCCAGTACCGTCGATCGCACAGCAGAGGTAGTGCTTGCGCGCAAAGCGGCGATGAGGATGGACCATGCTGAATTCTCTTAGCCTTGTCCGGTGCCACTGCCCCCCGACTCGCACGTACACACAGAATGGTCGTGGGATGGCCGGGGGACCATGGAGCGCAGCTGCGAGCGCGCGCTGGAAATTGGACTGCCCGCCCTCGCCTTTACCGAGCACGCCGACTTTGTGACCCTACACAAGGGCCAGCACTCGGTCGACATCGAGGGCTACCACGACGAGATCGAGAGGTGCCGGGCGAAGTTCAAAGGGCTGCGCATCCTGAGCGGCGTCGAGCTCGGCGAGCCGCACTGGTTTCCCGGCGAGACGGCCGCGGTGATGGCTGCGGGCAAGCTCGACCGGGTCCTCGGCTCGATCCACTGCGTCCGATTGGATGGCGAGGTGGTCGACGCCAGCCAATTCAAGACGCGTGCCCCCGCAGAGCAAGCTGAGGCGGTCGCCGAATACTTTCGCGAGACGCTGAGGATGGTCGAGAGCTCGCAGCCGTTCGAGGTTGTAGCTCATCTCGACTATCCCAAGCGATATTGGCCTGAAGGCGGGGTGCCATATCGCGAGGAGGATTACGAGGAGCAGATTCGAGCGGTCCTTGTTGCGGCAGCGCGGAGAGGCTGCGTGCTCGAGGTCAATACGACCCGAGGCCAGAGCGACGAGCGCAAGCTGTGCCCCGGCCCGACCGTAGTGCGCTGGTGGCACGAGCTCGGCGGGGTTGCGGTGTCGTTCGGCAGCGATGCCCACGAGCCCGATCAGATCGGCGGCGGTTTCCAGCTCGCCACCCGCGTGGTGGAGGCCGCCGGCTTCAAGCCCGCGCGCGACCCGATGGCGCTCTGGCGCCGGTGATCCTGCGGCCGACATCGCCCGCGCACGGTGGCGCGAGCGTCGCGCGCGACAATGGCAAGGTGTGGCTCGTGAACTACGCGCTGCCTGGCGAAGTGGTGGAGGCGGAGCCGCGCGGGAAGCAGGGTGGAGTGGCGGTGGCCAACGCGACTAGTGTGATCGAGGCATCGCCCCACCGCGTCGAGCCGAGATGCCCGTACTTCGGTGACTGCGGCGGGTGCCAGTGGCAGCACGCGGCCTATGAGCATCAGCTGGCGCTGAAGAGGCAGGTCGTCGAGGAGGCGTGGGCGCGCGCGGGACTGCAGCTCCCGCCCGATACACCGGTGCTGCGCATGGACGACCCGTGGCGGTACAGGATTCGCGGCGAGTTCGAGGCGGTCCCGACCGCCGAGGGCTGGCGATTCGGCTTCCATCGCCTGCGGTCCCACTCAGTGCTTGCGATCGCCACGTGCGATATCCACTACCTTCGCATCGAGCAGGCGCTGCCCGCGTTCGCGCAGGCCGCCAACGAGCTGCACCTCACTGAGCTGCAGAACCTGCTGCTCACGGTGGAACCGTCTGGGCGCGGACTCCTGTGGCGGCTGCGTCATAAAGGAAAGGAGCCGGAGTGGCCGCGGGACGAGTTCGCGCGGAGGGTGGGGGAGATGCTGCCCGACCAGGTGCTGCTCGACGACGCCATGGGCCTGGAGTTCTGGGACATGAGCTTCAGGGTCCGCAGCGATACGTTCGTCCAGACCAACTACAAGCAGATGCTCGTCCTTTATGAGACGGCGCTGGACATGCTCGGGACCAGCTCCGGCGATCACGTCCTCGACCTTTACGCGGGGATTGGGACCATTTCCGTGGCGATCGCGCGAAACGCTGCTGGGGTCACCGCCGTGGAGGAGAACCCGCGCGCCGTGCAGGTGGGGCGCTTGAACGCCCGGATCAACTCGGCGAGGGTCGAGTACCTCCCCGGAAAGGTCGAGACGGCGCTGCGCCAGGTGCGCCTGGGGCGGCACCGGGCGGCGATCCTGGATCCGCCGCGGGCGGGCTGCGAACCGGCGGCGCTGGCCGAGCTGCTAAGGCTGGGCCCGGAGCGGCTGGTCTATGTCTCCTGCGAGCCGTCCACCCACGCGCGAGACTTGATCGCGCTGGTCAGGGGTGGCTACCGGGTCAGGCGAGCCGCGATCGTGGACATGTTCCCGCAGACCTACCACATCGAGACCGTGGCACTCCTCGAGCGGGGTTCCGGTTAGAAGACGTCCAGCCCGTGGCCCAGCTTCAAGAGCGCGAGCCGCAGGCGCCCGGGTCGAAGCTGTCTGACCGCAAATGCCAGCAGGGGCCTCAGCAGCAGCACGTGTGGTCCAACGTTGAGAAGTCGTGGCCGGTTACGGGCACCGAGGGCGAATCCTACATGTCGGTGCGAAACGAAGGGCTATTTAGTAAAGCCTGGGGTTGTGGGCCAGCTTGACCACGCTCAGGCGCAGGCGTCCTGGACCGAGTGATTTGACAAGCAGTCCTAGGAAGACTCTCAGCAGCACATCAGCCCAAACGCCGGCGGGCTGGGGATGGTTACGCGAACCTCCCTCCCCCTAACAAGGGCAGGGTTGGGGAGGGGGGTCCGAACTTGGTTTCCCCTACCCCTGAAGGGGGGAGGGTTGGGTGGGGGGTTTGAGCTTGCTACGCCCGTACGCGCACGAATTCGGCCAGGCGGCCCACGCCCTCGCGCAGGTCCTGGTCAGAGCTGGCAAGGCTGATCCTGACGGCGTGCTTGCCGACCTCGCCGAAAGCGGTGCCGGGTGCGACCGAAACGCCCTTCTTGCGCAGGAACTCGAAGGCGAAGGCGCGGGAGTCGAGCCCGCTCGGGGACACGTCGGCCATGCAGTAGAAGGCGCCCTGCGGCTCCGAGATGAAAAGGCCGGCCTCGCGCAGGAGGTCGACGACCAGGTCGCGGCGGCGCCGGTAGGCGGTCACCATCTCGGTCACGCAGTCCTGGGGCCCGTCGAGGGCCGCCTCGGCGGCGACCTGGCTGATGGTCGAGGTGCAGGACGAGTTCGACTCGAGGACCTTGGTCACCGTGTCGATCAGCTCCGTAGAGCCGGCGATGTAACCGAGGCGCCAGCCGGTCATCGAGTATGTCTTGGAGAAGGTGAAGACGGAGGCGATGCGAGCGTCGTCGGGTGCGAGGCTGGCAGGGCTCGTCCAGGTGCCGTCGAGCACGATCTGGTCGTAGCACTCGTCGCTGAGCAACCAGAGGTTGTGGCGCTGCGCTAGCTCAACGACTCGCTTGATGGTCGCGAGCGGGTAGATCGCCCCCGTCGGGTTGTTGGGGCTGTTGACCACCAGCATCTTGGTGCGCGGGGTGACAAGCGCGGCGAGGGCGTCGAGATCGGGCTGGAAACCGTCGGCGGGCGGGCAGGGGTAGAAGACGCCCTTGGCGTCGGTCCAGGAAAGCATCATCCGGAAGTTGGGCCAGCCGGGGTCGGGCAGCAGGACCTCGTCGCCGTCCTCGAGAACCGATGCGAAAACAGCGGCGATGGCGCCGACGCCGCCTGGGGTGCAGGCGATGCGGTCGGGCGTCACGTTGATCCCGTTGACGCGCGCGAGCTTGGCGGCCAGCTTCTCGCGGAGGGAAAGAAGGCCCTGCGTGTGGGTGTAGTAGGTCTTGCCTTCGTCGATGGCGCGCTTGCCCGCGTCCCCGATGTGGTCGGGCGTCCGAAAGTTGGGCTGCCCGACATCGAGCCGAATGGCGCCGGGCGTGAGAAGCGCCTGGTTGGCAATCTCGCGAATCCCGGAATGCTCACCTTCAGCAGGCCCGTGGGCCAGCGCAGGTATAGATAGTCGTGCCATCGGGTGTCATCGTACGGTCGTCGCGGGTGGGGACGCCCGCTTGTAGGTCGTCCCCACCGCAACTTGGCTAGCTCAGGCGACGATCTCTCCGCCGAACTTCGCCAGGATCACTTGGAGGCGCGCGAAGTCAGGCACTTCGTCGGAAGGAGGCGGGACGGTCCGGGACTTGGCAGGCTCGCTCGTTGCCATGAT